>CAWKZT010000012.1:0-23414 GCA_963854565.1 Acidimicrobiia bacterium
CCCAGCCGTTGACGGTCACGCGGTCACCTACCGCGTACGCTTCGTTCTCTGACGACGAAACTGTCCCGGCCAAGTCGACTCCGGGAACCATGGGCCACACGCGCACAACCGGGGATGAGTCCGTGAGGGCAAGGCCGTCCTTGTAGTTGAGCGTGGAGTACTCGATTTCGACGGTGACATCACCCTCGGGCAAAGTGTCGTTGTCGAGATCAGAGAGTTCGACCGAGAAGATTTCGTCGGTCTTGTTAAGGACTAAGGCGCGGTACATGCGCGTAACTCTAGGACAGCGCGACTCTAGGGCAGCGCGCGCCCGTCGCAATAACTACTGGTTTTTGTGAGGCGCTTCGCCCTCGGGAGCATGATCCACGCGGGCCACATGGTCGGCCTCGTATAGGTCGGGTTCGAGGTAAACCAGTCGAGCGATAGGAACGGCGTGCCGGATGGCCTTCTCGGCGGAATCAATGACGTCGGCCACCTGAGGTACCGATAAGCCAGCGTTGAAATCTACCTTGGCAGCAACGAGGAGTTCGTCGGGTCCAAGGTGCAATGTGCGAATGTTAATGATGCTCTGGACATGGTCGGTGCCCAAGATGGCCGAACAAATTTTGTCGTAGTGATCGCGGGTGGCGCCCTCGCCTATGAGGAGGCTCTTCATCTCGATGGCCAACACGATGGCGATGATTCCGAGCAAGATGCCGATGGCCAGCGTGCCGATGCCGTCCCAGATCGGGTTGTTGGTTATTTCCGAGATCAGTACCGCGGCCAACGCAATAAACAGGCCAATGATGGCGCCGAAGTCTTCCAGAAGTACCACGGGAAGTTCAGGACTACGAGACCGGCGGATGAAGGTGCTCCAACTCGCTGCGCCACGGACCTTGTTGGACTCTTGTATCGCCACCCGAAATGAACGACCCTCTAGCAAAATAGCGAAGATCAAGATGCCCACCGCCCACCAAAGGCCCTCCAACTCATGGGGGTTGCGGATTTTGCTGATGCCTTCAAAAGTAGCGAATCCGGCGCCGAGAGAAAAGAGGACGAGGGCGACAACGAATGCCCAGAAGTAGCGTTCGCGTCCAAACCCAAACTGGTGCTGTTCCGTCGCCGCTTTCTGGGCCCGCTTACCGCCCAGTAGAAGTAAGGCCTGGTTGCCGGTGTCGGCACCTGAATGTACGGCTTCGGCGAGCATTGACGCTGATCCGGTGAAGACAAAGCCAACAAGCTTGGCGATTGCGATACCGAGATTCGCGAAGAATGCGGCGATGATTGCTTTGGAAGATCCTCCGGCCATCCGTGCAAGTTAGCCGAGCCGAGCTGTGAACTACCTCAATCCCTGAATCATCTTTACGCTGCGATTTGAGAAAGACAGGCCCGTCGCGCACACTGGAGACCTCAAAACGATGGGGCGGTCACCCCAAGGAGTTCAAATGGAAATCGCAGGCAAGGTTGCTGTTGTCACTGGAGCGGCTGGGGGAATCGGTGAAGCTGTCGCTCGGGCATTTCACGCGAGCGGGGTTACCGGTTTGACGTTAGTTGATATCGACCAAGTCCGACTCGAGGTTGTGGCTGATTCGCTAGGCGCGCATGCGGTTGTCGCTGACCTGGGTCAGCAAAGCGAAGTAGAGCGTGTGGTGGCCGAGACCGAAGAACATTTTGGTCCGGTCGACATCTTCTTCTCTAACGCGGGGATTCTTACGATGGGTGGGGCCGAGGTGGCCACAGAAGACTGGCAAAATATCTGGGACATCAACGTAATGGCACACATTCATGCCGCTCGTGCGGTCTTGCCTTCGATGATTGATCGTGGCGATGGGTATCTGTTAAGTACCGCGTCGGCCGCGGGGTTGCTGTCTCAGATTGGGTCGGCACCCTATTCCGTCACAAAAGCTGCGGCCGTGTCGTTCGCAGAATGGCTGTCGATTACCCATGGCGAACAGGGAATCAAGGTGTCGGTTTTGTGTCCGCAAGCCGTCGCGACACCCATGACCGAAGGAGTAGAAGGTGGTGGCGTGGCCGGCACCGACGGCCTCATCTCCGCCGAGTTCGTGGCCGACTGTGTAGTGCAAGCAATGCGTGACGAAAAGTTCTTGATCTTGCCGCATCCTGAGGTGGCGAAGTATGCCGAGCGAAAAGGTGCCGATCGACAACGTTGGATTGGTGGCATGCGCCGTTTGCAGGCAATGTTCCCCGGTGGCGGAGTCGAAAACTAGGCAAGATCTACGGTCGTTTTATAGCCAACCCAAAAGTTAATTGCTCGGGCCATGACGCACATTGCTTGGTAGCGGCGGGCACCACTAGCCTGGGTTGCTCACGGTTAACAAGAGGACGCCAATGGCCAAGCGCAAGCGCAAGAGGGAAAAAGCTACGTACGCCTCCGGTCCGTCGCTGCCTGCGATGGAACCCGGGCTGGTATCGCCGATGCGTATGGTTCCCCTCAGCATTGAGCGGCCGCCTTACATTCCTGGTGGCGACCCTGGTCCATCCGTTTCGTCCCCGGTACGGACGTCCAATGAGATCGCCCGGATGCGCAAGGCCGGAGCCGTTGCTGCGGAAATTTTGCTTGAGGTTTGCGCGGCGGTAGCGCCTGGGGTCACTACGGAGAAACTCGACCAAATCTCCCACGAGGCGCACGTTCGTCATGGCGCCTACCCCAGTCCCTTGGGGTATCGGCATTTTCCGAAGTCGGTTTGCACGTCGGTTAACGAAGTGATCTGTCACGGGATTCCCGATAGTCGTAAACTCCAAGAGGGCGACACGGTCAACTGCGATATCACCTCCTACATTGGCGGCGTGCATGGCGACACATCGTGCACGGTCTTGGTCGGTGACGTCACCGGCACCAACAAGATGTTGGTCCGCGAGACACTCAAGTCGCTGGATCTCGCCATCGATCAGGTTCGACCTGGAGCACCGTTCAACGCCATCGGCCTGGCTATCGAAACCCATGCCGACAAACACGGATTGGGTGTCGTGAAGGACTTCATTGGTCACGGCATTGGCACCGAGTTTCACACTTCATTGCAGATTCCGCACTACTACATCAAACGATTCACGCTGCCAATGGAAGTCGGTATGAGCTTCACCATCGAACCAATGCTTAATCTGGGTGAGTGGCAGGTTGGCGAAATTTGGGACGATGACTGGACCGCGGTTACTTCCGACGGCTGCCGCTCGGCTCAGTTCGAACACACCATGGTCGTGACCGACGGCGGTGTTGAGATCATGACCCAGACCGCTTCGGGTACGTGTGCCCACAAAGAGTTTGCTGCCGCTCTCGTCTAGACGCAAGACCACCAACTAAGGTCCGCACTATGAAGTTCTCAATGTGGATTCCTAGTGAATATGAATGGTCCGAAGTCGCTGATTTGGCGCAACTTGCCGATGCAGGCGACTGGGACACGGTCTGGTTTGCTGACCATTACATGCCAAATACCGGCGACTTGTCGATCATCGATGGCGACATCTATGAAGCATGGTCGATCCTTCCGGCCATTGCCGCCATCACCTCGCGGGTACGCATAGGGCCATTGGTTTCGCCTACCTCAATTCACCATCCGGCGTTGCTTGCGAAGCGGGCCGCGACCATCGATCAAGTTTCCAACGGTCGCTTTGTTTTAGGTCTGGGGGCAGGTTGGCAGATCAATGAACACAATGCCTACGGGTTTGATCTCGAAGCGCCTGGTCCTCGCGTCAGTCGCTTCGAGGAAGCAATCGAGATCGTTCGGTCGCTGCTTGACAATGAGCGAACCACCTTCGACGGAGCCTTTTACTCGTTTGCTGATGCACCTGCGCAACCGCGTCCGGTTCAGGATCAGTTGCCAATTGTTGTTGGTACCGCGTCGCCGCGTATGTTGCGGGCCACTGCTCGCTTCGCTCAGGAATGGAACACCTGGGGCGAACCGTCGCTAGCGGCCGAAAAAATGCAGTTGTTCCATAGGGCTTGTGATCAAGTTGGTACCGATCCTCAGTCGATGCGGAAGTCTGTACAAGCGCTGGTGTTCATGTCCGAAAATCCTGAGACTCTTGCCAAGTATCGGGAGATCGCTGAGCCTGGTCGGGCCATTGTGGGTACCCCCGCAGAGTTAGTTGAACAGATTGGCCAATACCAAGCCGATGGTTTTGATGAATTCATTTTGCTCGGGACAACGTTGGGCAAGCATGCTGATGGACGGCATGCGCAGTACGAAAAGTTTGCGGCCGAAGTGATTAGTCAGTTCTAAACCTGTGACCGAACAAGCAGTGCGTAGGTCGCGGGTCGGCGTGTACGGAGCCGCAGTTCGCGGCGATGAGATTCTCCTTGTGCAGTTGGCCTCGGGGTTCCCAGGGGCCGGGCGGTGGAGTTTGCCGGGTGGTGGCGTCGACTGGGGTGAGTCGTTGGATGAGGCGCTCGAACGCGAGTTCAACGAGGAGACAGGGTTAACCGTTGTTCGCGAGACCTTCGCATTCAACGTGTCCTACACCTCAGATCAAGGTGAGGTTCCGATTCATGTGCAACAAATCGTGTTCAACGTCGAGGCAGGGCCAGGGATCCCCCAAGTGCTTGAGGTGGACGGTTCGACCGGTCAGGTTGCCTGGGTTTCGCTAGCTCATGCAGCCACATTGGATTTGGTGCGGATTTCGCGCCTTGCGGTGCAATCTGCGCTGGGGAACCACTCCCTGTAGACGTTGGTAGTTGTGGTTGGTTAGTTGTGCTTCACGCCGGCTAGGGCAGCGGCCTCGCGGAATTGATCGGCGAGGGTGGTGACGGTTTCGTGCGCATTGAGACCAGATGGGTTGCCAAGCAGAAACACAGTCGCGTCACCAATGCCTTGCGGCTGGACACCTTTCTTGGCTTTTGGGCGATGAAAGGCGGTTCGGTATGCCCCCAAACCAGCTACCGCCACAACATCAGGGTGATGCTGGGCGACGAAGTCCTCAAGTTGTCGCCCGCCGGCTTGCATTTCTTGTTTGGAGAGTTCGTCGGCGCGGGCGGTGGCCCGGGCAACCATGTTGGTAATGCCAATGCCGCGACTAATGACCATGTCGCGATCGATATCGGTCATTCCGGCGGCCGGGTTGACCGGCCAGTCGGTCAGACCTGCCTCGTCGAGGGCAGGGTAGAACTTGTTGCCAGGGTAGGAGAAATGCGTTTGGGTGGCAGCGGTCCAGAGCCCGGGATTAATACCAACAATTAGAAGGCGAAGGCCGGGGCCAACAAGATCGGGAACGGTCTTGTCGTAGTACGTCAAAAGCTCTTCACGAGAGAATCCCATTCTGCAATCGTAGACGATGTTGGACTTACACTGTCAGTGTCCTATGGTCTCGCTCATGAAGGTGCATGTTGATTCCGAGCTTTGCCAAGGCCATAACCGTTGTTACGCGTTAGCCCCCGATCTCATTGATGTCGATGACTACGGCGAAGCAGTGGTAATCGCCGATGGCACCGTGGCTCCGGGCCAAGAAGACCAAGCCCGATTGGCAGTAGCCAACTGTCCCGAGTTCGCTATCACCATTGTCGAAGACGAAGCGAGTGATGCCTAATGGCCAGCGTTTACGGTCCAGTCAAAGATTGGGAAACCGATCTCGATCATGCCGACCCCGAATACAACGCCAATGCCCACCAGATTTGGGACGATCTGCGCGAGGGCGGCTGTCCGGTCGCTCACTCGGATCGTTACGGCGGCATGTGGGCCCCGATTACTCACGCACTTGTACACGAGGTTGCCTACGACACTGAAAACTTCACCAGTCAGGGGATCATCGTTAGCCAGGGTCGGCCCGAGGTTCCGCCACCGGTTGGACCTGCACCACCAATTACTAGCGACCCACCATTTCACCAGATGGCCCGCCGCTTGCTGCTACCTCCATTTTCACCTAAGGCAATTGCCGCATGGGAGGACGACATCCGCGAGCTCTGTAATACGTTGCTCGACAAGATGGGTGACATCGAACCAGGCGAGTCGGTAGTAGACGCAGCACTGCAATATGCGCAGTCCATTCCGGTCAACGTGATTGCGCGTATGCTCGGTTTCCCTCCCGAAGACGAGGACATTTTCCGCACATTTGTGCACCGCATTGTTGAGCAGGTCAATGAGCCGCTCGAGGAGCGTATGGAGGCGTTTGGAGAACTTGACGCCTACCTCGATGTGCAGGTGCGTGAGCACATTGAGCACCCGCGCGACGACCTGACCACGTACCTCCTTAACGTTGAACTCGAAGGCAACAAACTAGAAATGGAGCACGTACGTGGCTCCATTGTGTTGTTGCTGGTTGCGGGCATCGACACCACGTGGAGTGCTATTGGCTCGTCGCTGTGGCACCTTGCAACCAATCCCGAAGATCTGCAGCGACTCACCGACGAACCCGAGGTCATGTTGTTTGCGCTCGAGGAGTTCCTACGGGCCTACGCTCCGGTAACGATGGCACGTTTGGTCGCCAAGGATCACGATTTCCATGGTTGTCCCATGAAAGCTGACGAGTGGGTGCTCTTGCCGTTTCCGGCGGCGAACCGCGACCCGGCCGTTTTCAAAGACGCGGACAAATTCATCGTCGATCGTGAAGAAAACCGTCACGCGGCGTTTGGCCTCGGTATTCATCGTTGTCTCGGCTCAAATCTTGCTCGTCTCGAATTGCGGATAGCGATCGAAGAGTTTGTGAAGCGGTTTCCTTCCTTTGAACTCGACGGTGATGTGCGCTGGTCGGTTGGCCAGATCCGCGGTCCTCGTGAGTTACCGGTGCGAGTGCTGGCCACGACCTAGGTCCGCTGTCGCCAAAAGGAAAAAGTGGACTATTTTCGTTAAGGCAGCAGGTTTTGACTCAGTGCTGCACTTGACGCACTGTTTGTGGTCAAGATCTGCCATGATGGAGCCATGTCAACATTTCATGATTTGGAAATGACCTCCATCACGGGCGAGTCAGTTAATTTTGACCAGTTTCGTGGGGACGTCTGTTTACTCGTAAACGTCGCTAGCGCTTGAGGCCTTACGCCTCAGTACGCAGGTCTGCGTACGCTTCATAACGACACCGACGGCTTTCAGGTCCTCGGCTTTCCATGCAACCAATTTGGTGCTCAAGAACCCGGCTCCGATGCTGAAGTTCTGACCTTCGTTACCGAAAATTTCGACGTCAACTTTCCTATGTTCTCTAAAATCGAAGTTAACGGTGATGGGGCCGCCCCGTTGTACAACATGCTTAAGGGCGCACAACCCGGCGAAGGTGAAACCGGCGACATCACGTGGAACTTCGAGAAGTTCTTAGTTGATGGCGAAGGCAATGTGGTCCAGCGGTTCGCTCCAATGGTCACACCCGAAGAGGTTGCCGCCGAACTTCCGAAGTACCTGTAACTGACCGTGCTGATGGGCCGCAGGCGCGGCCCGTCTACTATTCGTTGATGCCCCTTCACCCGGTTGTTGCGCCCATGACGGCGACAGTCATGCACGTTCCTGTTGCCGTTGGCGATGCTGTCGCCGCCGGCAACACGCTCGCGATCGTCGATGTCATGAAGATGGAGCACACGATCATCTCCGAGGTAGATGGTGTTGTTTCCGACATCGACATAGAGCCAGGCCAGGTAGTTGAGGTAGGCGATCAACTGATCGTGATCGACACCAGTACGAAGGTTTCGGTCCCCGTCAACGCGGTCAGGACTTCTGACGAAACGCTGGGTTCGACCAGCGGAACTAACCCACTATTTGAGCAACTCAAACAGGTCGATGCACTGCGGACCGACGCGGCCCGCCCCGATGCCGTGGCCAAGCGGCGTTCTCGTGGTCAACAAACCGCTCGCGAGAATATCTCCCAGCTTTGCGATGTCGACAGCTTTCTTGAATACGGCGGGCTAGCCGTGGCTGCCCAGCGGGGGCAACGCGATCTCGACGACTTGCGGTCCAAAACTTCCGCCGATGGCATAATCACTGGCGTCGGCAAAGTTGATGGCGTTGCGGTAGCAATGCTGGCTGTCGATGCCACCGTGATTGCCGGGACGCAGGGCTACTGGCATCACCACAAGATCGATCGGCTGCTTGAAATTGCCAAGCGGGACGATCTGCCGGTGGTGTTCTTCCCTGAGGGTGGCGGCGGGCGACCTTATGACCCCGATGCCGGCAACATCATGACTGCGGGTCTGCAAATCACGAGCTTTGCGCGGCTGGCGGCCCTTAGCGGCCAGGTACCAGTCGTAGCGGTTGTTTCCGGTCGGTGTTTCGCCGGGAGTGCCGCGTTTGCGGGAGTAGCCGATGTCATCATCGCCACCGAGAACGCCAATCTCGGTATGGCCGGCCCGGCGATGATCGAAGGCGGCGGTCTCGGGGCTTTCACGCCCGAACAAATCGGGCCGATGGATGTCCAAGCCCGCAATGGTGTCGTCGATCTGATCGTGGCCGATGATTTTGAAGCAGTGGCGGCAGCGAAGCAATACCTCGGCTATTTCACCGGCACAATCGTTGCCGGCGAAATTGACAACCAAGAGTTACTCAGGGATGCGTTGCCCCACAACCGTCGTCAGACGTACGCCATGGTCCCGATTATCGAGGCACTAAGTGATGGCTCGTCATGGTTTGAACTCCGACCCGACTTCGGCCCAGCCATCCACACCGGATTAGCCCAAATCGGGGGACGAACCGTTGGTATAGCCGCCAGTAATCCACAGCATCAAGCCGGAGCAATCGGACCCGATGAGGCCGACAAGGCGGCGCGGTTCTTCCAGCTATGTGATGCGCATGGTGTGCCATTGGTTTCGTTGTGCGACTGTCCCGGGTTCATGGTTGGACCCGATGTAGAAGAGCGGGCCAACGTGCGCCATGTCTCGCGTCTGTTTTTGGCGGGTGCGCATCTCACTGTCCCAATCGTCGGCGTAATCGTCCGGAAGGCCTACGGACTAGGGGCGATGGCAATGCTCGGGGGAAACTTGCACGTTCCCGTGGCAACCGTTGCGTGGCCCACCGGTGAGATTGGCGGTATGGGATTCGAAGGCGCGGTGGCATTAGGAATGAAGAACGAACTAGCCGCCATCGATGATGAATCCGACCGTCGACAGGCCTTTGACACCGCTGTGGCTCGGATGTACGAGCGCGGGAGTGCTCTTACAAGTGCCGCTCACCTTGAGTTCGATGCGGTGATTGATCCGGCGGCAACACGAACATGGATAATGCAGTCCCTTAGCGCGGCGGAGCCTATTGCTCGTGGCGCCCGGTACATCGACGCTTGGTAACAACAGGTACCCTCGGACGGTGAGCGAACTAGCACCCCGACTGGCAGTCCTACGTCAAGAATTTGAAGACGTGGAGAGCAGCCTCGGTGATCCCGAACTGATTGCCGATCAAAAGCGATTCCAAGACGTCAACCGGCGCTACACCCGACTCAGGCAACTCGTAACCGTCTGGGACAAGTTCGAGGCAGCCAGCGAAGACATCGAAGTTGCTCGCGAGATGCTGGGCGAGGCCAACGGCGAGGACGCCGACGATTTGCGCGAAGAAATCGTCTCGCTTGAAGCCATAATCCTCCGCGCCGAGGACGAAGTACGCATCCTCCTCCTACCCACCGACCCGAATGACGGCAAGAACGTCATCATTGAGATTCGTGGTGCTGAGGGGGGCGAAGAAGCCAACCTCTTCGCCCGCGACCTCTACGACATGTACACGTCCTGGGGTAAATCTCTGGGCTGGAAATACGAGGGTCTGTCGGCCAGCGAGTCTGCGATGGGAGGCTTCGACAACGTCACCTTCATGTTCAAGGGGCCCGATGTTTGGACCCGCATGCGCTTCGAAGGCGGAACACACCGTGTGCAACGCGTACCTGCCACCGAAACCCAGGGCCGAGTCCATACGTCGTCCGCCACTATAACCGTCCTCCCCGAGGCCGAGGAAGTCGACGTCGAAATCAACGAAAACGATTTACAAATTGACGTCTACCGTTCTTCGGGCCCGGGTGGTCAGTCAGTGAACACCACCGATTCGGCCGTGCGCATCACCCACAAGCCCACCGGAATCATGGTGGCGATGCAGGACGAAAAGAGCCAGATCCAAAACCGGGCCAAAGCTATGCGTGTCCTGCGTGCCCGTATGCTCAAAGCCGAACAAGATAAGCAAGCCGCCGAGCTATCTGATGCGCGTCGATCCCAGGTTGGTGGGGGTGGTAGAGGCGAGAAGATTCGAACCTTCAACTTCAAAGAAAATCGGGTTACCGACCACCGCATTGGTCTCACGATCTACAAGCTCGACAAGATCATGAACGGTGACCTCACCGACATTAACGACGCCATGATGCAAGACCTTCGCGAGCGGCAGTTACGCGACGAAGCCGATAGCTGATCCATGGCTGGGCCGGACGAACCCACCGACGATCTCGACGGCACAATCGCGTGGCGCGAACTCCGTGACGAAGCCATTGTCCATCTCACCGCTGTGGGAGTTTCGGCCCCTGACCTCGAAGCCCGCTGGCTTGTCGAAGAGGCGTCGGGGTACGTGGGGGCCGAATACTTCACTGGACTAGATGCGCTTTGCACGGTGCGCGGAGTGGCTCACTATGACGCCATGTTGGCTCGTCGTCTCAAGGGTGAGCCAATCCAATACGTTCTTGGCCATTGGCAGTTCCGTTCCCTTGACCTAATGGTCGACCGTAGGGTCTTGATCCCTCGACCTGAGACAGAAGTCCTGGTCGATGTGGTGTTGTCCGAAATCAGTCGGCAAGAACGCGGCGACGAACCCGTACAGGTCGTGGACATGGGCACAGGGACCGGGGCAATTGGCCTATCGGTGGTTACCGAGCACAACGCCGCTCAAGTTGTGCTGACCGATGTCTCTCCCGAAGCGCTGGCCGTTACGCGGGCGAACCTGGCCGGTGTAGGTCGCGCTGCTACTCGAGTGACAGTGGCGCAGGGCAATTGGTTTAGTGCCATCCCCGAACGACTGCGCGGTGAACTTCATGTCATTGCGTCGAACCCCCCGTATGTCTCACCCCAGGAAGAACTACCCGCCGAGGTCGCCGATTGGGAACCATCCATGGCTTTGCTAGCCGACGACGAGGGGCTTGCCGATATAGCGGCGGTACTTAACGCTGCGTTGGACTGGCTTCGGCCCGGGGGAGCTGTGGTCCTTGAGATGGCTCCGCATCAACTGGAGCGAGCAACCCGACTGGCGACCGAGGCCGGACTTGTTGATACTGCGACGCACACGGACCTTGCAGGTCGCGATCGCATCTTGGTGGCCCGACGGCCCGAATCACACCTTTCGATTGTTGCACCTGCATCCGCCCCAAATTTGGTGTTGGCTGATGACCACGGTTTGCAGCAGGCGGTGCGTGTCCTCGATGCGGGTGGGGTGATCGTCATACCCACGGACACGGTGTACGGGTTGGCCTGTCGGATTGACGATGCGGCCGCGATCGAGCGTATACGCGTGTTAAAGGCTCGTCCTGCTGCCATGGCGATAGCGGTGCTGGTAGCCGATACCGAACAGGCGAGTAAAATTGGTGACATGACGGGGGCGGCACGCGCAGTTGTTGATGAGTTCTGGCCTGGACCGCTCACGGTGGTTCTTCCTACCGATCGGCCAATGAGTGCCTTAGGGATCGATGGCACGATCGGTGTCCGATGCCCCGAAGACCGCTTTGTGCGCGATGTTGCGCGGCACACCGGCCCATTGGCCACCACCAGTGCCAATTGCCACGGTGAGCCAACTCCCACTAATGCGCAGTCTGCTGCCGCTGGGTTGTTGGGTGTGGTTGATCTTGTGGTCGATGGCGGGGTCCGTTCCGGCCAACCGTCTACGGTCGCGGCGGTCTCACCAACGGTTGTGGTATTTCGATCCGGGCCGATCTCGGCTGAACAAATCGAACAGCACGCAAAGAACGCGCCCGAATAGTCAATTGGTTCCTTCGGGTTCAAGCTGATCCCGAAGATTTGCCCCAGAATTCATCTAGGATCGGCCCATCAAGATTCTTGTCGTTTGCACCGGGAACATCTGTCGTTCCGCCATGGCTAAGGCGTTTATTGTCGACCGTCTCAGCCTTCGCGGCGTACTAGTGGATTCGGGCGGATTCGTTGGCCAAGGTTCAGTGTCGCCTTCCCACGCTGTTGACGTCATGGATACCTACCGGTTAGACCTTCGAGATCACCGGGCGCGCCTGGTTAATGCGGGTTTGGTGGAAAAAGCCGATCTCGTCCTCGGTATGGAATTTGGCCATGGGCGTGACCTCGCCCGGCTTGCTCCGGGTTATCGGTCAAAAATTTACATGCTGCCCGAACTCATCGATCGCGGCACCGAGCATCCGCCGAATCCAGGTGAGAACCTTTCGTCCTGGCTTACGCGTTTGGATAGTTTCCGACCGCCTCACCCCTACATCGGCTCTAACCGCAAGTGGGAAGTTGCTGACCCATGGCAGAAATCAGCCAAGGTTTATCGAAGCACTGCGGCCGAGATCGAAGGCCTGGTTGACAGCCTTGTCGACCTGCTCAATGGACCGCTCACTGTCTACGAACAGGAAACCTAATCATGACTCGAATCGCTGCCGGCTCAGATCACGCCGGGTTTTCTTTGAAGAACGAACTCATAGCGCATCTGCGAGATACTGGACACGAGGTTAATGACCTAGGCACCTACACCGCCGAACGTGTCGACTATCCCGATTTTGGGGCGGCGGTTGGCCGTGCCGTTGTGAGTGGCGAAGCCGAACTCGGGCTAGCCGTTTGCGGCAGTGGTATTGGTATTTCGATGGCGGCGAACAAGATTCCAGGTGTCCGAGCAGCAACGGTCACCGACGTTACTGCGGGGCATCTAGCTCGTGAGCACAACGATGCCAACGTGATCTGCTTCGGCGAGCGATTAATCGGTCCCGAGGTCGCCAAAGAGGCGCTCGATGCGTTCCTGGCCGCGACATTCGCCCAAGGGCGTCACACAGCCCGCGTACAAAAGCTTGACGGACTCCTCTCATAGCGCAATTTTGCTGTCGCAACAGGCGATGCGATGACTAGGATCTGGTCGCTGACAGCCCGTCACAATCTCGACTTGTCTCTAGGAACTCGCCATGGTTTGGTCTACTGATCGCGATACCGAATTGTTTGGTCTTCTTCACGCCGAAGATCGCCGACAAAACACCACTTTGCAACTCATTGCCTCGGAGAACTTTGCCTCTCCCGCGGTAATGGAAGCTACGGGGTCATCGCTGACCAACAAGTACAGCGAGGGATATCCCGGTCGTCGTTACTACGGCGGCAACATGGTGGCCGACGAGGTTGAGTCTTTAGCGATTTCTCGGGTATGCGAACTCTTTGGTGCTGAAGCGGCCAATGTTCAACCGCACTCTGGTGCCAATGCAAATGTTGCGGTCTACCTGGCATTGCTCGAAGCAGGCGACACGGTCTTAGGCATGAGCCTCGATCATGGCGGGCACCTCACCCACGGATCACCGGTAAATATCAGTGGGCGCTTCTACAACTTTGTTGGTTATGGCGTCGGAGCAAGCGACGAACGTATCGACTACGACCAAATGCGCGATCTGGCCAAGACACACCGGCCCAAAATGATCGTCGCCGGAGCAACCGCATACCCCCGGCAGATCGATCCGGTCATCATTCGCGAGATTGCTGACGAGGTCGGCGCTCTAGTCATGTTTGATGCCGCTCACATCGCTGGTCTCATCGCTGGGGGAGTTCACCCAAACCCGGTTCCGTACTCCGACGTCGTCACCTTCACGACCCATAAGACGCTCCGTGGCCCCCGTGGTGGCTGCATCTTGTCCACCGACGAACACGCGGCGGCGATTAACAAAGCGATCTTCCCTGGTCTGCAGGGCGGTCCGCTGGAACATGTCATTGCTGCCAAGGCGGTGGCGTTCCGTGAGGCACAAGAACCGGCGTTTGCTGCCTACGCCGCCAACGTGGTTGAGAACTCGCAGGCGTTTTCCTCGGCGCTGGCCGGTCAGGGTTTCCGTCTGGTGAGTGGTGGGTCCGACAATCACCTAAATCTGGTCGACCTGCGCACATTTGACGCAGATCTCACTGGCAAGATTGCCCAGGCTGCGTGCGACGCGGCTGGGATAACACTCAACAAGAACACCGTTCCCGATGACCCTCGGTCACCGTTTGTCGCCAGTGGGCTTCGCGTGGGTACCGCTGCGGTGACCACCCAGGGAATGGGCACCCCCGAAATGGCGACAATCGCCGAGATGCTGGCTCGGGCATTACGAGGTCGAGAAGATGATGCTGAGTTGGCATCGGTTCGAGCAGACGTCGAAGCACTGTGTGCAAAGTTTACGCCGTACCCCGATTTGATCTGACTATTAGGACCAGGATGCAAAAAAGGTACCGATGAATCCTGGATGGGGCGCCTACGCAATCGTGTTCGTTGTTTCGGCGACGGTGTCCGCCACCGTGGTTCCACTTGTCCGGAAGCTGGCATGGAACATTGGCGCTGTTGTTAAACCCGATGTCCGACACGTGCATGAGGCACCAACGCCGACCTTGGGTGGAGCGGGTTTGTTGGCCGGGTTCGCAGCAGGGATGGGTGTGGCGGCACTCCTCGGCGGGTTTGATGATGTGTTCGAAACCGCCTCGGAACCGCTCGGAATTTTGGTAGCGGCCAGCTTGATTTGGGCCGTGGGTTTCTACGACGACGTGCGCGACATTTCTGCTCCAGCAAAAATTGCGGGCATCGTCCTGGCCGGAAGCGTCTTGTCCTTTGCCGGTGTGGGACTGTTCATTTTGCGTATTCCTTGGCTCGATGTCTTGGTTTTGTCCTCGGACTGGTCGGCTCTGCTAACCGTCGTGTGGGTACTCGTGCTCACGAACGCCATTAATCTGATCGACGGACTCGATGGCCTCGCCGGCGGCATTGTGGCCATTGGCTCATTTGCGTTCTTCCTCTACTCCGTCGAGTTAGCCGATGCGGGGGTCCTCGCGGCGGGAAATCCGGGAGCTTTAATTGCCATAGCTACCGTGGGAGCGTGTGTTGGCTTTCTTCCCTACAACATGCACCCCGCCAGTATTTTCATGGGCGACGGGGGAGCCTTGTTACTGGGACTGTTGTTAGCGGCATCAACCATGTCGGTCGGGGGTCGGTCCACCCAAGAGTTCACCGGACAGACCTACTTTTTCTTCGCCCCAGTGTTTATACCTTTGTTCATTTTGGCCGTGCCCTTGTTCGACACAGTGTTTGCGATCATTCGACGGTCTACCTCCAAAGCAAGTCTGACAACGGCCGATAAAGGCCACCTCCACCACCGACTCATGAACATGGGTCTCGGCCAGCGACGCAGTGTCGCAATCTTGTGGTTGTGGACAGCGCTTATGTCGGCATTTGTGCTGTATCCCACGTACACCGGCGAAGGCCAACTGCTGGCATTAATTGCCATAGCAGGGTTGGTATTGTTGTTATACACCATGTTTCATCCGGTGGCTCGACGCATGCGCAGTCGTCTTCATCAGCAAGGACATCCCGAGCTTTTGCTACCCGATGCAGCCGACGAGGTTGCGGACACTTAGGCCCGAAGTTAGATTGAGAAACGATTCACAAGGGCGGAGTGCCATTGAGAATCTTCCCCTTGTCCCTCCACGCCAGGCTTTTCATTGGACCTTTCGCAGCGAAGCGAACTGACGCAGAGTGTGAATCACAGCAGTGGTTCCTATGAGTTGGTTCTTGGCGCCGTGATTTTTGGGTTGATTGGCTTCATGGTTGACCGGATGGTGGACACCACACCGGTTTTCACGATCATTTTCGCGGTTGTTGGTTTGGCGGGCGCAACGGCATCTATCTACTTCCGGTACACCCACAAGATGCGCCAACTCGCCGAGCAGCGCCCATGAATACCGCGGCAAACCCCAACCCGATGCTGGCGCGCATCGAGGGCCCGTCACCCGCTGCTGAGGTAGCGCTCGACATCGCCAAGCGCGGGCTCATGGTTGCCCCGTTTCTCATCTCAGGTGGCGCTGCTATCTGGGGCACCGACGGGGCCGCATCGGTGGCCTATGGTCTCGCCATCATTATCGTCAATTTTTTGATGGCTGCCGCCCTTATCGCCTACGCTTCAAAAATCTCACTTGCGCTCATGATGGGTGCAACTCTGTTTGGTTTCTTGATCCGACTTGCGCTCATTTTTTTGGCGGTCATGTTGGTAAAAGATGCCAACTGGGTAAATTTTGTGGCTTTAGGGCTAACAATTATCGTTTCTCACCTCGGTTTATTGTTTTGGGAGATGCGCTTCGTCTCGGCGTCGCTAGCATTCCCTGGGCTAAAGCCCGACGCTGGTTCGTCAGCAAAGTAATTTCCATCTTCTTCAACTCACAAGGAGCTACTCGGTGAACTTCGCTGCGGTAGAATTTCCCCCAATCGAAAACGTTGTCGAGTGGCCCGCATGGGGCGCTGGATTTAACAAGATCGCACTCATCTGTGCCATCGCGTTTGCGGTCCCCACAATCTTGTTCCTTGTCGCAGGCAAGAAGGGCGCCATGGTCCCGGGCAAGGTCCAGGCCTTCGCCGAGGGTTCTATCGAATTTGTCGAAGAGCAAATCGCCAAGCCTGGCATTGGCAAAGGTTTCGAGCCGTACGTACCTTTGCTTACCGCTTTCTTCTTCTTCATTGCCATCGGCAACCTCTTCGAGGTCATTCCGTTCTTCCAGATGCCGATGAACGCTCGCATGGGTCCACCGCTAGTTCTCGCCCTCATTGCCTGGGCCATGTTCATTTGCGTAGGGGTGAAGCACAACGGCCTTGGCTACTTCAAGATGGTGTTGTTCCCGCCGGGTGTTCCTAAGGCGCTCTACATCTTGGTGACCCCCATCGAGTTCCTGTCGACCTTCATCGTGCGCCCCTTTAGCCACGCGGTTCGTCTGTTCGCCAACATGTTGGCTGGTCACATTTTGTTGATCACCTTCGCGGTGTTAGTCATTTCTACCTTCGAAGCCAGCCTGCTCATTGTTCCAAGTCTTGCTTCGTTGGCTGGCCTAGTGGGCTTCACCGCCTTCGAGGTAGGTGTCAGCCTTATTCAGGCTTTCGTATTCTCGATCCTCGCCGCCGTGTATATCGGTGGGGCGCTGCACCCAGCGCACTGATCAAGTCCTAGTCGCTTCGGCGACTATCGCAGTACCCGCAGTATAACTTTTAGTGCAGTACCCCTTCTGTAAAACAGAACTCCAATCAACCCAGTAACCCCAGTAATTAGGAGAAATCAATCATGAGCACTCTTGCATCACTCGCAGGTCTTGCCCAGGAATTCACAGCCGACGAGGCCAAGTCGATCGAAGGCGCCGGCGGTGCCGGAATCGCTTACGGCCTTGCCGCCATCGGCCCGGGCATTGGCATTGGCTACATTGTTGGCCAAGCTGTGCAGGCCATGGCCCGTCAGCCCGAGTCCGCTGGCCAGGTTCAGACCACCATGTTCCTTGGTATTGCCTTCACCGAAGCCCTTGCACTCATCGGCTTTGTTGTATTCATTCTGTTGAAGTTCGTTTAAGTCAAGTCAACAGAGTCCGACGAACGAACTACGAGGAGCCAACGTGCCCGAGGAACTAACCCTCGCGGAACTTCTCGCCCAGGCTGATGAGGCCGCGGTCGAGCAGAACGAAGCAGAACCCCAAGAAGAAGATGATGCAGTTGTCAACCCGGTTTTGCCGAGTGGCGCTGAATTTCTTTGGGCCCTGATCTTCTTTGCGGCCCTTTGGGCCGCAATGAAGTACATCTTGCTTCCCCCCGTGCAAAAGACCCGTGCCGAACGTGCGGCCAAAATTGCTGCGGCCAAAGATGCCGCGGGCGGTGCATCCGCGGATCTCGCCGACAAGCAAGCGTCCTACGACGCCACCATTGCTGCGGCTCGCACCGAAGCTACATCACTTTTTGATGCTGCTCGGGTAGAGATCGAAGCGCACCGTGCCGCTGTGGTCGGTGCCGCTGAAGCCGAGGTAGCTACGCTCCACGAGAGTGCCGCCGCCGAATTGGCAACGGCTCGCTCTGCTGCGGCCACTTCGTTGCGAAGCGACGTTTCCGCTGTTGCGGTTGGCGCCGCTGCCAGCGTGCTCGGTACCTCCGTAGATGCTGGTTCCGCTCAGTCGGTAATCGACGCCGTCCTCGATGGAAGTGCTGCATGAACACCTTGTTAACGCTTGCATCCGAAGCTCCCAACGGCAAGTTCTTGCCGGGCGACATGAAAGAGTTCTACTGGGGACTCATTTCATTCAGCATTGTCTTTGGCCTTCTCGCCTGGAAGCTATTTCCGGTTATTGGCAAGGCTCTCACCGCTAAAGGCGAAGCCATTGCCGACCAACTAGCTGCGGCGGACAAGGCACAAGCCGATGCCGACGTAACCGCGGCTGCTCTACTCGCCAAGTTGGGCGACGCCGACGCTGATGCCGAAGCAATCGTCACCGACGCCAAATCCACCGCTGTCACTATGGTCAGCGACGGCAAAGCCAAGGCCGAGACCGACGCCGCAGCAGTCAAGACCCGTGCCGCTGCCGACATCGCCAACATCGCCGCGCAAGCCACCGCCGAATTGCGCAACGAGTTGTCTTCACAGGCACTTGCTGCCGCTGAGGCTGTTGTAAACAACAACCTCAACGATGCAACCCACGGTTCGCTTATTGATAGCTACATCGAGCAGATCGGAGCCACCTCATGACCGCCGTAAAGTCTTACGCCCAAGCCATGCTGGCCATCGCCGAAGCCGACGGTGATGTCGAAGGTGTCGCCGACGAGTTGTTCCGTTTCAATCAAGCTCTTGAGGGTTCTAACGAACTCACCATGACCCTGAGTGATCGCACCATCGATGCCAGTCGTCGGAGCCAGATCGTGGAAGATCTCCTCGATGGCAAGGCATCCAACACCACCATCGGCCTTGTATCGATGGTCGTGAACGCGGGCCGTGCCCGCGAACTCGGCGAGATCGTCAACCATGTAGTGCAACTCAGCGCTGCTGGCCAAGACCGTCAAGTTGCATTCGTGCGCTCGGCGGTTGCCCTGAGCGACGATCAGCAATCCCGACTCTCTGCCGCCCTTGCGAAGCAAGTTGGCAGCGACATTGATCTTAAAGTTTCCGTCGACCCCAGCGTCGTCGGTGGCATTGTTACCACCATTGGCGACACCGTTATCGACGGTTCTGTACGCAGCCGGCTTAGCCAGCTGCGAGAAGCCTTCTAGGAAGAGGACAACCCATGTCTGAGTTGACCATTAACACCGGCGATATCGCCGAAGCACTGCGTAAGAACCTCGAAGGGTTCACCCCAAATGTTGAGCAGACCCAGGTCGGCCGCATCACTGAGGTAGGCGACGGTATTGCCCGTGTATCGGGCCTTCCCAATGCTGCAGTCAACGAAATGCTCGAGTTCGAAGGCGGCGCCGTAGGCCTGGCCCTTAACCTCGACGAAGACACGATCGGTGCTGTTGTTCTCGGTGATGTGGACCACATCGCCGAGGGCCAGCCAGTTCGTGCCACCGGCGAAATTCTTTCGATCGATGTGGGCGATGCCCTCCTCGGTCGGGTGATCAACGCCCTGGGTGAGCCCATCGATGGCAAAGGCCCGCTTAACAGCAACATCAGCCGTCGCCTCGAAATTCAGGCTCCCGGCATCATGGGTCGCAAGCCCGTGCACGAGCCAATGCAGACCGGCATTAAGGCCATCGACTCTCTGATTCCTGTTGGCCGTGGCCAGCGCGAACTCATCATTGGCGACCGCAAGACCGGCAAGACCACCATTGGTATCGACACCATGCTTGCCCAAAAGGGCCTTGGTGTGAAGTGCATCTACGTAGCGATTGGCCAAAAGGCTTCCACTGTTGCCCAGACTGTGGCCACGCTCGAAGAAATGGGCGCCATGGAGTACTCCGTGGTGGTTGTAGCTCCGGCCTCAGATCCCGCACCCTTCAAGTACCTCGCTCCGTACGCCGGTTGTGCCATTGGTCAGCACTGGATGGACAACGGCGAACACGCCCTTGTCATCTACGACGATCTTTCCAAGCAGGCCGAGGCCTACCGTCAGATGTCGCTGCTGTTGCGCCGTCCACCAGGCCGTGAGGCTTACCCCGGCGATGTCTTCTACTTGCACAGTCGTTTGCTCGAACGTTCCGCCAAGCTCTCCGATGAGCTCGGTGCAGGATCCCTTACCGCTTTGCCGGTAATCGAGACCAAGGCCGGCGACGTTTCGGCTTACATTCCTACCAACGTGATTTCCATTACCGATGGTCAGATCTTCCTGCAGGACGATCTTTTCAAGTCCGGTGTTCGCCCGGCAGTAGATGTTGGTATCTCGGTTTCTCGTGTGGGTTCTGCCGCACAAATCAAGGCCATGAAAACGGCTGTGGGTACGTTGAAGTCCGACCTTCAGCAATTCCGTGAGCTAGAGGCGTTCGCCGCTTTTGGTTCCGACCTCGACCCTGTGTCGCAGGCCCAGCTCGACCGCGGCTACCGCCTCACCGAGCTTCTCAAGCAAGGCATCTCCAGCCCGATGCCCGTCGAAGAGCAGGTTGTATCGCTCTACGCCGGTACCAACGGCTTCCTCGACAGCGTTGCCGTCGAAGATGTTCTTAGTTTCGAAACTGGCTTGCTCGAATGGGTAAAGTCCCGTAACCCCGATTTGCTTCGCGGTATTGTCGACACCGGCAAGGTCGATACCGACGAACTCGACGCCGTCATTGGCAGCTTCGGTGAGCAGTTCGTGGGTTCAAGCTCCGAGGGTGATGAGAGAGCCCCCGAGGCTAAGGCACAGGCCGCCGCCGAGACCGCCATGGTCGACGCCGACAACACGTTGCCCGAAGAAGACATCACTCGCGACGAGGAAAGCTAAAACTCGTGGCTGGAGGTCAGGAACGGGAGCTGAAACGCCGAATTTCGAGCGTTCAGTCAACCAAGAAGATCACGCGCGCTATGGAGCTTATTGCTACGACCCGTGTCGCCAAAGCTCAGGTCCGTGCTAACAACGCGCGACCATATGCCACCAAGATCACCAGCGTGATCGAAGATTTGGCCGCCGGCGGTGCTGGCTCCAATCATCCTTTGCTCGCGAAGCGTGCCAAGATCAAGACGGTTGGCTTTGTCGTCATCGTGTCCGACCGTGGATTGGCTGGCGCTTACAACAGCGCCGTTATTCGCGCCGCTGAAGCCGAGCTCATGGCTCGCCAGCTTGAGGGTCAGGCGTATTCGCTGATCCTTATTGGCAAGAAAGCGAAAGACTACTTCTCCTTCCGCCACTACAACATCGACCAGGCCTACGACGGCATGACCGATCAGCCCACCTACGAGAATGCTCGCGAGGTAGCCGACTCGGTTCGTGATCGTTTCGAGGCTGGCGAACTTGACGAAGTCATCCTCGTGTATCAGGAGTTCATCTCCATGGGTACCCAGAAGGTTGTCATGCGTCGTTTCTTGCCACTCGAATCCGTCGAGACTATTGCTGTCGAAGGTGGCGGTGCGGCTGAGGCCAAGTCATTGCACGAATTCGAACCGTCCGCCGATGGCGTGTTGGCTTCGTTGCTGCCTCGCTACATCGAAAGCCGCCTTTTCTCCGCATTGCTCGACGCTTCGGCCTCCGAGCATGCCAACCGGCAGCGTGCCATGAAGGCCGCGACTGATAACGCCGAAGACCTCATAACCAAACTCAGTCGAGCCATGAACCGGGCCCGACAAGAATCTATTACGACCGAAATCATGGAAATCGTCAGTGGCGCCGAGGCGCTCGGCGGTTCCGATGATGACATATTCGAAGCGGCGTACGCCGTAGCCAGCCAGGAGCAATCATGAGCACCACCAAAACCTCATCCGAGGGACGGGTTGTATCAATCGCCGGACCGGTGATCGACGTGGAGTACCCCGCCGATTCCCTTCCCGAGATCAATCAAGCTCTCGAGTTCAATATTGAAATCGAAGGCGAGACCATCGTTGTTATGGCTGAGGTTGCTCAGCAGATTGGTGGTGGCCGTGTCCGCGCTATCGCCATGAAGTCGACCGATGGTCTTACCCGTGGCACCCCCGTGCGCAACTTGGGCCATGGTGTCCGTGTTCCCGTTGGTGACGTCACGCTAGGTCACATCTGGAACGTCATGGGCGAGCCCCTTGATGTTCCCGCCGAAGACCTCGACATCGGCGAATACTGGGAGATTCACCGTCCCCCTCCGGCCTTCGACACCCTTGAGCCATCGGCCAAGATGTTCGAAACTGGCATCAAAGTCATCGATCTTCTTACCCCGTACAAAGAGGGCGGCAAGATTGGTTTGTTCGGTGGTGCCGGTGTCGGCAAGACCGTTCTTATTACCGAAATGATTAACCGTGTTGCTACCCAGCACGGCGGTCGTTCCGTGTTCGCTGGTGTGGGCGAGCGCACCCGTGAGGGCACCGACCTTTTCCTCGAAATGGAAGAATCTGGTGTGCTCGAAAAGGCCTCTTTGGTCTTCGGCCAAATGGACGAACCACCAGGCGTGCGCCTCCGTGTTGCGCTGGCTGGCGTAACCATGGCCGAGTACTTCCGTGATGTACAGGGCCAAGACGTGTTGTTGTTCATTGACAACATCTTCCGCTTTGTGCAGGCCGGCTCCGAGGTATCGACCCTTCTTGGTCGCATGCCATCGGCAGTGGGCTACCAGCCCACCCTTGCCGACGAAATGGGCGAGCTCCAGGAGCGCATTGTCTCCACCGGTGGTAAGTCGATTACGTCACTGCAGGCCGTATATGTGCCAGCCGATGACTACACCGACCCCGCACCGTTCACCTCGTTCACCCACTTCGATGGCACAACCGAGCTCAGCCGTGACATTGCGTCACTTGGCATCTACCCGGCGGTGGATCCACTTTCGTCCACCTCCACCATCTTGCAGCCCGAGGTTGTTGGTGATCGCCATTACCGAGTGGCTCGCCAGGTGCAGGAGATTCTCCAGCGCTACAAGGAATTGCAAGACATCATCGCCATTCTTGGTCTCGACGAGCTTTCCGAAGACGATCGCATCACTGTTGACCGAGCCCGTAAGGTGCAGCGTTTCTTATCTCAGCCCATGTTCGTGGCCGAAATCTTCACCGGCCAAGCCGGTGTGTTTACCTCGGTCGAAGACACCATTGACAGTTTCGAAGCCCTTGTTACCGGCGAGCTCGATGATCTTCCTGAGCAGGCCTTCTACATGGTTGGTGGAATGGACGAGGCTAAGGCCAAGGCCATCGAACTCCAGAAGAACGCCTAGTTCTTCTCGATTGAGGGAAATCACACATGCCTTTTCAGGTTGATCTCGTAAGCCCCGAGGGCTCACTGTTTTCTGGTGAAGCCTCAATGGTTGTAGCTAGGTCGGTAGATGGCGACATCGCCTTCCAGCCCGGCCACGTGCCATTCATTGGCGTGCTAGCTACCAATCGGGTAAAGCTCTATCTCACCGACGACACCGAAACAGTAATGGCTGTGCACCGTGGCTTCGTCGAGGTCAGTGGCGAGTCTGTCACCGTTCTCTCCGACGTGGCCGAACTAGCCGCTGACATCGATG
>CAWKZT010000013.1:0-23134 GCA_963854565.1 Acidimicrobiia bacterium
CCATTTGCAAACCATAGGACATCACAAACAGTTAATAGCAAGTTTGTTCTGCCGGTCGAGAAATGATGCCAACTCTCGTTATTCTGTTCGTCCTGTGAAGAAGCTCTCGAAATATGCCCCATTTGTCAGTGTCATCGCTGTTGCGCTGGCGGTGATTGCATGGACCGTCTTCACCGGCGACGAGCCCCGCGACGAATTGACCCTCGATCAATTCCAAGCCGAAATCGAAGCGGACCACGTCGTAACGGCCGACATTTTGGAGAAATCTCGTCGTGTTACCGGCGAACTGCAAGATGGCACGCGTTATAAAGTCGAGTACATCAAAGACTTCGGCGACGAACTCGTGGTGTCGTTGATAGATGCCGACCCAGCCATCAAAATCGATGTTGATCACGAATCAACCCCTCGGTGGGAGTCGTTGCTCTACAGCATGCTTCCTCTCATAATCCTCATTGGCGCTTTCGGCTTTTTCATCACGCAAATGCAGGGCGGCGGCAAGATGGGCAAGTTCGGTAAGGCAACTGCCTACCAGCCCGACCAGGATGCTTCTGCGGTCACGTTTGCTGATGTGGCGGGTGCTGATGAAGCGGTTGAAGAACTTCGAGAGATCAAAGATTTCCTCGAAGACCCCAACCGATTCGCGGCGCTAGGCGCGGCGATTCCCAAAGGCGTTTTACTCTTCGGACCGCCCGGCACAGGTAAGACCTTGCTGGCCCGCGCCGTAGCCGGTGAGGCGGGTGTGCCGTTCTACAGCATTAGCGGTTCGGACTTTGTTGAGATGTATGTGGGCATTGGAGCCAGTCGTGTTCGTAATCTGTTCAAGCAAGCCAAAGAGACTGCTCCTGCCATTATTTTTATTGATGAGATTGATGCTGTGGGTCGTCACCGCGGCGCCGGCGTCGGTGGTGGTCACGACGAACGTGAACAAACGCTCAACCAACTGCTCGTCGAGATGGACGGGTTCGATGCTGCCACAGGTGTGATCTTGATCGCCGCGACCAACCGGTCCGACATCCTCGATCCAGCCCTTCTTCGCCCCGGGCGATTCGACCGCCAAATCGTGATCGATGCCCCTGATGTAAAGGGTCGCAAGCAGATCCTTGAAGTACACGCCAAGGGCAAACCCCTCGGTGACGGCGTTGACCTAGAACGCATTGCTCAGCGCACCCCCGGATTTACGGGTGCCGACCTGCAGAATCTACTCAACGAAGCAGCATTGTTAACCGTTCGCGAACGCCGCACGTCGATCACCATGGCAGACATTGCCAATTCGGTTGATCGTGTGATTGCGGGACCCGAGCGTAAGAGTCGCCTCATGAGCGACGAAGACAAACGGGTTATTGCTTATCACGAGGCGGGTCACGCCCTTGTAGGTCACCTTCTGCCGGAGTGCGATCGCGTGCACAAGGTCACGATCATCCCTCGTGGTAGGGCGCTCGGCTGGACAATGGCACTGCCCGATCAAGAACGTTTCCTCCATACCAAACCGGCGCTGGAGCAGCGGCTGTCTATGTTGCTCGGCGGGCGAACCGCCGAGGAATTGGTGTTCAATCAGGTCACGACCGGGGCCGTCGACGACATTGAACGTGCTACAGACCTGGCCCGCTCCATGGTTACTGAATTCGGCATGAGTGAGCTGCTTGGCCTGCGGAAGTTGGGCCAGCGAAGCGGCGAGGTATTCCTTGGCAAGAGCATGGGTCACGACCGTGACTATGGTGACGACGTCGCTGAGCAGGTCGATGCGGAGATCGGCCGCATTATTGAAGCAGCTCATATTGTCGCTACTGATGTGCTCACCACGCATCGCGACACGCTCGACAAGATGGCCGACGCGCTGATTGAGCACGAAACGTTGGATCTCGAAGAACTGGGCGAATTATTTGCAGGAATTACTGCCTTGTAGCGATTCGCTGGCGGTCTGGTTGGTGTTGGCACCGTTATCCTCCGGACCATGTTCTCTGCTTTGGATCGGATCTCTGGCTGCAAGGTCATGGGCGTCATTAATGTGACGCCCGATTCCTTTTCTGATGGTGGCCGTTACTTCGCCACATCCGATGCCATTGCTCATGGCGAGCAGATGATTGCCGACGGGGCGGCCATTGTGGATGTCGGAGGTGAGACCACCCGCCCTGGTTCCCACGGTGTCGACGTGGCAACCGAACTGGAACGAATCTTGCCCGTTGTTCAGGCGCTCGCGCCACATACTGTGCTGTCGATCGACACCACCAAGGCCGAAGTGGCGGTGGCGGCGGTAAATGCTGGTGCCATGATCGTTAACGACGTCGGCGGCACGCTGGCTCGACTCGCTGGCGAAATGGGCGTTGGTTATGTGGCGATGCATTCTGTTGGCACGCCCGCAAATATGCAAGACAATCCTAGTTATGAGGATGTTGTGGGAGAGGTAATCAGCTACGTCGGGGCACTTGCGCACGAGGCGACCGAGGCCGGTTCGCCACGGGTCTGGATCGACCCTGGTCTGGGGTTCGGCAAGACCGAGGCCCACAACCTCACCTTGGTGCGCAACATTGCCGCGTTGGGTGCGGCAGGTTGGCCGGTTCTCATCGGGGCAAGCCGCAAGATGTTTATTGGCCGGTTGCTGGCGCAATCCGATGGTGTCAACTCTACCGATACTGACGACCGCCTTGAAGGCTCGCTCACGGTGGCAACTTGGGCCGCAAGCGTCGGCTGCGACGTGGTGCGGGTGCACGATGTGTTGGCGACGGTCGGAGCCACAAACATTGTGGGCCGGGTAAAAAAATAGGGCAGTTTTGCCCGTTATCTAATGATTCGTGCGGCATGATGGCAGGACGCGACACAACGGCGTGACGATCCAGGGGGATTAGGCAATGGTCGACAGACCACTTCGAGGCAAATGGGCACTAGGAATCGAGCCCCGAAACTTCACTTGGATTCTCAAGGATCGCTTCGCAATCTGTGAGCGACCCGGCGGGTTTGGCACTAATCACCGACGGGTCCGCCGCCAAGAAGAAATCATCTGGCTCCAGCAAAATCATTTTGACCACGTCATCTCGTTACTTAATGCGAACCACAACATTTTGGCCTACGAAGAGCAAAAGATGCCTTACCACCACTGGCCTTTGGCCACCGGTGACGATGTTGGACCCCGACTCGAAGAAGTATTCGGCGGCATTAAAAAGCTTCTTACTCACGGCGAACAGATCATTATTCATGGCAACGAGATGAACGACCTCATGACCGGGTTTGTATGCGCTTACCTGGTGTGGGATCGATTGGTCCCCGAGGTAACCGAAGCGGTCACTGTCGTCGAGCGTATGCTCGAACGAAAGATGGGACCCGACGCCCGCGCTATGGTCGGCCTGTGCGAACCACGTCCCGAACCTTGGGTCAGTACCGATGGCTGATCAGATCCGCATTCGTGGCCTTCGCGTCATGGCAATATGCGGGGCGTTGCCCGAAGAGCAAGAACGTCGCCAACCCTTCATGATCGATCTCGACGTCGAAGCCGATCTCGTAACGGCCGGATCCTCCGACGACCTGGGCGACACCATAAACTACGGCGAACTGTGCGAACGCATTACCGACGTGGTCCAGACCGGTCGTTTCGTGTTGATTGAGCGGGTAGCGACCGTCATTGCCGAAACAGTCCTCAAGTATGATCGCGCTGAGGCGGTAACGGTCGAGCTACGCAAGCTGCGACCACCAGTGCCCGAGTCGCTCGATACGTGCGGCGTCAGGATTCGTCGAACCCGATGACACGGGCGTTCCTCGCCTTAGGTTCTAATATTGGCGATAAACGCGCGTACCTCCGGGCTGCTATTGCCGCGATGCCCGATGTGGTCCGCCAATCACCTCTGTATGAGACTGACCCTGTGGGCGGCCCCGAGCAAGACGATTATTTCAACCTAATTGTCCAGCTCGAAACCGATAGATCACCCCGGCAACTTCTCGACCTTTGTCAACGCCTCGAACATGTTGCGCAGCGTGTGCGAGAAATCCGATGGGGTCCACGCACCCTCGATGTCGATGTCTTGTGGGTCGACGGGAAGACCGCCGACGAACCTGATCTCGTCGTGCCCCATCCACGCATGTTTGAGCGTGCCTTTGTCATGGTCCCTCTCGGGTCCCTGGCATCCGACCTGGCCGGGTCTGACTGGGAGGACTACGACCTCACCGAAGTTCGACTGGTCGGCGATTTGTAATGCCGTCGGTGCGCATCATTGGTCCCGGACGAGCTGGTCTGGCGTTTTCCGCCGCGTTGGTTTCGTTGGGTTGGGATGTGGCTGGACTTGTGCACCGTGGCGATCCGGTAGCGAAGGCGGCTCAGGGTGTCGATCTCCTCCTCATAACGACGCCCGATGCGCGGATCGCCGATATTGCGTCACAGATTATTCCCGAACCCGAAACCGTTGTAGCCCATGTTGCTGGATCGCTCGGTCTAGGTGCCCTGGCGCCCCACCCTCGCCGGGGATCCCTCCATCCGCTGATGGCTCTGCCTCCCGGGGCAGATGGTGTTCACCGACTGATTTCGGGCGGCTGGTTTGCCGTAGCTGGCGACGAAATGATGTTCGACATCGGCGCAGCCTTCCATGGACAGTTGGTCGAGATCGATGATCAATTTCGTCCGCTGTATCACGCTGCTGCAACGATCGCGGCGAATCATCTTGTGGCGTTGATGGGTCAGGTGCAACGTATCGCCGAGTTGATCGACATGCCGATGGGCGCCTACCTCGACCTGGCCGAGGGAAGCCTCGAAAACGTTCGGTCGCTAGGTAGTCGAGGGGCGCTTACTGGTCCCGCGGCCCGGGGTGACAATGCCACCATTGCCCGCCATATTGCGGCGTTGCCCGACAGTGAACGTGAGACGTACCATGCCATGCGTCGCGAGTCCGAACGGCTAGCGCGTGGAACCAAGGGCGCTAACCGCCTACCCCACGAGTAGGACCTGCCATGTACACCGTCCATACCATCCCTCAAGCGAGAGCGTTTCTCGACTCGGCGCGAGCACGAGGGCAACAGGTTGGGCTTGTGCCCACAATGGGGTTTCTGCACGCCGGTCACCAGTCGCTCATGCGTCGGGCAGTTTCGGAATGCGATGTGGTTGTTGCCACAATTTTTGTGAATCCGTTGCAGTTTGCTCCTAATGAAGATCTGGCTGCCTATCCCCGCGATTTTGTTGCGGACAGCGAATTGGCAGCCGAAGCAGGAGTCTCGATTTTGTTGGCGCCGTCGGTCGATGAGATGTACCCCGAGACGGTTGTTACATCGGTACGAGTGAGCGGATTATCTGACGGCCTCGAAAGTGGCGCTCGACCCACCCATTTCGAGGGCGTCGCCACGGTGGTCGCCAAGTTGTTCAACGTGGTCGGACCATGTCGTGCCTACTTCGGCGAGAAGGACTATCAACAGTTGGCGGTAATCCGCCGGATGGTTAGCGACCTCTCTTTCAACATTCAAGTGATCGGTTGTCCGATCGTTCGTGAAGTTGATGGGTTAGCGATGTCCAGTCGGAACGCCTATCTCGAAGCCGCCGATCGCGAAGCGGCAACTTGTTTACGCCGGGCACTGGACGCCGGGGTGGCGCTGCTTGAAGCAGGGGAACGATCGGTTGTGGCGATTGAAGCGGCTATGTCGGCGGTCGTCGAGGCTGAGGATCGGGCAACCCTTGATTACGTTGCGGTGCGCGACGCCGACACGTTGCAAACGATTGCTCAGGTCGAGGAGGATGCCCACCTTTTGGTTGCCGCGAAAGTTGGTCCAAGCCGACTCATCGACAACTGCGCATTCAGCGGTAAGTGATGAGCATTAGTTCGTGAACCCCAGATCGGGACGGGTTACCGACGGGGGAGTACCCTGCGGGCATGAGTAACGCAGACACTCCCGCCGCCGACTGGTATCCCGACCCCTTCGGTCGACACGAACATCGCTACTGGGATGGCACGGCCTGGACAGCCAACGTGTCATCACACGGGAAGCAGTCCACCGACGAGCCGGTAGGTGAGGCCAAGACGGTGCAGGGGGCGCAGTCCGTAGCAAAGATTGCCAAACAGTTGGATAAAGCAGGCGTGGCCGGCGGTGCAGTCTCTGGGGCAGCCTTACTTGATCAGTTGGTCTTGGTAGTGAACCAAAAGGCCAAGCTGCTAGAAGTCAACAGCGAGTACGCCATTTTCGACGGCGACGGAACGCAGATCGGAATGATCCGCCAGGTTGGCCAGTCAAAGCTGAAGAAGGCCATACGCGTCCTGACCAGTTACGACCAATACATGACCCACAAATTTCAGATCGTTGATGCCGCAGGCAACATCGTGCTGGCGGTTACCCGACCAGCCAAATTTATGAAATCCAAGGTCATTATCAACGATGGAGCTGGTGGATCTGTCGGCGAAATTGTGCAGGAAAACATGTTCGGCAAGATTCGCTTTGGCATGTTCGCCGGCGGCGCCAAGGTCGGTTCATTGAACGCCGAGAACTGGCGCGCCTGGGACTTTTCGATCAAGGATGGCAACGAGGTCGAGGTCGCGCGAGTAACAAAAACTTGGGAAGGTCTGGCCAAGACAATGTTCACCACGGCCGACAACTACGTTGTGCAGGTCCATGCCCCCCTGGCTGACCCATTGCGCCTGATGGTTATTGCCGCGGCCCTCACGGTTGATACCGCCCTTAAGCAAGATCAGCGGGGCCTTGGATAATGCGTCCAGAACTGCTCGAACCGCCCGCGGGCGATGTCCGTGCAGCCGTCGAACGGGCACTAGCGGAAGATCTCACACCGCTGGGCGATCTTACGGCCGCCATCTTGCCGCCTGGTGTAACCACCGTGGCGCAATTCACGGCCCGAGAGGCTGGTCGCCTTGCGGGCATCCCGTGCGCAGCCGAGACCTTTGCCCAAGTCGACCCATCGGTACAGGTGCAATGGTTGCTGCGTGATGGTGCAATCCTCGAACCGGGCGACGTCATTGGCATTGCCAGCGGCCCGTTGGCATCAATCCTGGTGGCCGAACGAACCGCACTTAATTTCATGGGACATTTATCGGGTATCGCCACGAGCGTGTCGTTGTTTGTCGCCGAGGCGCGTGGCAAGGCTCGCATATGGGACACCCGTAAAACTACCCCGGGTTTACGGTCTCTGGAAAAGGCCGCCGTTCGAGCCGGAGGTGGCCACAACCACCGGGGCAACCTGTCCGATTGGGTCATGATTAAAGACAATCACCTAACTGGCATGTCGGTTGCTCAGGCTGTCGAGGCCGCACGTGACCGTTGGCCAGCACGTACCGTCCAGGTTGAGTGCGACACCTTGGATCAGATGATCGAAGCCATCAAGGCCGGCGCCGACCTGTTGTTGCTCGACAATATGACCCCGGATCAAATCCGCGAGTGCGTCACAATCACTGACACCATGGCTGCGGCTGGTGCCAAGCGTCCATTACTGGAGGCGTCCGGCGGTATCAAACTCGAAACCGTAGCGGTCTATGCCGACGCAGGTATCGACCTCATGTCCTCTGGGGCACTCACCAATTCGGCTCCGGTACTTGATATCGGGCTCGATATTGGTTCCGTAGTTACCGCCGACCACTAGGACGACACGATGCTGCTTGTTATCGACACGGGGAATACCAACACTGTCATCGGTCTGTATGACCCTTTGGCCACGGGCGACACCGCCGAGTCTGGTCTCATCGACCATTGGCGAATATCGACCTCCCGAGAACGCACGAGTGACGAGTTCGCCATCATGTTGCAAGGGTTGTTCGATGTTGTGGGTGTGGGCTGGAGCGATATCACAGGCGTGTCGGTTTGCTCGGGTGTGCCTCGCTTTACCCAGGCGATTCGTCTCATGGTCGAGCGCTATCTGGACCTTGATCCCGTCGTAGTTGGTACCGGTGTCAAGACCGGCATGCCTGTCCTGTATGAGAACCCACGCGAGGTTGGCCCTGATCGGATCGCCAATGCCGTGGGGGCCTACGACCTCTACGGTGGCCCGTCGATCGTGGTCGACTTTGGGACCGGCACAAACTTTGACATCGTGTCAGATAAGGGCGAGTTCCTCGGAGGCACAATTTCCCCGGGTATCGAAATCAGCCTCGATGCCCTGTTTGATCGTGCCGCAGCTTTGCGAGCAGTCGAAATGGTGGAGCCTCGCAACGTCATCGGCAAGACCACCGCCGAATCCCTCCAATCAGGAACCTTGTACGGTTTTGCCGCGCAGGTCGACGGCATGGTCAAGCGCTTCGAAGCCGAAATTGGTAAGTCCACTATCATCGCAACCGGCGGAATCGCACCACTAATTTCGCCTTTTGCTGACACAATTGAACACATCGAACCGTGGCTCACCCTGCACGGTTTGCGTGTCATCCACAACAAGAACTGATCCCATGACCTTCCAACAGCCGTACCGCTACGACGTGTCTGCGCACGCGGCCGATCTTCACGAAACCTACGAAGAAATCGAAGACGGTTCCGAATCTGGTGACAGTGTCTCCATTGCCGGGCGCCTCATGTTGCGACGCGCCCAGGGAAAGTTGGCCTTCGGGACGCTCGACGACGGAACGGGCCGTATTCAGCTGTTCGCTATGGCGAAGAATGCCCCCCGATTTGACGAGTTCTGTGCACTTTCCATCGGTGACTGGATCGGCGTTACCGGCATGGTCATGAAGACCAAACGCGGCGAATTGTCCGTGCGGGTCGATGAGTGGGAAACCCTCGCAGAAACCCGACGCTCGTTTCCTGACAAGTTTCATGGGATCAACGATGCCGACACCCGCTATCGCCAGCGGTACGTCGACACGTGGGTAACCGAAGAGTCGCGGGCCGCTTTTGTGTTGCGGTCCAAGATGGTGTCGCTCACGCGACGTTTCCTCGAAGACAAGGGGTTTATCGAGGTCGAAACACCCACATTCCACCCGATTCCAGGTGGGGCGTTGGCCCGTCCGTTCACCACCCATCACAACGCCCTCGACCAAGAGCTCTACTTGCGAATTGCTCCGGAGTTGTATCTTAAGCGTCTCGTGGTAGGCGGTTTCGAGAAGGTGTTCGAGATTGCTCGGGTTTTCCGAAACGAGGGATTGTCCACCCGTCACAACCCCGAGTTCACCATGCTCGAGTGGTATCAGGCCTATGCCGACTGGGAAGACACCATGTCACTCGCCGAGGAGCTCATTGCCCACTTGGCCATCGAGCTCACCGGTTCGACGGTGTTGCCGTACGGCGACAGAGAAATTGATGTGGCGGCGCCATGGCGCCGAGCAACGATGGTCGAACTTATCGAGGAGCATGCTGGGGTCAAGGTCGACCTTGCCACGCCGATCGACGAACTGCGGGCCATTTGTGACCGGTTCGACGTGCACTTCGAGGACGCCTACGGCCCCGGCAAACTCTTGCTTGAAATTTACGAGAAGACCTGCGAGGCAAATCTTTGGGGCCCGGTATTTGTTACCGAATACCCCAAGGAGGTTTCACCGTTATCGCGCGATCATCGTTCGAAGCCGGGCTATACCGAACGGTTTGAAGCCATTTTGGCAGGGCGCGAGTTGCTGAACGGATTCTCCGAACTCACCGACGTCGACGAACAACGCGCCAGGTTCGAAGACCAAACCGCGGCTAAGGAAGCGGGCGACGATGAGGCGATGGTGGTCGATGAGGACTACTTGCGTGCCCTCGATTACGGTCTGCCGCCCACCGGAGGCATCGGGATTGGCATTGACCGACTGGCAATGTTGTTGTCCAATGCGCAGACCATTCGCGACGTCATTTTGTTTCCAACAATGCGCCCCGAACAAGGCCCCATTGCAATGGACCCTGGTTCTGATACGTCCGTAAGCGATACCAGCGACCAGGCTGGCTAACGATGCGTGTCTTTGTCACGGGAATGGGCGGCGAAATCGGCACTCGAGTGGCGCGCCATCTCGAAGCGGACGACAAGATTGATGCCATAGCTGGGATGGATCTCGAACCACCTCGCCGCATGCTGTCGCGAGCCACATACCACTATGTCGATCCGCAGGATCGAGTCAAGGTGTCCAAGGTAATCCACGACTTTAAGCCGACCGTCGTAGTCCACATGGGCATTTACGAACCGCATTCGCGTAGCACCCCCGAACAAGCCGAGTTTCGTACCGAAGGTGGTACAGCAGCGCTCCTCGACGCGTGTCGCTCGGTCGGCACAGTCGAGCACCTAGCGGTACGGTCTGGCCTCGAGGTGTATGGCCGTCGTAAGGGCAGCTCCGAATGTCCCGATGAGTCCGCACCTGTCGCACCCACCACCCGTTTTGGCACCATCTTGGCTGGAGTTGAAGCTGCCACGCGTGAAGCTGGCGCCGACATTGGTGCATCGGTGTTCCGTCTTCGCTGCGCACCAGTAACCGGTGCACACTTGCCCTCGCCGTTGGCCCGTTACTTGCGGATGCCGTTGGTTCCGGTGCCGCTGCCGCCGGCTAAACAGTTCTCTTTGGTGCATGTCGACGATGTTGCTCACGCGATGTATGTGGCGGCGACGCTCGGGCTTGAAGACACTCTTAATCTGGTGGCCGAGGACACGATCAACGTGTATCAGGCTTTACGGCGGGGTAAGCGGTTGCCGTTGCCGGTGCTCGGCCCAACGTTGAGGCTCACTCGTATGATCACCGAACTATTGGGTAGCCCACTGCCCGATCACACCCTCGAGTTGCTTACCCGCGGTCGTATGGCAACGAGTCGCCGTGCTCATGAAGTCCTTGGGTTCACCCCGCAGCACTCCACGTCATCGATTATCAACGAAATATATGACTGGTCTACCAAGACGTACATGGGTTCAGAGCCCACCCCAAGCACCCCCTAACCCCAACTCCAATCCCACCCCCACCCCCAACCCCACCCCCAACCCCACCCACTTCCGAACTGGTAGGCGTGGTGTGGGGTCCTGGTGTCAGTTGGGCCTACCAGTTGCATCCACTTCCGAACTGGTAGGCGTGGCAGGGGGTCCTGGTGTCAGTTGGGCCTACCAGTTGGGTGTGTGACAGCGGGTTGTTTGTAGCGGTCGGCATTTTGTGATGCACGGCGCAGCCTTTGCACTACTTGGTCGGGCCGGTGGAATAGATCCACATCGGTTAGTCGAAGGACCTTCCAGCCGGCGTTGGTCAACGCATCGTCACGTCGGGCATCCGTTCGTTTGGCGGACAAAGACCCGTGAAAAGCTTCGCCGTCGACTTCGACAATAAGTTTTTTTCTGGGATGCACAAAGTCAACCCTTCCGACCCAGCCGCTTTCGGCGGAAACGTCAACCTGTTGAAATAGGTCACTGATCCCGGATCGGCGTGTCAACTCGCGAAACCGGAATTCGAGGTTTGACTCCACCGGCCGGTAGTTCGTTCGCCGGTCGCTGATGAGTGTTCTGATCAGGACGATGCCCTTTCGCCCGCGCTGTTGCAGTTCGATGAGTGTTTTATTTATTGACGTAAGCGTGACCAGTCGACGGGCTAAACACGTATCCAACAAACGTTCGACGGTTCTCGGCGAGGTTGATGGCATGGCAGCAATGTCAAAAATCGTTCGACTTGGCGTGGTTACTGTGAGCCTGTGTATTTGACTCAGATGGCTAGGGAGTAGCAGACGGGGCTCGTGGATCTTCGCAATTCGGTCCTGATGGTGAGCGGATCCGCGAGGGCCGATCAGATGAATTTTGTCGATGAGAAAGCCTGGAATTCCCCACAGGTTTGCTGCAGTGAGGTGTGAAACAACTGCCGTGCCCGGAGCGTCGAGTAGTGCAATGTGGATGCGTTGCAGAGCGGTGCGTGGTGATCCGGCAGCGATGAACACATTGTCCGCCACTTGCACAAGTGATCCGCGCTCGATTCGGTGGTGGCGTTGTCTCGGACGGGCGCCGAGTCCTATGAGTTGGTTGGTGCAAACAGCGCCGTGCTGGGTAGCGGCCAGTGCGGCGATTCGAGAATCCAGTGCATTGATTGACATAGAACCACGATGACACAAAGGTGTGACATTCAGTCATTTTGATGCAATTTCAAATCACCGCCGGTAAGCCCGTGATTCCTAGTTCCGAACTGGTAGGCGCGATGAGGGGTTCTGGTGTTTGTTGGGCCTACCAGTTGGGAAGGGGGGAGGGCAACAAGGCGTCCGGCGGAATCTTGACGCCGATCTCCTACGGACCGGCTGCAACCTGTTTGCGGCAATTGGCTCAAATGCTCAAGACAGCCCCCGAAATAGGCGGGAAATAGAGCATAAAGTGGCCTTGGCGAAGCAGTGCAGTACTGTTAAACAATGGCCCGCGTAACAGTTGCCGACGGCACCACAATTTCGTACCACACCTTCGGAAACCCCAATGGCGAGCCACTGCTGCTCATCATGGGTCTGGGCGTGGACAGGTGGGGTTGGCTACGGCAGCGGGCTGATTTTGGCAAACGTTTCTACTGCATTTCGCCCGATAATCGGGGTGCTGGACTCTCCGACAAACCTCAGGGGGCCTACGACCTCGAAGTCATGGCCGCCGACATGTTGGCGGTGCTCGATCAAGAGGGCATCGACAAAGCTCACGTTATGGGTGCCTCGATGGGCGGTGCCATTTCACAAATATTCGCTCTGAAATATCCCGAACGAGTCCACAGCCTGGTATTGGCCTGCACTACTTGCCATGTATCGGACTGGCGACGCGAGCTATTTGCTGAGTGGATCCATTTACTTGACAACGGTGGGCGCGTGCGGTTTGGTCGCGAGAACATTCGCTGGGTCCTAGGGGCCCGATACCAGAAACGCTTGTTGCCGCTCGCGCCGTTCATTGCCCCACTAGCGGTCCGGGCACCGTCTCACGGCGTTCGTGGCCAGATCCAAGGCATTCTTGGGGTTAGTTCGCTCGCTGCGGACAATCTCGAAAAATTCTCGGTACCAACTTTTGTCATTACCGGAAGCCAAGATGTGCTCACTCCGGTGGCTGATGCCGAAGAACTTGCCCTGCGCATCCCCGACGCCGAACTTCGAGTCGTTCCGGGGGCCGCTCACGGGTTCATGGTCACCAAGGCCAAGGTGTTCAATAAGGCCATTCTTGATTGGCATGATCGGGTTGCCGCCCGCGTCGCCAGCTAGGACTTCGCGGGGCCAAATCTAAATCGGCCAAGTACCGCACCGCAGATTCCGCCACTCGTGGACAGCGTCAGATCGCCGATGGTGTCGCCATAGGTTAAACCCAGGCCACCGCCTGCCCCGGTTTCGTCCACCGCCCACTCCATGATTTCCCAAGCCACGATTGCCAGCGCGCCGAAGCCAGCGGCAACCAGAACAGCATCCATCGTCGAATTTGTGCGACGAAACCGGAACGCCTGAAAAGCCAACACCAACAACACCCAATTGACATAGTGCAACACGTCGTCGGTGGCAGACCATTTGTCATAGGCCCCGAACAAGTTGCCCAGAGTGTCCACCAGAAACGGGGCAACGACGAAAGTGTCGGCGGTGTGTGGATATGGCGACCGAGGCTGCCTGCGGAACTTCTCGATGAGCGGCACAACGGCGGCTGACCCAACGAATAGCGGAATCCGCATTCCCATGGCCTTACCTTCGAGATGATCGAAGGGCACGACGAGCACGATTGCAAACGCCAGGACGATTGCCAACTTCATCGTGTAGTTAACTTTGCGGGCTCGATCGAATGCGTCATACGCCTCGACACGGGTTTCTATCGCCGAGTTCATAATGGTAATGCAACCACGAAACCGGCCGGGAAAAGTGGACGCTGCGAGATTGCCGTGACCGGCCGGGTTAGAAGCGTGTTGGCCTAGCGGCCCCTCGCAGAGCGGTAGTGGCGAATCAGCGCATTGGTGGAGCTGTCGTGGGACAGGGCGACATCGGACTCGGCCACCAACTCCGGCGTGATGTTGTTGGCTAAGACTTTGCCCAACTCGACGCCCCATTGGTCGTAGGAGTTGATGCCCCAGATGACGCCTTCGACCATGGTCTTGTGTTCGTACATCGCCACCAACTGGCCGAGAACCGAAGGGGTGAGCGCCGGGGCCAAGATGGTGGTCGAGGGGCGGTTGCCGGGGAAGGTTCGGTGGGCCACAAGATCGGGGTCGACCCCCGAGGCGGCAACGTCTTGCAATGTCCTACCGAAGGCGAGGGCTTCGGTTTGGGCAAAGCAGTTGGCCATGAGGAGGTCGTGGTGGTCGCCTTGCTCGGCCACAAAAGTGTCGTGGCTGGTACAGAACGCGATGAAGTCGGCCGGCACCACAGTGGTTCCCTGATGGAGCAGTTGATAGAAAGCGTGTTGACCGTTGGTGCCGGGTTCGCCCCATACGATGGCGCCGGTTTCGGTGGTGACGGGCTCGCCATCGGTGCGGACCTGCTTGCCGTTGCTTTCCATAGAAAGCTGTTGCAGGTAGGCGGCAAAGCGATGGAGGTCGCGTGAATACGGGAGCACGGCATGCGTGGGGTATTTCCAGAAGTTGCGGTACCAAATACTGAGCATGGCCAAGATGACTGGCACGTTCTCCGAGAGTGGAGCATCGCGGAAATGATCATCGACTTGCCGGAACCCATCGAGCATCTCGGCAAAGCCGTCGGATCCAATAGCGATCATCAAGCTAAGGCCAATTGCAGAATCCATTGAGTAACGACCGCCCACCCAGTCCCAGAATCCGTACATGTTCTGGGTGTCGATACCGAAGGCAGCGACCCGCTCAGAATTAGTGGAGACGGCTACGAAATGTTTACTGGTGGCACTCTCGTCGCCAAGGGCATGGATAAGCCAGCGCTGCGCACTGCGAGCATTGGTGAGGGTCTCAACAGTGCCGAACGTCTTGGACGCAACAATAAACAACGTGGTCTCGGGGTCGGCCCCATCGAGAGCTGAGGCCAAACCGCCGCCGTCGATGTTGGACACGAAACGGCACTCAATGGTGTCGTGACGGTAAGGACGCAAAGCTTCGTAAGCCATGGCGGGACCGAGGTCTGAGCCACCAATGCCGATATTGACCACCCGGCGGACCGCTTTACCGGTGTAGCCAACCCAATCTCCGGAACGGACGCGTTCGGCGAAGGCGCCTGCTCGGTCGAGTACGTCGTGGACATCGGGCACCACATTGTGTCCGTCAACGCTAATAGCGGTGTTGCGTGGTGCCCGCAGAGCGGTGTGCAGCACGGACCGTTGCTCGGTGCTGTTGGCTATGTCGCCCCGCAACATGGCTTCCACTCGCGAGGGGACTTCTCGCGCTTCGGCCAATGCCATCAATAGTGGCATGGTGTCGGCGGTGACAAGATGCTTGGAATAGTCGACGGTAAGGTCGCCGACATTGACGGTGTAGAGGCTGGCCCGGGTGGGGTCGGCACCAAAGAGTTCACGAAGGTGAAGATCGGTGAGCAGATTTTGATGAGCGCCTAGCGCCCGCCATTCGTTGAGACGTGTTGGATCATGCACAGCCCGAACACTAGTAGCGGTAGTGCGACTATGCGGCGTGCATCTTGTCGGGAATTCGCTTAGCTACCACAGCTATAGCCTTGTACGCCCACTCGGCGGAGCGGGGTTCGTCTTCGCGCATCAGATTAGCCATAACCCGCAGGGCCCACTCCATGAGCGGTTGGCTGTGCATACCAATTCGGGTGAGTTCGCGAACCAAGCGTGGGTGGCCAATGACACTGGCGAAGACTCGGGCCACCTTAAAATAGTCGCCGTATTCTTCGTCGAGAAGTCGTGTGTATTGTTGGATAGCTAGAGCGTGACCGTCGTCGATGGCTTCGGCCACGAGACCAGCAGCCATTCGGCCCGTCTCGTAGGCGTAGTCGATGCCTTCACCGTTAAAGGGATTGACCGAACCAGCGGCGTCGCCGACGGCCATCCAATTGGGCCCAACCTTGGGTCCAACTGAGCCAGCCATAGGAAGGCGACCACCCGTAGGTTTGGCAACAGGGTTGTTGGCGTCGACCTGCCAGTACTCGGGCAGCGTGGCCGCAAACTCAGTCATCATGTGGGTGGTGTTGACGGACTTGTAATCGCGGAATGTCGAAAGCAAACCAATACCGACGTTGATGGTTCCGTCGCCTACCGGGAAGATCCATCCGTATCCGGGCATGGAGTTTCCTTGGCGGTCGCGCACATCGAGGGCACTCTCGATCCACGGCGTGTCGTGCAGGGGACTCTCGTAGTAGCCGCGAATTGCCATACCCATCGGGTAGCTTCGGTCGCGACTAGTGCCTAGTGCCCGACCGAAACGGCTGTTGGCTCCATCGGCAATGACGACATATTTGGCGCGTATGTCGCGCCGCTCGTCGCTGACTTTGTCCTTAACCGTGGCCCCAGCTAGTACGCCGTTGGTATAGATGGGTTCGACGGCTTCGGTGCCTTGGTACAAAGTGGCGCCAGCATCGATCGCATTTTGCGCCACGAAATCATCGAGGTCGTGGCGCGTGACCACATAGCCGTAGTTGGGGTGAACGGGGTGCTCGGGCCACAACATTTCCATGGACTTATTGTGTGCTACACACCGCAGTCCGTCGTGGCGGTGGTATCGGGTGATTTTGTCGCCCAGGCCCATCGCCTGGAGTTGGGTAATGGCGCGAGGCGTAAGGCCATCGCCACAGGTCTTTACCCGAGGGAATACCTTTCGCTCAACAAAAACGACGTCGAGACCGGATTTGGCAGCCCAATAAGCCGTAGCTGCGCCGGCGGGACCACCACCAATAACAAGGAGATCGTGCACAGTGGATCTATCGGAGCTAACCATACCGCTAAGGATACGGGCTCTACTCGGCGGCGAGTTCTGCGGTGTCGAAACCGAGGTCGGCAACAAGGGCTCGAATATCGTCGCCCGTCATGCCATCCTCAAACTCGACGGTGAGCTCACCTTGCTCGATGCCGTTTACAACTGCTTCGAGCACACCAAGATCTGCTTCGTCTTGACCACCGTGCTGGACACGTTCATACATGACAACGGCGAGAATCTGGTCGGCTTCGAGGCTCCTGTTGAAAGCAGGCATTTTGCCTGCGCCCGCAGACTCACGTTGACCACCAGGACGGTCGGCCTCGCCGTACGGGATACCGGCAGCGGGGGAGCCATTTACTACCCATGCGACCTGATCTTCCCAGCTAGCAAATGTGGCGATTACTTCGCCGTCGTTGAGTTGCGGGCCGCTGCCGCCGCCACCGGTTGCGCCGTGGCAACCAGCACAACTTGATTCGTATATCTGACCGCCGGTGGACAAAACGCCAGCGGCTTGAACAGCGGGACGTTCGAGTGTGCCGAAGTAGATGCCCATCCATACCGGAAGGAAAAGCAGCACTGGGGCAATCCACCAGGGGATCTTTTTACGATTGAGTGAGTTTTGTACCCAGGGTTTAGTTGGCTCGGGGGGCGCCTCAATAACGGCAAAGGGTGCAGCGGTAGCTGCGACGACGTTTGTGGCTGCTGCAACGGGTGTGATTTCAGCAGCTTGAGCGGGTGCTTCACCGGCGGCACCGGTAAGGCGTTCGCGGGCCAAGCGGGAGCGCTCGAGAAGATGTTCGGGTAGTTCGGCCACAGGTTCCTCCGAGGAACTGTTGTTATGCAAGCGACCAGAACTGACGTGGTCACAATTGGAGAGAATAGAACAGGTTGAGCTTAGCCACCCAACTGCTCGACTTGGTCAATCCTGGCTACTTCGAATCGGAAACGTTTTCTTTGCGATCTGGATGCGGAAGGTGAGTGTTGAACGTGGTACAACCGTCATCGGCGTCGCGTGTTTTTACGGCTACGTTCTGTCCGAGTACTATTTGTTCACAAGTTAAAATTTCCTTCCTCAACGCACCTAATCGCGAGTCGTTTGGGGGCTACACTCCTTGTGAACACTTTCACGATCCCCAGTCCAATCCCCAGTCCAGGAGGCGACGTGGCCCAGCGGCCAGTCGACAAAAGCGTAAGCACCTTTCTTAAAGCCACCGGCGCCATAATTGGCGCTCTTGTGGTGTTGCAGGTGTGGATTGCGATTGTTCAGAAAAAGGGCCCCAACGAGGCTTTCTTGTGGGCCATTGCGGTGGTGTTGGCCATGGTTGGATTGATCTTGTTCGAGATGAAACGTCGCCCGGCCGACAAAGACGCATCATGGGGCGAGGCAATGGCCGGCGCCACTTTTGTGTTCATGCTTATGGTCATTGCTTACGGCGTGCTGCCGCACCAGTTCTTGGTCTACGCCGACTCCGAGTTGCTATGGCGCTCGGATCGTTTCTTGTTTGGACCCGATATTGGTTTACCTGGCGGTGAGCGACTCTTCGAGTACATTTTGCCGTTCGATCTCACCTATCTGGTAATTCGTGACATCATCGCTGTTCTCATTTACGGCATCCTTCTGGTTGGGCACGTTGCCTTGTTCAGCATGTGGCAACGACGAGGTGCCGTCGCACCTGCCGGTACCGACACGGTTGATCGGTCCAAGTTCGGCCGTCCGCTGGTCCGTCAAGGAGTACGAAACTAGTGGCTGTCACTGATGCCAATCCGCCTCTTCCGGCCTTCAGCGACGATTACGTCCTGCAAGAAGTCGACGCAGCGTGGCTTAATGCTCGGGTAAAGCCCAAGCAGTACATTCATATTGATCAGTCCGAATGCATTATTTGTGAGGGCTGTGTCGACATTTGCCCCTGGAAATGTATTCATCTGGTAACTACTAGCGCTATTTCTAGTGCCGAGGGAACCGAACTTCCCGGTACCGACCCGCAAGACCAAGCCATTTTCACCATCGATGACGACGTGTGTACTCGCTGCGCTCTCTGTGTCGATCGGTGCCCAACTGGCGTCATCATTTTGGGCAAACTCGGCGATCCGATTGCCGAAGGCGATACCCACCAACGAACCGCAGGGCATGGCTACGGCTATGGCATGCGGCTCGCGTAGGAGATTACAGACGTGGCCAAACCCACCCTTTCCGAGCGCATCAGTAAAGCAAATACTGACCTGGTCGAAAATACGCAGAGCTCCCAGGCCTGGAATTCAATTTTCCGGCCGGGCTCAATCTTTCGCAAGGGTTATTCCGATAGCCCTCGTAACCGTTCATATGTGATCATGAACTCGGTGCTCTATCACTTGCATCCTGTCAAGGTGAAGCGGCACGCCGTCAAGGTCAGCTACACGCTGTGCCTCGGTGGTCTGAGCTTCTTCCTCTTTATTTTGCTTACGGTCACCGGCATTTTTTTGATGTTCTTCTATCGGCCCACTGCCTCTGCTGCGTGGGACGACATTTACACCCTGCAGTCTTCGGTCACCTTTGGCCTACTGGTCCGAAATATGCATAGATGGGCGGCTCATCTCATGGTGCTGTCCGTTTTCTTGCACATGGCGCGGGTGTTTTATCACGGTGCCTACAAGCCGCCTCGCGAATTCAACTGGGTTATCGGCGTCATTTTGTTGATGATGACCCTGCTCCTTTCGTTCACCGGTTACCTCCTTCCTTGGGATCAGCTTGCGCTCTGGGCGGTAACGGTGGGTACCAACATGATGGGCTTTACGCCCGTGTTCGGTAAAGAGGTTCGTTTCGTCTTGCTTGGCGGTGTCGAAATTGGCACCGACACCTTGCTGCGTTGGTATGTGCTCCACGTCTTGATGTTGCCGTTTGTCACGGTCATCTTGATGGCCATCCACTTCTGGCGTGTACGTAAAGACGGAGGCATTTCGGGTCCGCTCTAAGCGACTCGATTAACTTCTCATGGCTGAAATTCCAGAACATCTTCTTAAGCGGGCTCAAGAGGCCCGAGACCGGGCCGCCAAGGCAGCCGGTGCCGACGCGCCCGCCGAAGCCCCCGCGGCCGTTCCCACGGCCGAAGAGCCTGCCGAAGCACCGACTGGTGCGGCCAGCAAAATTCCGGCTCATCTGTTGGCGCGGTCCAAGTCGGCTCGCTCGCAGGGCGCCGAGCCCACTGCGGCCGATGCCGGCAGCACGGTTGCCGCGGCAACACCTGTTGCTGCATCTACCCCTGCCGTGGGTGGTCCCGCGGCCGGAGTCACTGGTCCTGGTGGTCACACCCAACGACTACTAACCGTCGTGAAGTCCGGGTCCATTCAGGACCTCAAAGCCAAGCCCATGGACAAGGTCCACACTTGGCCACACCTGCTCATCATCGAGTTTGTGGCGGCTCTTGCCGTTACCGCTTTCACCTTGATCTTCTCGATCTTTGTCAACGCTCCCTTGCTGGAGTTAGCTAATCCCAATGAAACACCCAACCCTTCTAAGGCTCCGTGGTACTTCCTTGGCCTACAGGAATTGCTCACCATGTTTCACCCCATGGTGGCTGGGGTGACGTTGCCCGGGATTGCGCTGTTTGCCTTGATTTTGGCACCGTACGGTGACCGAAATCCTGAGAAATCGCCGGAGAAGCGTAAATTCGCTATATCGCTGATGACGGTTCATCTCATGTTCTGGTCGGTATTGGTCATGATTGGTTCGTTCTTCCGAGGCCCGGGTCAGAACTTCGTTCTGCCGTGGCAGGAAGGCTTGTTCTTCGATCTCTAATGCGTGCTTCTTGCTCCCCCCTCTGTAGTCCAGTCTCCAAGGAGGCTCGCTCATGATTCTCATTGTTGTTGCTGCATTAGTTGTGGCTGCTGCGGTGCTTGGATTTGTAACTTTGTCCAAGCGCGATACCGGTGAAGCCACCGGGCGTTTGTCTCGCGAAACTCGACAGCTTGATAAAGGCGTCGAAACCACCGTCTCATTAGGTGCAACACCCGACCTAACCGGTCGCGAGGTAGAACGCAGCGCCGCTCTGGCTCGCATCGAAACCGGCCGCGAAATTGTTGTAGCCGACACCACTCCTGTTGAGTGGGTTGCCCCCGACCCTCAGACCGTTGGCGTCGCTCGCCGCCAGTTTCTCAATCGATCGGTTATTGGGTTCTTTGGGCTGGGATTGTCCGGTTTCGGTGCTGCATGCGTGGCCTTCTTGTGGCCGTCTCGTATCACTGGTTTCGGTGGCACGCTCAATTTGGGAGATGTCGACGATCTTAAGAGCAGAATTCGCGACAACGACAACTTTTTATATCTAGCCGAAGGCCGCATGTGGGTCACCGAATACCCCGATGGGGCGCTCGAAAAAGCTCGATCTACCTACAGCGGGCCTGAACTGGTTGCTATGGAGGAGGGCCTCATAGCTCTCTACCAAAAATGCCCTCATCTCGGATGCAGGGTTCCCGAATGCGGCACCTCGCAGTGGTTCGAATGCCCTTGCCACGGTTCTCGTTACAACCGTGTCGGCGAGAAGCGCTCTGGACCAGCACCGCGCGGTATGGACCGATTCGCGGTCTCGATCTCGGGCGGTAACGAATTTGTTGTTGACACCGGTGCGGTCATTGAAGGCCCACCAATTGGTACAAACACCACGGGCCAAGAGCCTGAAGGCCCATCATGTGTGGGCGGGGGTCACAGTTAATCATGAACGATTTCTCTGCCGTACTTGCGGCGTCAAACTCCTATCGGACAACGGGTGCAGTTCTGAGCCTTTTGGTCGTTGTCGGCTTTGTTTGCTATGTCGGTTACAACTACATCAACGGCCGTGGCGACATTGGTGCCGAAACCGAACTCGCCGCCAACAAGAAGCCGTATCTGTCCGACGACGAACTCGAGACCACTAAGCTCGACCAAAGCCTCACCATGGCACTGGTTTTCTTGGCGATTATCGCGGTCGGTCTCCCGTTGTACTGGTTGGGCGAACCGGGGCGCCACGATGGCTATGTCGAGGACACCTTCACCCAGCAAGCCAGTCGCGGCGGCCAAGCTTTCGAAGAACTCTGCGCGGCCTGTCATGCTCCCGAAGCTGTCGGTGGTGTTGCGTCTTACACGGTGCTTGACAGCGATGGCCGCTACATCGCTGATGCGTCGTGGAATGCTCCGGCGCTAGACAATGTATTTTACCGTTTCTCCGAAGACGAAGTTCGGTATGTGCTCAACTTTGGTCGCCCGAATTCGCCGATGCCTGCTTGGGGCGCCCCTGGTGGTGGCCCGCTTACCACGCAACAAATTGACGAGTTGCTGTATTACTTAGAGTCCATTCAGCTGACCCCTGATGAGATCGCCGAACAGGTAGATGCTGGTGTCGAGTTGGCTGCCCGAACCGTTGTATTAGCTGGTGACACCGATTTTGCTGGCGACCAAGAGGCAATTGAGGTAGCCGTAGCCGATTATGTTGCTAACGCGTCGCTCGAACAGTACGGCGAATTGTTGTTCAATAATCCTATTGCTGGTGGCTCTTATAGCTGTGCGCGCTGTCACACTGCAGGCTGGTCGTGGGGTTCGAATGCTGTTGGTGGTAGCGATCAGCCCTTTGCTTCGCTCATCCCACTCGAAATCCCCGGTGGTGGTGGCTATGGTCCGAACCTCACGGGTGGATCTACCGTTCGTCAGTTTGGTGTGGCGCAAGAACACGCCGATTTCATTGCCATTGGTTCCCAAGACGGTGTGCCCTACGGTGCTACCGGCACTGGTGACGGTGGCGGACAGATGCCCGGTTTCGGAACCTGTATTGGTGACCGCGACACCAGCGATCTTTCGAAGGTCTTTGGGTTCTGCGACATCGAAGACGCCGACGGTGCCACGGTCGACCGTGGTGGTCTTCTTTCCCCCGAACAAGTCGACGCCATCGTTGCGTACGAGCGGAGTCTGTGATGTTCGAACTAGTAGATGTATTAGGCGGCATCGCCTGGGATAACGAAATCCGCGGTGCGCTTACCGTCGTACTTGGCTGCACGGTTCTCATGGGGTCCGTATGGCTGATCCTCGCCACCAACACAGGTGTCCGACTCGGCAGCTTGTTGGCCTTTGCTGGTTTCTTCGGCTGGATGTTCATCATGGCCACAATCTGGACGGTCTACGGCACAGGTTATGTGGGATCAGGGCCTAGTTGGGTGGGCGAGGAAGTCGTATTCGACGATGCCGGCCCCGCTGAAATCGCCACAGAAAAAGTCGTACAGGTCAACAACAACGACGCTTTGCCTCGCGCCATCGAACTTGTGCGTACCTACGGCGATGCCAACCTTCAAGCCGAGCTCGATTTTGTCGACGAAGCCGACATCACTACCGTCCTTACCGAGGCCAATAGCGCCTTGGCTGCTGCGGACCCACGTCATGTGGATGATGCGGCGCTCGCCGATCGAATTGCCGTGGCTATTGACGATGCCAATCGCAAGAGTGAGCAAATGACGCTCACCCAACTAGCGGCACTGGCTCCTGCCGT
>CAWKZT010000014.1:0-23095 GCA_963854565.1 Acidimicrobiia bacterium
CGACAACAGCCAGTTCAACGGTCTGAGGGGATGCCACCGAGGCAACCACATGCGGATTGCCAATGGACGCCGAGCCCACGTGGGAGGCAGCTATTAGCGAACCCAACCGCGCTTCGGCCTCAGGGAACGACTCATCAATCACCTGACCCATGTCCGCGGTAACTAGGGCGACAGAACGTTCGTCGGTTGCCTCGACCACAACGTTGCGAAAGCCAGCCCCGGAGGCGACGACGTAACTGCCCGTCTGTTGTCCATCGCGCTGAACCAGAGCCTGTGCCACGCAACGCAACCCATTGCCGCTGATTTCGGCCAGGCTGCCGTCGGCGTTAAGCAAGGTCATGGTGATATCGGCCTCGCCATCGTTGGGCGTGAGCCAGATAAGCCCATCGGCACCTATGCCGGTGAAGCGATCGCAGAGATCGAATGCCTGGGCGGGGGCGTCATGGGGCACAGTCGTAGCGAAGGTAATAAGAAAGTCGTTCCCGAGGCCGTGGTGCTTACTTAGGCGCATGGTTCGAAGTCTTTCAGGAGATCGGGTAGCAGGTCCAATGGATTGTGCTCGGCGGAACGCCAGATGAGGCGCGGATCTCGACGAAACCACCGTTGCTGACGTCGGGCAAATCGCTTCGTGCGCTGTATTGCCAACTCAAGTGCATCATCAAGCGTCACATCGCCCTCGAGGTGTTCGAACAATTCCTTGTATCCCAGCGCTTGGCGCGCCGTGCGAGAAAGTCCGCGTTCCGAAGCGAGCAACAGTGAACACTCGGCCAGGAACCCCTCGTCCATCTGCTGGTGATAGCGCCGACTGATCCGGTCATACAACTGCTCGCGGGGCAAGTCGACGATCACCATCTGAAATGGCACCTCGCCGTATTCGGTCATCCCGGGGCCAAACGCCGAGAATGGCCGACCACTGCCTAACGTCACTTCCAAAGCCCGCATCACTCGCCGACGGTTTGTGGCCTCCATACGAGATGCAGCCAATGGGTCGAGTTCCTGAAGTTGGGAAAAAAGTTCATAAGTATTGGGATTGGCATCGAGTTCGACGACCACATCGGGGAAACGACCAGGAAGATCAAGGGAATCGGTAACCGCTCGCAAGTAGAGACCGGTTCCACCCACTAACACCGGCACCTTTCCTCGGGAACGAATATCGGCAAAAGCCTCCGCGGCATCGACCTGGAAGCGTCCGAGGTGGTAGTCGTCGCTCGGGTCAGTGATGTCAATGAGGTGGTGTCGAACCTCGAGTTGTTCGCTGGCACTCGGCTTGGCCGTGCCGATATCCATCCCCCGGTACACCTGCATCGAATCGGCGGAGACCAACTCGATCTCGGGGCAGGCTCTGGCCAACGCCATAGCCAGTGACGACTTGCCACTGGCGGTGGGACCACAGATGGCCAACGTAAGGGGGGTCTGGTCGCTCAGCCCGCTACCACCGGAATACGAGTTCGGTGCGTGGGCTTGGCGACGATCTCGTCGAGTTCGCCCATGAGATAATGACTGCGGCCTTCGGTGCATCGCACATTGGCAATCGTTCCCACCCTCAATTGCTCACTGCTCGGAAAATGAATCATGCGGTTCTGGCGGGTCCGTCCCGAGAGAACCATTTCGTCCCGCTTTGAAGGTCCTTCTACGACGACCTCTTCGAGACGCCCCACTCGGGAATGGTTCCCGCGAAGGGCCGAACGCTGAGTCACCAAGCGAAGCCGCTCAAATCGGTCTACCGCCACCGAATGATCGACAAAATCGGCGGTGAGGTCAGCCGCTTCGGTGTTGGGGCGAGGTGAGAAGATGTAGGCAAAAACACTGTCGTACTGGGCTTCGGCCGCTACTTGTAAGGTTTGCTCGAAATCATCCTCGGTCTCGCCGGGGAACCCGACAATCACGTCGGTCGTTACCGACAAGTCATCGATGCCGGCCCGAGCGGCCGTAAGTCGTTCGAGGTAGCGCTCGGCGGTATAGCCACGGTGCATCGCCGCCAGAATTCGATCGCTCCCGGACTGCACCGGTAGGTGCAAGTGCTCGACCACGGTGTCGACCTCGGCCATGGCTTGAATTGTTTCGGGCCGGAGATCTTTAGGGTGCGGGCTGACGTAGCGGACCCTGCGAATACCTTCGACTGCGCCCACAGCCCGCAGCAGATCGGCAAACAGTGGTCGGGCTCGACGGTCAGACTCGGCCCACCTAATGCCAGCGACATGAGCGTCGAGCGGATCGGGTTCGCTGCCCCGCAATTTGAGGGCCAGATCGCGACCGTAAGAGTTGACGTTTTGGCCAAGCAAAGTGATCTCGATGACGCCATCGGCCACTAGCCGTTCGGCTTCGGCCACAAGGTCGCCAAAGGGGCGGCTCATTTCGACGCCCCTGACCTGGGGAACGATGCAGAACGCGCATTGGTTGTCACACCCAATCTGGATGGTGACCCAGGCGGCATAATCGGCCTCGCGACGGGCGGGCAGTGCGGAAGGAAAGGCAGCAAGATCGTCGGCCACCGTCTCTTCGAGAATTTCCATAATGGGACCGTTGGCCCGCGCCTCGGACAAAAGCTCGGCGGCGCGTCCAACATTGTGGGTTCCAAAAACCACGTCGACATGCCCAGCACGATCCTGGATCAGTTCGCGATCCTTCTGCGCCAGGCAGCCGGCCACCGCAATTTGCATTTGTGGGTTTGCTTGCTTGGCCCGCTTGAGGTCGCCTAGGGCGGCGTACAACTTGTTGTCAGCATTCTCGCGAATGCAGCACGTGTTCAGTACGACCACGTCGGCATCGCCGACTTCGTCGCCCCGTTTCATACCGTCCGCCTCAAGCAGCCCAGCAATACGTTCGGAATCGTGTTCGTTCATCTGACACCCAAAAGTGCGGATCACGTACGTACGACTCATGGCTTTAGGCTACGGCTCGTCAACCGGCGTTGCTGCCAACGACCGCTCCAAAACGTTCGATGGAGTGACTATTCGAGTGAAATTGGCTCGTCGTCGGCCTCGGAGAACTCGGCTTTTTCTTCCTCGAGTTCCTCGGGCGGATTGATCTCGATCCAAATTTTGTCCGATAACTCGACCATGATCTCAGGATGTTCTTGCAGGAAGGCCTTGGACTTCTCGCGCCCCTGGCCGAGTTGTTCACCATCGTAGGTAAACCAGGCACCCGCCTTCTTGACCATGCCCAACTCGACACTGATGTCGAGAATTGAACCTTCGCGGCTAATACCCTTGCCGTACATGATGTCGAACTCGGCCTGACGAAACGGCGGCGCAACCTTGTTCTTGACCACTTTGACACGAGTGCGGTTGCCCACTATCTCGACGCCTTGCTTGATGGCTTCGATACGACGAATATCGAGACGCACCGAAGAATAAAACTTGAGCGCACGGCCACCAGGAGTGACTTCGGGGCTACCAAACATCACACCAATCTTCTCGCGAAGCTGATTAATGAAGATACAGACGGTATTGGATCGGTTGAGGTTGGCGGTGAGCTTGCGCAGAGCCTGCGACATCAACCGAGCCTGAGCACCAACATGGTGATCGCCCATGTCGCCTTCGATCTCAGCCTTAGGAGTAAGGGCCGCGACCGAATCAATAACAATCACATCCAGGGCACCGGAACGAATAAGCATGTCGGTAATTTCGAGAGCCTGTTCGCCGGTATCGGGCTGCGAAATCAACAATTCATCGACATCGACGCCGATGGCACGGGCGTAGGCGGGATCCATGGCATGCTCGGCATCGATGTAGGCACAGATGCCACCGTTGCGCTGTGCCTCGGCCACCACATGGATAGCAAGAGTGGTCTTACCTGATGCCTCCGGACCAAAGATCTCGGTGACACGACCACGAGGGAGCCCACCGACTCCGAGGGCAATGTCGAGCGCCAGGGCGCCAGTGGGGATGCTCTCGATACCCATCGAACCCTTCTCGCCCATTTTCATGACTGAGCCAGTACCGAACTGCTTTTCGATCTGACTAAGTGCCATTTCGAGTGCTTTGTCTCGTTCCATCTTGTGACCTTCTTGTTAATTTGCTGCTGACGTGAGTGTTCTGATTGAACGAGTCCCACCCTAAAGAGGGGGTGTGACACTCTTGAGAGCAAGCTCTCCGAGCAGCACCGCTAGGACACTTACATCACTGTAATTACGAACAACTGTTCGTACAAGCATTTTGTGCAAAAATCTGCAGAAATCTTAGGGACGGCGTTCAAGAACTGCGGAATTTCAGGCAATGCGTGGGAACGAAATAGCGTCTACAGTCGTTACACCATGACAGCGAGTGTTCGCACTTCCCTTCATTACCCCTTTTCCCCAAGGATTTTGCCATGACCGAACCAACCACATACACCGACGAAGAACTCCGAGCCCGCCTCACCACAGAACAATACGCCGTCACCCAATCAGCCGGAACTGAACGCGCCTTCACCGGTGAGTACTGGGATACCAAAGATGCCGGCACCTACCACTGCGTTGTGTGCGACGAAGCCCTATTTGCCTCAGACACCAAATTTGAAAGCGGCTCCGGCTGGCCAAGCTTCTGGCAAGCGGTCAATCAAGATGCTGTAACCACCGAAACCGACCGAAGTCATGGCATGTCGCGCAACGAAGCCTTGTGTGCCAAGTGCGGCGCTCACCTTGGTCACGTTTTTCCCGACGGGCCCGCTCCCACCGGAGACCGATTCTGCATGAACTCGGCCTCGTTGCGACTCGACCGCGACGCCTCGGAGGACTAGTTCGTGCAACCAGGCGAATGGGCAAACCGCGGCGAGGCCGCTGGCTGTGTCATGGTGGCCGACGGTCAGGTGCTGTTGTTGTATCGCCACCGTTTCATTACCGATACGTGGGGCTGGGAAATCCCCGCCGGAAAAATCGATCCCGGAGAAACCGCCGCGGTCGCCGCTCGACGCGAAGCCATCGAAGAAACCGGCTGGGACCCCGGCGAAACTGCTCCCCTTTGTTCCTTCAACCCCAGCAACGGCATCAGCGACCAGCGTTTTCATATCTTCCACTCGGTCAATCCCACCTATGTTGGCCCACCGGCTGACACCAACGAAGCCACTAAAATCGTTTGGCATGATCCGCGATCAGTCCGCGAATTGCTCTACAACGGCAAAGTTCACGACGGTCTATCGTTCGCCGCGCTCAGCTATGCCCTGGCATTCAACGCTATCTAGCCTCGGGGACACCAAAGAGCCCCGGTGAATTTCAGCTACATAGACCTACGCGTGCCCGGTAACCGCAGTGGCTGGATCGAGGTCAAGATTCATGGCAACACCCCGGAGTTGTCGCCAGGTAGGACCAGCGAGGACGTAGCTCGCTATCCCTAGCACCACCATGATCACCGCGCACGCCGTATAGGCAGTAAACCGCCCAAAATGCTCGTACAGGATTCCCGCTGTGGTGGCGGTAATTGCGGCCGTCATCATTTCGACTGCGCCGATCATGCCCTGGGCACTCGCCTGACGTTCCGGAGCGATGGCTAACCCTGTAGCGATACCTCCGCTAGAGATGGTGAGGCCATCGTTAACCGAATTCAAAAGGGCCACGGCCAACATGGCCCCACCGGTCGGCATGAGGCCATAGGCAAATATGAACACCGCACCAACGATGAGCCCTAGTGGCCCCAGACGAAACGGTCCAACGCGTTGGGCCAGTCGACCGCCGGTTGGGCTCAGGAAAATCAACGGCAGCGCGAACATCGTGATGCCGATATTGGCAACCCACTCGCTGGCTTCAAGGTCATCAAGCACAACCGCCCAAAGCGCATCAAAGGTACCGATCATGATCCAGACGCCTGAGACCAGCAAGGTAATGGCCAGGAAAGACCGGTTGCGGAACATATCAAATGCAAATCTGGCTACCGGGACGTCGTGATCGGACTCGTCGACGTCCACCCAAAAAAGAATCGGTAGAACCAACACATTGGCGGCCGCAATCACAAGGAACGGTGCCGATAGACCAAATGGGCCGACCAGAATCGCGGAAATTGCCGGACCCATCGCAAAGCCAGATACATCGGCCGCCAACAAGAGACCCAAGTTGTGACCCAAGTTCTCGGGATCACCAATAATGACGATCCGGCGAACCGCTGGGGCGGCCATGCCGATACCGATTCCCATAACGAAACGCGCCCCGAGCAACGGGAGCAAAGACGTCGCATACGCCATGCCCACCAAAGCAACGACCGTGGTAACTGTGCCAAGAAAGACCAACCGCTTCGCGTAACCCCTATCAGCGACCGGGGCAATAAATATCTGGGCCAAAAACGACGCAAAGAAACCAATGCCAACGATGAGCCCCAACCATGTTTCGCTAATCCCGTACTCGTCGCGGAAATCGTCAAGCACGGTGAACATCACGCCATAGCCCGAAACCAACAGCCCAGTCAACAAGCCGAAAGTCAACACTTTGGAGCGCGGCATCGCTAGCGATGGGGCGGAGTCCTGGGGCATCATCGCAGGCTACTCACCGCGGCTCCGACATGGAGACAATTAACGGCGGGCGAGCCAGTCGTCTGGACATGGCTGGCAGCCTGACCTGGGTGCCTTGACGATTAGCCCAGTGCCGGTGAGCCGTTGAACGCCATTGGGTCGCCAGCGTCAGGAATTAGCGGAGCAATCCAACTCATAGCTTCGGCCAACTCGTCGACGGCGACGCGCCATTCGTCGGGGTCCCAGCCTTGCGCGCTAGCGAGCACGGTCGCACTGTTGTTGAGATGGAGGAATGCGGGCAACTGCTCAAGCCCGGCACTCTTCACAAATGCTCGATCTTCGTCGACGAAAACTATGAACTCGTCGGCAATTGGCCCGAGAAACTGACGCGCATCATCGGCGCTGCCGGTAACGATGAACGCTGGACGCACATTGGATTGGGCAAAATTGCCCAAAATGCGCTGCGTAGTGTCAAGGAGCCAGGCACTTTGATTAGTGAACGGATCGAGCACCACGGCCGCCATATGAAAGGTGACCAGCCAATCGACCAAGGGTCGGGCTTCACCGTTAAGCGGAGTGAGTTGGACTTCGGGAGATGGATTGTTCGCCACGAGCGTCAAGTTATCGCGTTGAAAGCGTTCTTCGCGACACACCTGAAGTATTCGTCCAAGTCCGCGAGCAGGTAGCGTCGTGGTATGTCCGAATTTGCTTTCACTGATGTCTTGCCTCTAGGCGAGGATCCAACGCCATATCGCCTCATTACGTCCGACTTTGTGGACACCATCACGCTGGGTGATCGTGAATTCTTACAGGTGGACCCCGCGGGAATCCGATTGTTGACCGCCGAAGCAATCCGCGATATCTCTCATCTACTTCGCCCCGGTCACCTTCAGCAGCTTCGCAATATTCTCGATGACCCCGAAGCATCGGCCAACGACAAGTTTGTGTCCACCGAACTCCTACAAAACGCATGCATTGCCGCAGGGTTTGTCCTTCCCGGTTGCCAGGACACCGGCACAGCAATTGTTAAGGGCAAGAAAGGCCAATACGTCCTGACTAGCGACGAGATATCCGATAAAGAAGCCATCTCCCAGGGTGTCTATGACACCTACCAAAAATCCAACTTGCGCTACTCCCAAATGGCTCCGCTCACGATGTGGGACGAGGTCAATACCAAGACCAACCTGCCCGCCGACATCAAGATTGAGGCCACCCCCGGCAACGAATTCAAGTTCATGTTCATGACCAAAGGCGGCGGATCGGCCAACAAAAGTTATCTTTTCCAGGAGACAAAGGCCATCCTCAACCCAGAATCTTTGCTGGCCTTCTTGGACGAAAAGGTTCGCACGCTTGGCACTTCTGCTTGCCCGCCGTACCACCTTGGCGTTGTTATCGGCGGTCTTACCGCGGAACAATCACTCGAGACGGCCAAGCTCGCCTCCACTCGCTATCTCGACTCCCTACCCACCAAAGGTTCAGCCTCGGGTCACGCGTTCCGCGATGTTGCCTTTGAGCAAGAAGTACTCAAACTCACCCAAGAGTTCGGTATCGGAGCCCAATTTGGCGGAAAATACTTCTGCCATGATGTTCGTGTCATTCGCATGCCTCGCCACGGTGCATCGCTCCCCGTGTCAATTGCCGTTAGTTGTTCAGCCGATCGTCAAGCGTTGGCCAAGATCACCGCCGATGGCATCTTCCTCGAGGACCTCGAACGCGACCCAGCCAAGTACCTTCCCGAAACCGTCAGCAGTGAACTGAGCGACGAGGTCGTACACATCGACCTCACTCAGCCCATGGACGACATCCGTAACCAGTTAAGCCAGTACCCCGTCAAGACCCGCGTGTCGTTAACCGGCACGTTGGTCGTTGCTCGCGACATCGCCCACGCCAAAATTCAAGCTCGTCTCAATGCAGGCGAGCCAATGCCGCAGTACTTACGCGATCACCCCGTGTACTACGCAGGTCCCGCCAAAACCCCCCAGGGCTACGCGTCGGGTTCGTTTGGTCCGACCACCGCCGGCCGCATGGATAGTTACGTCGAACCTTTTCAGGCCGCAGCCGGTTCTCTCATTATGTTGGCCAAAGGCAACCGCAGCCAACAGGTAACCGACGCATGCCACAAACACGGCGGCTTCTACCTAGGGTCCATCGGCGGCCCTGCCGCTCGGTTAGCCAAAGACTCAATCAGGTCCGTCGAGGTGCTCGAGTACCCCGAACTCGGCATGGAGGCAGTGTGGAAAATCGAGGTCGAAGACTTCCCTGCCTTCATCGTCATTGACGACAAGGGCAATGACTTTTATCAGCAGGTAGGTCGTTCCGTCGACCTCGGAACCAAGAAGTAATGACATCACCGTTGCTACACCATGACCGCTAAGCCCGCCGCATTACCTCGTCCACAGATTGCTGTTGAGCCACCTTGCTGGCGCGCCGACGAGCTTAAAGCGGCCGTCGAAGCAGGCGGCGCAGATGTGGTCAGTAGCGAAAACGCGACAGCTCTAATATGGGCCGACCCACAAGAACCACAATTGCTCGCCCCAATTTTGCAATCCAACCCCCACATGGATTGGATTCAGCTTCCGTACGCCGGCATCGAGCCATACCTCGACGTCATCGACTCCAACCGTCGCTGGACGTGCGGTAAGGGAATCTACGCCGAGCCAGTCGCGGAGATGGCCGTGACCCTCGCCTTGGCTGGCCTGCGCGGCCTCGCCACTTATTCGCGAGCCAAGACCTGGGGAGCTCCCATCGGCCTCGAACTTCGCAATGCCAACGTTGTCGTGCTGGGCGGCGGGGGAATAACGGAACACCTCCTCCTCTTGCTCAAACCCTTCAACTGTGATGTCACCGTCGTACGCAAACGAGCCACCCCTTTGAGTGGAGCTAATCAGGTTGTCCAAACCAATGAGCTCATCCCCAGTCTGCGCAGTGCCGATGTCGTCATTTTGGCATTGGCGCTTACCCCTGAGACAAGACACATCATTGGTGCCGCCGAACTAGCCGCCATGCCCAACCATGCCTGGCTCATCAACGTTGCCCGCGGGGCCCATATTTCCAACGAGGCGCTTCTCGATGCCCTCAGCACCGGATCGATCGGAGGCGCCGCGCTTGACGTAACCGATCCCGAACCGCTGCCCGATAACCATGCGTTCTGGAATTTCCCGAACTGCATCATCACCCCCCACGTCGCCAACACGCCAGAAATGGGCCTACGCCTGCTCAAACGCCGCGTCACCGAGAACGTGCGCCGGTACCGCCATGGTGAGACACTCCTCGGCCCCGTCTACGCCGAACTGGGCTACTGACCGCCGGGCATTCTGCCACTAAGCCTCGGGCTCAATGATGCGCTCGAATGCGGGCTGGTCATCCACGATCTCTATCAATCGCATCGAACGAGTACTGAGATGTGAGTTCTCGTTAAACGTGATCGTTCCCGCCACCAACGGCTGTGCATCGAATTGCTCGAGTTCAGCAATGAGGTCGTTGAGATCTAGCGATCCAGCGCGCTCGGCCGCCAACGCAAAAGCGGCGATGGCATCGGCCCCCGTTACCGGGCGACCTTGTGCAGGCGCGGCGCCGGTAAGCGTTTCGTACTCAGCAAACAGTTCACGAATTGCCGGATCGGGATCGTCTCCATACACCGACGCATAACTCAGCACTTGCATAGATCCGGTGCGCTCGACGTTGACGATCCAACTGTCCCCGTCCATCGTCGAACCAGCCACGATCGGCGACTCTAGGCCCGCGCGCCGTAGGTAAAGGACCACGTCTTGGCCAACAGCAGGTGATGCGCAAAGCACCACGGCGTTGGGAGTACTAAATGACGTTCGCAACAGTGTGGACAGCATTTCCTCTAGCTCGACCACGTTCTCGAGCGTGACTTCGAGGCGCCCTCGAAACGAACCACCGTTGGCCACGAACTCATCTTGAAACCCTTCACATTGAGCGAACGCATCAGGATCTTGCTTGTCGACGATCAGCGTTACAAGCGGGCCCTTCTCGGCCAAGACAAACTCGGCCATGAGCTTGCCCTCGAGCGTCGACGGCATGGCAAAGGAAAACACGTTTCGGCCTGCGACAGCCGGAACACCCCATTCGGACGTCCCGCCGCACGGCGAAAGCACAAGAACGCCGGCCGCGGTGGCAATATCGATGGCCGGTTTGGCGAACTGGTACTCGCAGGTAACGAGCAACAACTCAATGCCATCCTCGATAAGTTCTTGGGCGGCCTGGAAGGAAGCATTTAGCTGCGAACGGGAATCAAACTCCTTGAGAACAAGCGGCCGACCGAGTACACCGCCGGCCGCATTAACTCGGCCGATCTGGATACGCGCCGCCTCGAGAGCAGGTTCGTCGAGACGCCGCATGATGCCGGTCTTGTCGACAATGGCACCAACAATGATTGCATCTTCGGGAATAAGCACTGGCGTAGGAATTGCTGTGGGCGTGACCGCTGGGTCGACGGAGGACTGCGGGTTCGAACCCGGGCCTCGGGTTCCGTCGGGGGCAGACTCGTCAGTCGCTTCGCTGACAAAACCAGGTTCGGTGTCGCCATCGGCACCAGAGCGTCCATAGAAAAAATAGGCGCCGGTCACCAATGACAACAAAATCACCGAGAGGAGAAGCCGACGAGACATCAAGTCAGAATACGACGAGGACGGCGCGGTTAGTGGTCACGGGTCACGACAAAGCGTGCGAGTTCCACGAGTTCGGCTCCAGCACTGGCAACAAGATCAAGTGAATCGAGTGCTGCTATTGCCCTATTGAGGTGGGTTTGGGCGATTTCAGCAGTTTGCCGATGAGCGTCGGTTGCATCAAGAATCGCCACTCCTGCCCGCACCGCAGCGTCATCAATATCTTCACGCTCAAATACAGCAAGAAGCGCCCGGGCTGGCTCACCGCCTGCTGCAAGCACCACAACTACTGGCATCGAACGCTTGCGCTCGCGTAGATCGTTGCCCGCTGCCTTCCCGGTAACCGCAGGGTCTCCCCACACACCAAGCAGATCGTCCTGAGCCTGAAATGCCAAGCCCAGTTCGTGTCCGTACCGAAGCAATCCCTGCAACATCGTGCGATCACACCCCGCCAACACGGCTCCGCTCGCAACAGCAAAGGCCAACAACGCACCAGTCTTATCTGTCTCCATAGACAAACAGTCGGCCAACGTGATATCGGTACGTTTGGAAAAGCCCATGTCGTTGGACTGACCTCGGATCATGTCCGACGTCGCATCGCCCAACATACGAGCCACCTGAGTGCCGGCGTCAGTCCCGATTTCGTGCAAAATCTGGAACGCCAACGCATGCATGGCGTCGCCGACAATGATTGCTTCACCAACGCTGTACTGCGCCCAGACCGTAGGACGATGCCGTCGCTCGCGGTCGCCATCAATGATGTCGTCATGGAGAAGCGAGAAGTTATGAATAAGTTCCACCGAACTGGCCGCCGGTACGGCATCAATCCATGAACCGCCCGCTGCCTCGGCACCAAGTACAGCCAGAGTCTGTCGGATGCCCTTCCCGGCTGAACCCTCAATGGGTCTCCCGTCGGCCTCAACCCAACCGAAATGATATTCCGCCGGCAATCGCAGATCGCCTTCCAAGCGAGCCACATCGCCGCGTAGCGTTGGTTCAACCAATCGTCGGGCCCGCTCGAATGATGAAGGTAGCGACGCAGAACTCATTGATCGAATCTACCGGGTCAACGCATGTCCGTAGCGTCTACTGTCGAGCCGCAAACGATTGGCGGGCACCATCCACGTTGTCGGACGAACCTGCACGTGTGTTTCCAATTGGGTGGCTCCGGCCCGTCTCACCGCGTGAAGGTAGGCGCGGGTTCGACCTACTTGCTCCGACCAGGCAATCCGCACGCCCAGTGGGCTATTAGCCAGTACGGAGACTCCGGCATCGAGCAAGCTGTGGGCTCGGTACGCCTCAAAGGTAATCAGGCGACCAAGTCCACGAGGGTTCGTGGAAAGTGCATCCTTCGAGCAATCGAATCGAGCAAGATCTCTGGTTGGAAGCACACAGTGCGCCGCGAGGTCACCGAGTAGCCAACCAAATCGAATCCCCCGCCACATGACCTGTGCCGCCTCGTTCCATGGCACCTCATGTTTATCGTGCAAAATTCGCCCCACCGGATCACTTACCTGGCCACACCATTCGGAAACCTCAGCAAAATCAGAACAAACCGGGACCATCGCCGCCGACTGCGAGACATGTTGCAGGCACCTTTGAGCATCGTTGCGGATGGCGAGAAATTGCCTTGGGGTGGCCACGACTTCGAGTCTACGGCTGTGGTGGCCTCGTAGTTTGGCTCGTCGGGGACCTCGACAACGAGGTAAGTTGTGCCGATGACCCGCTATGCGATTGCCATCACCTACTGCGTCCCTGCGGCTGTAGACCCCGGAATGCCGGCATATGGAGCCGATTAACTCGCGATTTTCCGTCTCGCTCGACGCCGATGCCGGGGGGCGAATTGCTTCACTGTTGCTCGATGGAGTCGAACTTCTCGTAGCCGAAGGAGACAAGCCCATAGCCTGGGGCGCCTATCCAATGGTCCCCTGGGCCGGACGCATGGATCGCGGCACCCTGCACTTTGATGGACAGTCCCATCAATTTCCGATCAACATCGAAACTCACGCCATCCATGGCACCGCACTTACATCAAAATGGGTCCAGCGCTCACCAACAGTGGCTACCTGCGAGCTTGTCGCACCGTGGCCCTTGGGCGGAAACGTCACCCATTCTGTCGACCTCCGCGAGGACCGGGTGCGATTCAAACTTAGCGTCGAAGCCACGCAACCCATGCCTGCACAGGTTGGTTGGCACCCATGGTTTCGTCGCGATGTAGGGCAAGGCGAACAACTTGAGGTGCGCGTCTCGCCGAGAAAAATGTACGCAATTTCTAACGCCGCAATTCCCACCGGCAAACTCGTAGCACCACCACCGCCACCCTGGGACAACTGTTTTATCGATCTCGCCATGCCCCCACGTCTAGCCTGGCCAGGATTCGCCGAACTGGAGCTACGAAGTTCATGTGACCACTGGGTGATATTTGACCACCCCCAGCACGCAATTTGTGTCGAACCACAAAGCGGTCCGCCCAACGCACTCAACACCAAACCGGTGATCGTGACGCCAGACGAACCTCTAGTGGCGTGGTTCGAAATCGTCGTCGTTTAGACGGCTTGTTCGATTAGGCCGAAGTCGCCATCATCGCGCACGTACAACACTGCTGGTCGGCCGGTATGGGAGTCAACGTAGTAATAGAAATCATGGCCAACGATGGCCAGTTCGATAATGGCCTCTTGAGCAGTCATCTCTTGTAATGCGAACTGCTTGACCTTTACCAACGCTGGCGCGCGTTCGGTTCGCGGAATTGCCGCAGCCTCGCTCGGACGAAGCATTGGAGGAAGATCATGCTTCACTCCCCCGTGGTTCCGATTCGTGACTTTGGTCTTCAACTTGCGCAGTTGCCGTTCTAACTTGGCAACGGCGAGATCGACGGCGCGGTAGCCATCCGGGGCAGCAACCTTGCAGCGAATGTGATGGCCGTGACCTTCGAGGGACACCTCGACCACTTCTTTGTCTTCTATTCGTGGATTATGATGTTCAGAGAAATGCACCTTGGCTGAATCGATTCCCTCTAAATATTTATCAAGGCGTCCGATTTTCTCGCGTGTCACGTTCTCTAGCTTCTCGCTCACCTTGGTGTGCCGACTGCTGATCGTGACGTTCATCAAATCCTCCAAATATTGGCTTGTTGTGTTTGCGTCGCTAGGAAAGCCGCAACGCAATCGGTGGTCGGCTCCAGGTTACCGGAGCTATAAGTCCGTACCCGAGGGGTACGCCCTCAACCGGAACTATACGCTTTTTGGTCGGCTTGTGCCAAAGGACCTTCGTCCGGAGTTCGGGCCATAACGATGCCATGAACCGCATCGACACCTTGTCTAGCTAACTCTGCTGAAGCCGCCGACAGTGTGGCTCCCGTCGTCACCACATCATCGACCAGAAGTACCCGCAGACCGTGTGCTTGGCGGGCCCGAAACTGCACACCCGTTAGCCGTTCCTGGCGCCCGAGACCGGTCTGAGAGCGGTGGCCCACCCGAACCAATAACGGCCGGCAAGAAATGCGGGTGCAGCGACTTATCGCCTTAGCCAAGAGGTATGCCTGATCGAACCCGCGCTCGCGTCGATGCGATGAGGATGTCGGTGCCCACGTAATGACATCCACCTCGGCAGGAACAAGTTCACCCATGGCCTGGCCCAGCCACGGAAGCAACCGACGTGCATTGCGGTATTTGAGCCCGTGAACAAGTTCGGCCCCGCACGCGTCGTATTCCACAAGCGCCCGACAACTTCGCAACCCGTCAATGGAGTGGACCACACGGCCGGGAACCAACATTTCGATACATGCTGCGCAAGGGGCCGACCCTGCGGTGCGACACAGAGGACAGGTCACCGGAAACAACATGGCCTAAACCTAATGAGGGGCTAGGACATTGTTGTCCTGGCTCTGACGGGCCAGCAGTTAGTCGTCGGTATCGGTAGCGCCTTCATCGAGATAATCAACCTGCAAGATGGGCTCAACCGCGATGCGGACAATTCCGACCAGGTTGGCAACAATGCGTTTGAGGTAACGATAGTAAATCGCCAGTGGCACAACCTCACGACCTGGCAAATCCGAAGTCATAAAACCGTCAATTTTGGCTTGGTGCCCAGCACCAATCGCCGAAGCCCGTTCGGTAAATTCCTCTATCGCTTCACCCGAGGCATCGAGGTCGCCAAGAAGCTCGGCCGCCTCGCCAAACAAGGCCGAAACAAACTGCCGTTCCTCCGCCATAAGCCCAGCATCGCGATGCTCGGACAAAGTGATACCCGTTTCGGAAAGGTCAAGAATGTTCTTGGCTTGATCGCCTATGCGCTCAATCTTCTTAAGCAACAACGTCAACCCAAGCACCGACCCGATGTCAGAGGTGCCATGCACACTCACATGCACCACCAACTCCGAACGCAGGTCCTGCTCTGCTCTATTGATCCGATCATCGGTCTCACGGATGTCGGAGGCAACGCTTTCGGGATCAGTTTTTGTCAACAGCGCCAGCGTGGCGAGATCGAATGAATGCCGCGCATCACCCAACATGGAGACCGACTTGGTGACTACATGATCGAGCCCTGGAGCAGAATCTTTCTTAAAAAATGACAGAACCATTAGACATGGCCTTTCTAGCGCAACAGCGCAACGCCGATCAGCGGAAGAATAATAAACGCAACTACAACGTAGGCGACGGCAATGCTTCGGCGGTCGACCGCTATGTCAGCAAGCTTTTCCGCCGCCAGAACCGGCACGTCGCGAGCTAGCGGAATGACGTAAAGAATTAGGATTCCGGCAATGTTAAAGGTCGTGTGGGTGAGGCCAACAGTGAGTGCTTCGGGGCTCGACGCGGCAAGCGCAGCTAACAGTGCGGTAATTGTCGTGCCGACATTGGCTCCTAATGTCACCGGATAAATGTTGCGAAGCGAAAGCACACCAGCGCCGGCAAGCGGAATAAGAATTGATGTAGTGATACTGGAGGACTGCACCGCCATAGTGATAATCACTCCGAGCAGCATGGCCAATGCCCCGCCACCCTTTCCGAGGACCGAGTTAATCGAGGCTTCAATGCGGGTGGCAATCAGCTTGCGCATGTTCTTAGTAATTAGTGCCAGAGCAATCAAAACAATGACCAGTCCGGTGAGAATCATCAAGACGCCCTTGACGTTGTCGTGCGCCCCCAACCCACCCCACAAATCCTTGAGCCATCCGACTGGCTCTTTCACCCACTTCTTAACCGGACTCTTCCATTCGCTACCGGCCGAGCCAACCAGTCGGGTACTGATGCGCTCGGCGATTCCAGAAATGGTGCCGAAATAGACCTCGATTGGCAGCAGGACTGCCACGGCCAACAGGTTGAAAAAATCGTGCACCGTCGCAGCGGCAAAGGCCCGCCGAAACTCGTTGGACTGGCGCATGTGCCCAAGCGACACCAACGTGTTGGTGACCGTTGTGCCGATATTGGCGCCCATGACCATAGGAACCGCAGCATCGACGCCGAGAACACCCGAGCCGACCATGCCCACGATTACCGCCGTAGAAGCAGACGACGACTGCACCAATACGGTTCCGAGGATGCCGACACAGAGACCAGCAATAGGGTTGGTGACCGCAGAAAACAAACGCTCCTGGGTGTCGGCGCCCATAATCTTGATGCCCGCCTCAAGCGACGATACGCCCACCAAAAACAGGTAAATCAAGAATACGACAAGCGCCGAACGGACCGGCGTGGGCATTGATCGTTCGGACGTTTCAGTGGTAGTCATCCCGAGTCGAGATGCTAGCTGAGGTTTGCCAGTCCGCGCTATTTGCTGGAGCGACCGAGCAGTTAGTACTTGTAGTGCGGTGGCTTGTAGGGACCGCTCTTGTCCATGCCGAGATAATCGGCCTGGTCATCGGTGAGAACAGTGAGACGAATACCGAGAGCATCAATGTGCGCTCGGGCGACCTTCTCATCGAGTTCAGTGGGCAGAACCACAACGGTTTTGGTGTCGTAACTCTCGTGGTTCGAGTGAAGCTCCATCTGAGCCAGAACCTGGTTAGAGAAGCTGCACGACATGACGAAGCTGGGATGACCAGTGGCATTGCCGAGGTTCAACAGGCGACCTTCAGACAACACAATGATCGAGTGTCCATCGGGGAATACGAACTCGTCGACCTGCGGCTTAATGTTGATGCGCTGCACATCGCTCATCGCGAAAATACCTGCCATATCGATCTCGTTGTCGAAGTGACCAATGTTGCCCACGATGGCCTGGTGCTTCATCTTGCCCATGTGCTCGGCCGTGATGACATCCTTATTGCCGGTCGTCGTAATGAAAAAGTCGGCCGTCTCCATGACATCTTCTATGCGAACAACCTGATACCCCTCCATAGCGGCCTGCAAAGCACAGATAGGGTCAATTTCCGTTACCACGACGCGAGCACCTTGGCCACGAAGCGACTGCGCACAGCCCTTACCTACGTCGCCATAGCCACAAACAACAGCGGTCTTGCCACCGATCATGACGTCGGTGGCGCGGTTGATGCCATCCACGAGTGAGTGACGGCAGCCGTAGAGATTGTCGAACTTCGACTTGGTCACCGAGTCATTGACATTGATTGCTGGGAACAGGAGTTCACCATCACGGGCTAACTCGTAAAGGCGATGAACACCCGTTGTGGTCTCTTCAGAAACACCGTTGATGCCGGGAGCGATCCGATGCCAAAACTGGTCGTCGCGGGCATGGATAGTGCGGAGGCGTTCGAGGAATACGCCGTGCTCTTCGGAGTCGCCGTCTTGTGCTTGGGGAACTTCGCCGGCCTTTTCGTACGCGAGACCCTGATGCACAAGCATCGTGGCGTCGCCGCCGTCGTCCAAGATCAAGTTCGGGCCGTTGCCGTCAGGCCAGGTGAACAGCTTCTCGGTAGCCCACCAGTACTCTTCGAGCGTTTCGCCCTTCCAAGCCCAAACAGGGGTACCACAGAGGTTGTCTGGGGTTCCATCGCGGCCAACAGCAATCGCAGCAGCGGCATGGTCCTGGGTAGAGAAAATGTTGCAGGTAACCCAACGAACATCGGCGCCAAGGGCAACCAAAGTCTCGATGAGCACTGCGGTCTGGATGGTCATATGCAACGAACCCGCAATACGAGCGCCAGTCAATGGCTTGGCATCGCCAAACTCGGCGCGCAAGGCCATAAGGCCAGGCATTTCGTGCTCGGCCAGGTCCATCTCTTTGCGACCAAACGCGTGCAGAGATAGATCGGCGACTTTGTAGTCGTCTTGGGTAAGAGCCATGGTACGAACCTCCATAAAAGAATGTGGGCTGGGGTCCTCCGACCCACGTCCATCTGGCCAGCCCACGGCTGACCCTAGCCGGATTACGACGCGACAAATACCCCATTCAAGAAGTGGACGGGGGCCCGGGCGGGACCTTAGGGAAGAAGGTGACGCACTAGCTCTAGGTGTCCCGCAGTCAACGGACCATAAAGGAACGAAGTACCCGACGAATTGGCAGACGTAGCAGCCTCGGAAGCGCCAATTAGTATTTTAGCGATTTCACCCTGACCGGAGTCGTTCCTCAAGCTCGTCAATAGCGGGTGACGGTCCAGGATCAACATTTGCGATGGCAGCAAGCTCCAAGGAAACAGCGTCTCCAAGCATCATCAGGTCAAACATTTGGGCAACGGGGCCCTCGCCTTCGGCATGCACCGGGGTCACACTGGCCACAGAATCACCAACCATCGCGTTCACAGCATCGAAGCCACGCTGCACCAGCGGATGCTCGTGTTCGTGACGAAGCTGAACGAGGCTAAGCAGTTCTCTGGTCCGATCATCGACGCGGCCCCATCCCTCGATCTCGTTGTGTCCGAGGTTGGGGAGGGCCGAACTAAAGGCGGGTAACTTCGCGTTGGCATTGATCTGCGTCTTCCATCGGTCAGCGGCTACCGAGCCGATTCCGCCGCCGCCTTGCATCAGCGGCGCAGTGCCGTCAATGACTTGGGCGATTTCCTTAGCAACGCTGTCGGCCATTACCAGCGCATTACGACGCCGACGTAACTGCTCAACCGCGTGGATCAGCCATTGAGTGGCGCCTCCGAACAAGCCCACATCTTCCAACACAATTAGTGGTCCAACCGCGAGAGACGCGAACGCCGCACGAGGCGACGGCAAGCCGGGGTCGACCGGCACGTGCACCGCACCCCACTCCTTGGCCAACTCCGCCAGTTTTCCGCCCGAGGTTACGGCCACAATTCGACCACCTGTCTCCGCCGCGGCCGTTGCTGCTTCGATGGTCTCCGGGGTATTGCCGGAAAACGACACCGCAAAAACGAGGGTTCGATCATTTACATAGCTCGGCGGGTTGTAGTTCTTTACCGTCACCACCGGCACCGGCATGAACGGTCCAGCCGTAGATGCCACCAGGTCACCTGCGGTGCCGGAGTCACCCACACCAAGCACCAAAATGTTGTCAATTTCTTCCGCCTTGGGAAGACCTTCGAGGTCCTGGGAAGTTTCGACCATGGAGACGATCTGTTCGGGTGTGTGCACCATGGCATCGAACATGCCGTAAGTGTCGAGTCGTTGGTCTGTCATAGCACCATGGTGACAGATGCAGCACTTCAAGCGCACCTTTGCCAACAAGTTCTCTACGGTTCGGTGTTGACACCCACCGTGGTAACGAAGATGAACCCGTCGCCACGTAATCGAACCGCACCCTCTCGGGCCGCCACCCAACCAGCCTGACCGCGTGACAGACGCACGCCGGCATCGTCAACAACTAGCCCACCGATCGATAACACCGTCGCGGGTCCAACGACGGAAATCTCCGGTTCGATCGAAAGATCTATCCGTGTCAACGTGAACTCAGCAACCGGGGAATGATAGGTCCACTGATGCGAAGCATTGTCAGGGCGCTGCACCAACGGTAAGCCGGCGGTGGTGTCGGCCACATCCACAAGCGTGGGTATGTCGACTTTCTTGATGGTCAACCCAGCGCGGATGACGTTGTCGCTGTTGGCCATGACCTCGATTCCGGTGCCAGCCAGATAACTGTGGAGGTTGCCCGCTCCCAAGAACAAGGCCTCTCCCGGTTCAAGTTCGACAAGATTGAGCAATAGCGCTACCAAGACGGCCGGGTCATCGGGATATTGGTCAACAATTTTTTGGAGCCAATGGGCCTCGCGTTCGAATCCGGCGACAGGTTCTTTGAATCGTTCGGCCAAAGCCGCAATAGCTTCCTGAACAGCTATTACTTCTCGTCGCAGAACGCCGCTCAGAACGGCCAACAGTTCGCCCTCCGTCGGCCGGGCCTCCAAGCGGTCGCTTAGCCAAGTCAACTGGGGAAGGGCTAACGCCTCAAGGAAATTCAACGTGGCAGCTATCGGGCGAAAGCCGCTTAGGGCAACAAACGGCGTGAGGGCACAAATGAGCTCTGGCTTGTGGTTGGCATCACTGTAAAGCCGTTCATTAACGTCGGCGAGTGAAGCCGCCTGTTCTTTCGCGAACCCCAAGGTCGCCTGTGACATCGTTGGATGTACCTGCAGCGACAGCGGCGACCGTGCCGCCAAGACCTTTGTCAAGAATGGCAACGATGTTGTTGTGGCGTTACCAAGTTCGCCGTACGGGTCATTGGCAATGACTTCGTCGAGTGCAACCCACTGGCCATCACGGAACACCTGTGAAGGTGCCGAACTGTGGGCACCGATCCACATTTCGGCCTCGGGCCGACCCGATGGCTGGCGCCCTTGCAGCGTGGCGATTGCCGTCGTCGACCCCCATATATAGGGACGAATTTCACAATCAAGTCGATCCATTTGTTCGCCTAGACGCTAAAAGTTGTACTAATGCCGTCGGCCTCAGCCTTCGCCACCAAGCGATCATGTTCGGCGGCATCGACCGTGGTTGCTTCGTCAACCAACATCACAGGAATGTTTCCCTTAACTTCGTAGGATCGGGTGAGACGCGGGTTGTACAAGATGTTCTCATCGGCAAACCACAACAACGGGCCCTTATCTTCGGGGCAGGCAAGAATTTCTAGAAGGCGTGGGTCGAGGGTCATAGCTTCTCCGGATGGGGATGGGTCTTGGCAGTTGATCAGGCTGCGAACCTCGGCGACAAGGACAGTGCCAGCTTCGGCATTGGCAGCTTCAAGATTCAAGCGTAGGAGCGGTTCGGTGTTTGAGGCGCGCAGGTTAAACCACCATGTGTCGCCCTTCACCGTGAGACCATCGAGGTAGTCGTGTTCACAGTGAGCGAAGTGGTCCTTTATGCGCTCAACGACCGCTGCGGCATCATCGACCACCGAGTTGAGTTCGCCGGATTGCCAATAGCGTTCGAAAGGTTTACGCAACTCACTTAGTGGGGCGTCAGATTCGCACACCATTTCGAGCACGATCAGCGCGGCGATAATTCCCGAGTCGGCTCGATAGTTGTCGCGAAAATAGTAGTGACCCGAATGTTCACCGGCAAAAATGGCCCCGGTCTCGGCCATGAGTTGTTTAATGTAGGAATGTCCGACGCGGCTCACCACGGCCGAGCCACCCTCTTCAACAGCGACTTCGCCGACGGCAGCGCTGCAAATAAGATTGTGAATAATGGTTCCACCGGGGTTCTCCCGTAACAAACGGGCTCCGACCATGGCGGTAAGTGTCGATCCGCTAAGGGGTTGCGCAAGTTCGTCGACCACAAAAACTCGATCGGCATCGCCATCGAAAGCCAGGCCAATGTCGGCCCCTACCTCGACCACCCGTTTCATCAAATCCGCCTGATTGGCGATGTCGAGGGGATTAGCTTCATGGTTGGGAAAGTTGCCGTCAAGGTCCTCGTACATAACCTCCAGATCAAACGGCAGATCGGCAAACACCGCCGGGACTACCAATCCGCCCATGCCATTGGCGGTGTCGGCCACCACCTTGAGCGGCCGAAAGCCGGCTGGGTCGACGAAGCTGTGGACATGGGCCACGAACCCATCCAACATGTCGAGATGGCGTTCGGCTCCGGGCACCGCCACGGACGGCGGCGGGTTATGCACCATCGCTTCGATTGCGGCCAAACCGCTCTCAACACCAATCGGAACTGCCGCCGACAAGCACGCTTTGATACCGTTATAACCAGCAGGATTGTGCGACGCCGTAAACATTACCCCCGGTAGATCAAGACTTCCTGAGGCAAAATACACTAGATCTGTGGACGCCAACCCCAGCCACACCACACCAAGACCTTGCTCGATGACGCCATCGGCAAAAGCCCGAGAAAGCTCCACGCCCGAGTCGCGCATATCTCGGCCCAGCACGATCTCGCAGTTTTCTGGCTCTTTCGTTCGAACAAAAGCTGCGTACGCGGCCCCGATCCGACGAACCAGCGGCACCGTCAACTGGTCCGGCACCGTTCCCCGAATGTCGTAGGCCTTAAATACTGCAGCGGTATCGAACACCCCGGCATTTTAACGTCGACTGACCCTAAGCCGCGAAACCGGACGAACCCGGTGCACCGGCACGAGCTAGGCCACCAACAATGCCACCACTGTGACCATGTTGAATCCAACGTGAGTCCAGATGCTTAGCCCAAGTCTCCCAAACCGATGTGCTGCTACACCAACAATCGCGCCGAAAAGGACAAGGGCGGGTAACTGCAAAAGCTGAAAATGGCTTAACCCGAAGACGAATGCTGTCATCAGGATTGCTGCGGTCGAGCCAATCTTGGCGCTCAGTGATTGTTGTACAAGGCCTCGGTAGTAAATCTCTTCCACAATCGGCGCGCCGATTCCAACCACTAGTACCAACAGACCTATGCCCAAGGCGGAGTCGGCCCGGTCCGACAATCCTCGAGCCGCCGCCGATACGTCTTGCTTGCCAAATAGCCAGAAGATTGGCACGTACAAGACCGGAACCAAGAGCAACTGGGTGACCGCTCCCAACAAGAGACCTCGGGGAGCGTCAGAAAGCTGTAGATGTACCCCAAACGTAGCAATCACCGAACGCTTCGATCGCCGTGCCACCAGCCACGCTGATCCCCCTAGTCCTACCCAAAGCGGAATCTGGAGCAGTGCCACCATCCATAGGGGGATTCCTAGGGCCGTACCTGGTTGACCCGAGAGCAGTGTTT
>CAWKZT010000015.1:0-23025 GCA_963854565.1 Acidimicrobiia bacterium
CCCACCACCCCCACGCCGAGAACGAAAAGGGATGGGGGAACGGCAAGGAATGAGGGGAGAATGGGGGAGGGTTTGCGCATTGAGCCGACACACTGGTGGCAATGGTTCTTATCGACGTGGACAAGGTCACTATCACCCGTCCCGAACGCGATCTCTTTCGAGACGTCTCCATCACCATTCACGAGACTGACCGAGTTGGCATCGTCGGCATTAATGGCACTGGCAAGTCCACACTTCTTCGGGTAATTTCCGACGAAGCGGAAACGGAGAGCGGCGAGGTTCGCCGTGGCAAAGGCGTACGGATCAGCTTCCTGGATCAACAGGCCTCTTTGCCACCCGGCACCGTGAGGAATGCCGTCGGCGAATCGTGGGAAGCCGACTCGGTAATCGACCGACTAGGCATGACACCGTTCTTGGATGTTGACGTCAGCGAGCTTTCTGGCGGGGAAGCGAAACGGGTAGCGCTTGCCAAAGCACTTCTAGCGGAGTCAGATCTGTTAATCCTTGACGAGCCCACCAACCATCTAGATATGGACGCTATTGCTTGGCTTGAGGATCGTCTCGCCCAGCATCGGCGGGGACTTCTTCTCGTCACTCATGATCGGCATTTGTTGGATCGAGTAGCCACCCGCGTGCTTGAACTTGACCGCGGTGGCGCGTACAACCACACCGGTGGTTACCAGGGTTACCTCGATGGCAAGGCTGCTCGAGAGGAGCATGCCGCGACCGTTGACACAAAACGTCGAAACCTCGCCCGCACCGAATTGGCGTGGCTGCGCCGTGGTGCTCCGGCACGGACGAGCAAGTCGAAGTCTCGTATTGAACGAGCTGAAAAACTTATCGACACTAAGGCACAAGCTGCGGCTCGATCCGGTGACATGAACCTGCACATGGGGACACCCCGTCTAGGCAAGACGGTTGTGGAGCTAGAGCAGGTGACCTACTCACATCCAGGGACGGTCGAACCCCAGCTAAAAGATGTCACGTTGCGCCTGGACCCCCATGAGCGCCTCGGTGTTGTGGGGCTGAACGGTGCGGGCAAGTCAACGTTATTGGGGCTCATCGCTGGTCGCCTTCAGGCTGACTCGGGCGAACGGGTGGAAGGCACGACCGTCAAATTGGCCGAGTTCCATCAGCGGGGCCCCCACATCGACCTTGACCAACGGGTTATCCAAACGGTCGGGAACGGTGGCGAACCGTCATGGCGTGACAAAGTCATGCTTGAGCGGTTTTGGTTCGATAGCGACGTGCAGCATTCTCCGGTGCGCCTGCTATCAGGTGGTGAGCGTCGTCGGTTACAGCTCGTGCTCACCCTGCTGGAATCCCCGAACGTGTTGTTGCTCGACGAGCCGACCAATGACCTTGACCTAGACACCCTTCGAACCCTCGAAGAATTTCTCGACGACTGGCCCGGCGCTCTTATCGTGGTGAGCCACGACCGGGCCTTCCTGGAACGCACAGTGGAAGACGTCGTCATCGTGGAAAACGGACATGTGGGCCGAGTTCCAGGTGGCTACGAAGCGTGGGAACAAGCGCGCCGCGACAACCAATCGGGCACCCTCGCAGTAGCGAAGGCCGCCACCGCCCAAAGTGCGAAAGACACTGCGGCGAAGAAGATTGTTGTGACAGGCCGTTCGGTGCCGAGCATTCGTCACGACCTGAAACAGAACGACAAAGCGTTAACTAAGGCCGAAAAGGCTCGCGATCGCTTGCACGTGCAAATGGAGACCACAACCAATCACGCCGAGCTGGCCGAAATTGGCAAGGGAATACAGCAGGCCTCAACTGATGTTGAAGTGGCCGAGGAACGATGGCTCGAGCTGAACGAAGAACTCGAAGATAGGTTGATCCAATGAGTGTTGATACCAATTTGGCAGAAGAAACGACCGTAGACAATGTTGTCATGTCGGTGAGCGACGAAGCACTCACAAAAGTGCTCGAAGTTCGCAGCGCCGAAGAAGACCCTGAGAGCTTTGCGTTGCGCGTCGAGGTCACGGGTATTTCCGGTGTCGAGTTCAGTTACGACCTTTCCGTGGATCCGTTAGCCGAGGCCGACAAAGATGATGTCATCTACTCAGTTGGCGAGTTGTCGGTAATTATTCCGGGTAACAGCGTTGGACGGCTGCAAGGCGCCACACTTGACCTGCCATCTAATCCGGTACAGGGCGGATTAGTTATCCGTAACCCAAATCGCCCCAACCCTCTCGACGGTTACGAGATCGAACTCAGTGGCACTATTACCGAGAAGCTGCAACAGCTTCTGGAACAACGCATTAACCCCGCGCTTGCGTCTCATGGTGGGACCGCCGAGTTGCTCAAGGTCGAAGACACCGTCGTTCACATCCTCATGGGTGGCGGATGTCAGGGTTGTGCCATGAGCGCCGCCACGCTTCGTGAGGGCATCACCGTGATGATCAGCGAAGCAATTCCAGAGATCACCCAAGTAATCGACGCCACCGATCACACCGAAGGCGAAAATCCGTACTTCGAGTAGGGCGTTCTATTGCCCGACGTAGGGCCCGTCGGTGTTGCCAGTGAGATCTTCTTCGGTAAGTTCGATATCCCAGCGATCGAGGCAATCAGCACACCGGTACGCCACCACATCGCCGGCCTTGAAGCCTTCCGGGCGTTCGAACGTAAGGAGATGGCAGTTGCCGAGGCAATCAACACATACAATTTCGGTAGGAATTGCCATGACGGTGATTGTATGACCGAAACAGATTTGTAATGGTGCTGGCCCTGTCCTGGGTCAGCCAGCATGAGGCCCTTGGGCCGAAGAACAGGAAACAATGCGAATTCAGTCAGGCTCGGCTAGAGGCCGCAAACTCGTTGTGCCGGTGGGAACAATTACTCGCCCCACTACTGATCGCGCCCGCGAAGCTGTGTTCAATTCGTTGTTCAGTGCTGGCGGGATAGAGGATGCCACCGTGCTGGATCTTTTTGCCGGCAGCGGGGCGATGGGCCTCGAAGCATTGTCACGCGGTGCCGCTCATGCCACGTTCGTTGAGACAAATCGCCAAGCGCTCGATGTCATCCAGGAGAACATCGCCACGCTCGGGTTCGCCGATAGAGCGACCATTGTGACCCTTGATGCCGTCCGCTATATGGCCAGTGCATCAGCATTTGACCTGGTTATTTGTGACCCTCCCTACGATTTCGACGGGTGGGATGAACTGCTATCTTGCATCAGTTCTGAACTTCTTGTTGTCGAGTCTGATCGGCCGGTCGAGCTAGGTCCCCGCTGGGAGTCATTCAAGCAGGGCCGGTATGCGGCTACCGTGGTTGAGTTAGCTAGATTGGTTCACCCATCGATTGCCCCGGAGTCCCAAAAATGACACGTGTGTTGTACCCAGGATCATTTGATCCGGTTCACAACGGCCATGTCGAGCTCGTAGAGACGGCGGCGCGCCTCTTTGACGAAGTCTTGGTTGCCGCGATGCGCAACCCGGCCAAGGATCCACTGTTTTCCCTCGAAGAGCGCGATGCCATGTTAAGCGAGACATTTGCGCATCTTCCCAATGTGCGGACCACGATGTTCTCGTCACTTGTTGTCGACTTGGCCCGCGACGAGGCCTGTGATTTCATTGTGAAAGGTCTTCGTGCGGTGTCCGACTTCGAGAGCGAACTGCACATGGCGCATATGAATACCGCTGTTTCCGGTGTTGAGACCGTGTTCATTCCGTCATCGTCTACCAACTCGTTCATTGCTTCTCGTCTCATTCGTGAGATTTCCCGATTTGGGGGCAACGTAAATTCGATGATTCCTGTGTCAGTAGCCACCCGATTAGTAGAAAAGTTTCCCAAGTGAGTTACCCCGACGACCCCTATCCGAGGCGCGGTGACCAAAGCAACGAAATCGATTGGTCCAGCGAGAACGATCCCTACCAAGGGCCGGAGCAGCAGTACCCGGATCAGCAGTTTCAGGAGACTGCTTACCCTGATGGCCAGCGTAGCGAACCGCAGTATCGTCAACCCGCACCTGCGGCGACCCCTGGGGCTCCGACCTATGAGGCCCCCGAGGTTGAAGCAATGCTTCGTCGGGTGGCTGATCTCATCGAAGCGGCTCGTCCAATGCCACTATCTGCCTCGTCGATGATCAACAAAGAAGAGGTACTTAGCCTGCTCAGCGAGGTCCTTGCGGCTATGCCTGACGAGCTCCGCGCCGCCCGTTGGCTGTTGAAGGAACGCGAAGAGTTTTTGGCCCGGGTTCGTCGAGAAGGCGAAGAGATTCTTGATATGGCGCGCGCCCGTTCAGAACGCATGGTGCAGCGGACCGAGGTCGTGAAAGCGGCAGATACCCGTGCTCGGCACATCGTTGAGACCGCCGACAGTGAAGCGCGCCGCATGCGGTTAGAGGTCGAGGACTATTGCGATCAGAAGCTCGGCAGCTTCGAGATTATCCTTGATAAGACCCAGCAAATTGTGGAACAAGGACGCGCTCGTTTGCAGGGTAATCCGCTTGGCAATGTGGCGGCCGAGGTATCCCAGCAAATCGGTGACATGCCCAACCCCGATGGTGCTGACCCAGGTGGGTTCTTCGACCAAGAACATCACGACCCTTACCCCAATAGGTAGTTGTTGTGGCTCGACCTAGTCCCCACGATGGTTGGATTATTGATCTAAAGCGCCTTCGGCGCGAGTTCATAGGTCGTACCGCTGTGGATGGTCAGCACATGGTGAGCGATCTCACCTTGGGCGTCGCGGCAGTGTCTGATGGCAACGTCACTGTGGACCTCACTGTTGATGCAACCCGGAACGACGTAACGGTGCAGGGTTCGCTCACCTCCACCTGGCGCAGCGAGTGCCGTCGTTGCCTGGGCGATGTGTTTACTCCAATTGAAACCGACGTGTTCGAGGTCTTTCAAGAAACACCCGTAGAGGGCGAGACCTGGCCGATTGATGATCATCACATCGATCTCGAACCAGCTATGCGCGAGATCATTTTGTTGGCTTTACCGGTTGCCCCGCTTTGTGGGGATGATTGCCGCGGCGTAGAACTCGATACCGACACTCATGTGTTGCTCGAGACTGAAGAAGAGGCCAAAGCAGAAGCGGCCGAACCTGCTCCAGACCCGAGATGGGCCGGACTGTCCGAGTTGACCTTCGACGAATAGGCCAAGTCTGGTTTCGATGCCATGTCCGATAGCATCTACTGGTTCGTTCGGGGTGTCCCCTGAACCATGTTGATCTCGGAGTTCACTGTTATGGCAGTACCAAAGAAGAAAACCTCAAAGGCCAAGAGCCGCAGCCGTCGTGCCTCCGCATGGACGCTTTCTCGCTCTAGTCGTAGCACCTGCCCACAGTGCAGTGCCACTAAGCGCCCCCATCACGTATGTGGAAACTGTGGTCACTACGCCGGCCGCACCGCAGTCGAGGTCGACTAACTAGTGTCTTTGCCCGTCGCTATTGATGCGATGGGGGGCGACAATGCCCCCGAAGCCATTGTTGCTGGGGCTTGTTTAGCCGCCGATAAAGGCATTGCAGTGGCACTGGCCGGTCCACCCGCGGTTATCGAACCTTTGTTAGGTGGACGCACCGATATTGCAATTATTTCTGCGTCCGAAGTGATTGCCATGGACGACGATCCAGGCAAATCCGTTCGCACCAAGAAGGATGCTTCGATGGTGCGAGCCGCCGAAGCGGTGCGCGATGGTAACGCCTGCGCATTCGTTGGAGCGGGAAACACCGGCGCCACTATGGCAAGCGCTTTGCTGCGTATTGGCCGTATCAAGGGTTACCACCGGCCAGCTATTGCTACCGGCCTGCCAATTCTGGGCGGCGATCGCCCCAACATCTTGCTCGATGCTGGTGCTAACGCGGAGTGCACCGCCGACATGTTGGGCCAATTTGCTCGTATGGGTGCCATTTATGCACGGGCTCGCTTTGGCGTCGAAACTCCCAAGGTTGGCTTGCTTTCCATAGGTGAAGAAGCTGGCAAGGGATCACCGTTGGTTAAAGAGGCCTACCAAGTTCTTGACCAACCCGAATGGCAGCAAGCCGTTTCGGCCCGTTTTGTCGGCAACGTCGAAGGTCGCGATCTGTTCGACCCGAGTGTGGATGTCATTGTCACCGATGGATTCACCGGCAATGTGGCGCTGAAGACGGCCGAGGGCGTGTCCAAGATGATTATCGACGGACTGTTCGGGGCCTTCGATACATCCGATGAGGCCCGTGAAGGCGCCAAACTGCTCACTCCAGCCTTGCTGCCGATGTACAACGACATGAACCCCGATGCCATCGGTGGTGCGATGCTGCTAGGGCTCAAGGGTGTGTGCGTGATCAGCCATGGGGCATCATCGCCTAAGGCGATTCTAAGCGCTATCGAACTTGCGAAAGAAGTAGCCGATCGCGATATGGTCGGGTCGCTCACCGCAGCTGCCAACTTGTAACAAACAATTGGCGCCGCTGTGACTCATCCCACAGGGTGGTTGGCGAAAAGGCATCAAATACTAGTAAACTGCGCGCCGCAACCAGTGGAGAAGACGGTGCCTGCAGAAACAAACATGGAACGAACCCCTCTTGATCGCCCCGCCATTTTGGCCCTCGTCAAGGATCGGCTCGCCGATATTTTGGAAATTGAACCTTCCGATATCAACGAGGGCGATTCCTTTGCCGACGATCTCGATGCTGATTCTTTAGCGCTTATCGAGTTAGTCGAGTCACTCGAAGAAGAAGTTAACGAGCGCCATTCGGGCTTCCGCATCGAAGATGATGATCTTGAAGATCTCAAAACCGTCCGCGACGCCGTCGATTTCGTCGATTCAAGCATCAACTCCTGACCATCGAGGCCGACGTCGTTGCGCCCGATTCGTTCGAGGCGCTTTACCTGCAGCTGGGATACCGGTTCGCGGACGAGGCGTTGCTTAACCGAGCGTTGACTCATCGGTCCTGGTGTGCTGAGAACGAGGGCGAGTCCAACGAGCGGCTTGAGTTTCTCGGCGATTCGGTGCTTCAGTTGGCGGTCACCCGATTCCTGCACGAAGAATTGGACGACATGACTGAAGGGGAGATGTCCAAGATTCGGCAATCAGTGGTCTGCGCTAGCACGTTGGCCGAACTTGGTGTAGAGCTAGAGCTTGGCCGTCACATTAAGTTTGGTAAAAGCGAACTGTCCAGCGATGGACAGCAAAAGCCATCGATTTTGTCGGACTCCGTTGAAGCGGTGTTGGGCGCGATGTACATCGATGGAGGATTTGTACCGGCAAATGATCTCGTGCTGCGCCTTTTGACACCGCGCATGCATGAGGCGGCATCGGGTCCCGGCGCACGGGATTTCAAATCCCAGCTACAAGAATTAACGAATGGTCGTTTCGGCGTTCAACCGATGTATCAAGTAGTTGGCGAGGGTCCCGTTCACGCCATGATTTTCTCGGCTACGGTCACCGTCGGTGGCATCGACCGGGGCGCAGGCGTCGGTCGTAGTAAGAAAGAAGCGCAACAAGCGGCCGCGGCCGTAGCAATTTCGGCTTTACGCGAGAGCGTTGGCCCCACCAATTCTGAGAAAGATACAGCATGAACGAATTACCAGAGATCGAAACGTTACGCCGCGATCTCGAACGCGAGGTAATTGGTCGAAAGATCAAAGAAACTGATGTCTCGGTGCCAAGTGTTGTGTCGCGTTCGGGGAACCGTACGAAGTTTGGCACTGCGCTTGATGGTCAAAAAATTATCAGTATCGAGCGTCGTGCACTGACCTTGTTGTTCAATCTCGACAACGAGCATGTGTTGGTGGCCAAGATGGCCGGCAACGCAATGTTTCGCCGCAACGCCAACAAGGACGCCCAAGAAGACAGCACCACGGCGGTTATTACCTTTACTCAAGGTGGACAAATGCGCTTAGTCGACCCCAGCGGTCAAGCCGAAATGTTTGTTGTCCCATCCCAGGATTTTGATGAGCATGTCCCAGAGCTAGCCGAATTGGGACTCGACCCGGTTACCTCACCCATTGCTTGGAACGCTTTTGGGCACATGCTTATGGCCCAGTCCACCAAGCTAAAGACCTTGCTACGAGACGAAGCGTTCATTGTCGGAATTGGCAGTATTTACAGCGACGAAATCTTGTTTCAAGCAGGCCTTCGTTACGACCGGAAATCCAACGATCTTTCTTTACAAGAAATTCGCCGCTTGTATCGCGCCGTGGTTGAGGTCATGCATGATGCCATTAAGTACCGAGGGACGAGCCTCGAGGACGGAACCTATGTCGACGTGTTCGGTCAGCCAGGTATCTATCAGGATCACTTAAGCGTCTACGGCAAGCATGGTCAACTGTCGCCCCGTTCTCGCCGTCCGATTGTGCGTACGAAATTCGCCAAGGAATGGACGTACTTCTGCGATCAGAGTCAGGTATAGGCCTCGTCGAACGGTATAGCGAAAGAAATGTTGCTCTCGCCGTGTTTCGAATGAGCGCGCGACGCGCTTGACCGTTAGGGTCGTTCTACCGTGTTTTTGAAGTCTCTTTCACTCAAGGGTTTTAAGTCGTTTGCCGATGCAACGACCCTCGATCTCGAACCTGGTGTCACCGTCGTCGTGGGCCCTAACGGGTCCGGTAAGTCCAACGTTGTCGACGCCATTGCGTGGGTACTTGGTGCCCAAGCGCCCCGAGCCGTACGAGCGGCCAAGATGGAAGACATCATCTTCGCCGGAACAGAGAAACGTCCGGCGTTGGGTCGCGCCGAGGTATCCCTCACCATCGACAATGCGTCCAAGCTTTTGCCGATCGATTTTGAGGAAGTCACGCTTACGCGGACATTGTGGCGATCGGGCGACTCCGATTACGCCATCAACGGTGTGTCATGTCGCCTGCTCGATTTCCAGGAGTTGCTCTCCGACTCTGGTGTCGGACGACAACAGCATGTAATTGTGAGCCAAGGGCAAATCGATGCGGTACTCAATGCTCGTCCCGAAGAGCGGCGACTCATCATTGAAGAGGCCGCAGGTATTCTCAAGTTTCGTAAGCGCAAAGAAAAAGCCGAACGACGCCTGCTCGCTACCGAGGCCAACCTCACCCGTGTGCAGGACTTGTTGCGAGAAGTTCGCCGTCAACTCCGTCCGCTCGAGCGTCAGGCCGACGCAGCACGCCGCCATGGCTCACTTGTCGATGAACTCGGCGGATTACAGATCTTTGCTGCGGGTCGCGACATTGCACAGCTCAAGGAGCGAACCGATAAACACCGCACTTCTAAGATCGAACTTCAACGGCGCGAATCCGAACTCGTCAAGACCCTGACCCAACTCGATCTCCAGGTCATGGAAGCCGAAGCACAACTCGGCGATTCCGGCGACGCCGGACTGGCTACTGCACTAACCCGGTTCGAATCGTTGCGTGAACGGGCTAAGGGCGTTGCCGCAGTTTTGGCCGAACGGTTGGGTGGTCTGCAACGTGGCCGCGATGCCACCATCGATACCGATGTCGTGTCATCGCTCGAAGCCGAGGCAGCACGAATTGCTACCGAACTGGCCCAGGTAACGGAGCAAGCGAACAACTTGGTTCCCGATGCCCAGCGCCTCGAGACAGCCGAGGCCGAACTCGCCGAAGAACGCGAGCGTTTCAGCAACGAATGGGGCGATGGTTCGCAGCCGGTCACCAGCGGAGCGGCAGCCGAGGTGCGTGGCGAGCTTACGGCGGTGCTGCAATCGTTGGAGCGGGCCAACTCTGAGAACGAACGCCTGATGGACCGCAAAACACAACTGGTTGCTCGTGGTCCGGAAACCGAGAGCAAGCTGGCCCGATTCGTGGCCGAATGCGGAGAACTTGTCGAGCGTCAAGATGTGGTCGAAGCTTCGCTGCTCGAAGCAGTCGATGCCCGTTCTGCTGCTTCGGATCAGCTCGATAATGCCCGACGCCAGCTTGCAGATGCGGAACGCGAACGCGACTCATGGACGACTCGGTCCGACGCACTTGCCTTGGCGCTCGATGAAGCGCGGTCAAATTCTGGACTTAGCTCTATTGAATCCATTGATGGTGTAATGGGTACGTTGCTCGACCTTGTCGAGGTAGACGACGGTTGGAGCGAAGCGTTCGAGGCGGCGGCTGGTGATGCAGTAACAGCCGTTGTCGTTGCAGATCGTGATGTCGGACGCCAAGCAATCGACGCATTGCTCGTTGGCGACGCCAGTGGTGTCGTGCTTGCCCTAGCTGACGCTGGCCCTGCTCAGTCGCCGATTTCGGGCGGCGAGTCGGTCCGAGCGCACGTCCGCGGCACTGTTGTTGGTCTGGATGCTGTTCTCGATGCATTGGTTGGTTCGACCGTTGCCGTTGATGACTGGGCCGTTGCCGTTGATCTAGCGCTCGACAACCCTGGCGTAACCGTTGTAACTCGTGACGGTGGCCGCTTCAGCCCTACGGGATGGCGAGTTGGTTCGCCGAAGACCGGCGCAACCGGGGCAGCTCTTGAAGAGTCGGTACAAAAGGCCGAGACCGCCATAGCGGCCGTCGACCATGCCCGCGAGGTTGTTGTTACCGCCGAAGCAGCCATGTCGGCTACCCGCAGTGCCGCCAATGATGCCGAACGTGAAAAGGCGCAAATAATTCGTGGGCTCACCACCGCTACGAGTGAGCAAGGTAACGCTGAACGTCACCAGCGTGAGGCCGCTATCGAACTCGAAGGCATCGATCGCCATATAGCGGAGACCGGCGATCGCCTCGAACGCGATCGTAGCCGTAGTGCCCAGTTGCAACAGATCCTTCCTTCGCTCGAAGCCGACGATATGGATCAGGCCGAACGTGGCCGACAGCTCTCGTTATTTCGTTCCCGTTTACAACAACGTGCTGACGCTGTAGGCACCTTGCGCCGCGACCTCGAAGTTCGTGCCGCTGGTGTCGACGAGCGCACAGCGTTGCTCCAAAGCCGCCAAACTGAAGTCGAGTCCCGGTTGGTTCGTTTCGAACACGAACGGGCCAATTCAGCAATTCGTCGAGTGGACATCGACCGCCGTCTGGTCTTGGCCCGGACGCTCGCAGACGAACTTGCCGACAATCGCACCACCATCGAATCCGAACTGCAGACGTTGCGCGCCTCACACCGCCGACAGTCCGATTCTGCTCGATCAGCGGCTCAGTCCCTTGATCAGTTGCGGCGCGAACGGTCTGCTTCGGAGCGCGCTCTTCAAGAAACACGCGCCGAGTTACAGAAGGTAGAAATTGGTGGTGCCGAGTCCACATTGCGCCTCGAAGCAGCCGTCGAGTCTCTACGGCGCGATCACGACAAGTCACCCCAACAGGCCATGAATTCGATATGTCCCGAACTTGACGAGAACACGACGGTGCCCGGCCGCACCCGCGAACTCGAACGCGAGCTTCGCTTAATGGGCCCCATCAATCCTCTGGCGTTGCAAGAGTACGAGACGCTCAGCGAACGGCACGACTTTCTCAAGACTCAACTCGACGATGTGCGTTCCAGCCGCCGAGAAATGAACAAGGTCATCCGGGCCGTCGACGAGGAAATCGTTAACGTGTTCTCCGCAGCGTACGCCGATGTATCGGAGAATTTCACAAAACTGTTCACCACATTGTTCCCCGGCGGCAAGGGGTCGATCAGACTGACTGACCCAAGCAACTTGCTAGAAGCCGGAGTTGAGATCAGTGCCCGCCCAGGTGGCAAGAACATCAAGAAGCTTTCACTCCTCTCGGGTGGCGAGCGTTCGCTTACCGCTTTGGCCTTTTTGTTTGCGGTTTTCCGCAGCCGTCCATCCCCGTTCTATGTGATGGACGAAGTCGAGGCTGCCCTCGACGACGTCAACCTGCATCGCTTTCTCGGCTTGGTCGACGAGTTCCGCGGCGAAGCTCAGTTGATGATCGTCAGCCACCAGAAACGCACCATGGAAGCGGCCGACTGCCTCTACGGCGTCAGTATGAAACCGGGCGGGTCCAGCAAGGTACTGAGTGAGCGGGCTGCCGTCGAAGCAACTATTGCGTAGCGTTGCGTTGGATCAACCGCGGCACAACTTGCACTCCGACGATAGCGCTGAACATAAATCCGATTCCGACATAGCCCTTGTCGGTTAGTATTTCGTCCAGAAATATCGCGCCAAAAAGGGCTGCAAATAGCGCTTCGGAGGACAGAAGAATTGCGGCGTCTGCCTCCCGTGTGTACCGCTGACCTACCGCCATCAACGTGAAGGCCAGCCCTCCGGCGACTAATCCGGCGTAGAGGATGGGCACGGCTGTGTCGGCAATGCGACCCAGATCAAATTTGGGTTCAATTTCTTGCGTCCTCGACACAGCAGTGAAGATGAGATAGCCGCCAAGAGAAAGAACGGCCGTGACCCCGAATTGAATGGTAGCAATGGCCACTGGACGCTGGAGTCTCTGGACGGTTCGGCCCAACATGATGAGATGCACAGCAGCGAAGAACGCGCCAACCAGGATCATCCAATCACCCCACGTAAGACTTTCGAAGCCGCCATCGCCTAGGAGGTAGATCCCGATGGTGGCGAGTAATGCCGCGGGCCAGATGATCCAGTGCTGGTATTCGCGGAACCACACCAAGATAATGATTGGAACAATCACAACGTAGAGACCGGTAAGAAACCCGGCACTGGTCACAGTGGTAGCGGTGATGCCAACTTGTTGCATGGCCATGGGAATGAAAAAGAAGAATCCAAGGCGCACAATTCGTAACAGGTCAGCCCGTGTAAATGGAGGGGGTGTTGTGTCGCGTCGTCGTTCGAGCAACGCAAACGGTGCGACCGCGCCAGCAGCAAGGGTAAAGCGCAAGGCCATAAAGGTCATTGGCCCAATGTTGTCCATGGCGCTTTGTTGAGCCACAAATCCCATGCCCCAAATGATTCCGGCAAAAAGCAGGAGCAAGTTCCCGGAGCGGCGTGACATTTGGCTAATTCTACGCCCGGTAGAGCACCGTTGCGGCTCGTTATGGCAAGCGTGAGAACCAGAGCAGACTGGTGGCCGAAGTTGCCAGCAACAGCAATAACGCCGGTCCGATGAACCACAAAATGATCTCTTGCTGTTCCTCTTCGAAGCCGATGCTGCTCCCGAGATCGGCGTAGATCGCTTCGAGCTCAGACGTTGAGGCGGCTGCGAAGAACTGCCCGCCGGTTCCTTCAGCTATTTTGGCGAGCGCATCGTGGTCAACAGGAACCTCGATGAGGCCTTCGCCGGGCACATCAATGACGCCGTTGCGAGTGCCGAAGGCAATAGTCGAGACGGAGACACCGGCATTGCGAGCAGCCTCAACGGCTAGTGCGTCGGGGCGTCCGACCGTGGTCATCCCATCGGACATCAACACAATGCGAGCGGGTGGGGGCGTCCCATATGCGTCGGGAAGTTGGGCGCTAATAGTTTGCAGGCTGGCAAAGATGGCCTCGCCAATGGCAGTGGCTTCACCGAGTTCGAGTGAATCGATAGCGGAATTGATGGCAGCGCGGTTGAGCGTCGGAGCAACACGAACGTTGGCAATGCCATGAAAGCTGACCAGTCCGATGTTGATGCGCCCCGGAACCGTCTCGAGAAATGCCTCAGCGGCAATCTTGGCGCCCGCTATTCGACTGGGAATGACGTCGGCGGCATCCATTGACAACGACGTATCGATAGCCAAAATGACCGTGGCGCGTTCGCGGGCGACATCAGTGGCACGGGCCGGTCGCGCAAAGCCGACGACGCTTAGGGCGGCAGCCAACAAGAACAACACGGCAGGCACATGGCGGCGAAACCCAGGACTATTGGGTGCCACAGATTCGAGCAACTCGATGTTGGTGAAGCGCAGAGAATAGGTTTGGCGTCGTCGTTGCATGACGATATAGATAACGGCCACCGCAAGCACGACGAGGAGTAGCAGGAGTCGCCAAGGGTCGAGAAATGTCATCGCCCTACCCTGCCCCGTGCGGCGCCGCGGGAACGACGTAGTGCCACGAACCGGGCTAGTTCGAGAATCCAGTCTTCGTCGGTTCGCAGAATGAGGTGTTCGGCACCCGAAGCGCGGATGTCGGCGGCAATTTGTGCTCGTTGTTCTTGGGCAGCGGCGGCGTAGCGGTCGCGGACTTTGGCGTTACCGGTTGCGACGTCAATCGACCGTCCGGTCGACGGATCGATGAGGGAGAGAACCCCAACGTCGGGAAGTTCGAGCTCGCGCGGGTCGAGTATCTCGATAGCGAGAACCTCGTGACGAAGGGACAATCGTCGGAGGCCTTCTTTCCAGGCATCGTCACCGAGAAAGTCGGAAATGTAGACAACTAAACCCCGAAACCTGCGGCTAATTGCTTGGGCTCTGGCGAAGCTCAGCGCCAGATCGGGGACACTTCCTTCGATCCGGGGAGCGGTGGCAATTCGGTCGAGAATTGCGAGCAAGTGAGTACGGCCACTACGTGGCGGAATAGCGACGACTTCGCCCGGTAGAGCGAGGACTGCCCCGACACGGTTTCCTAGCTTGGAGGTGAGTAATCCTACGGCAGCCGCTGCTGCGAGGGAAAGGTCGCGCTTTTCATATCGGGCCGTCCCAAAATCCAGACTCGGAGAGAGGTCGACGAGCAGGTGAGTTTCGAGTTCGCGATCGGCGACAGATTGCCGTACGTACACCTCTTGGGTGCGAGCGGTGACGTTCCAGTCGATTCGGCGGACGTCATCGCCGGGAACATACCGTCGGGTTTCGCCTGGCTCAGAACCATGTCCGGGGACAAGTCCGAGGTGGTCTCCGTGCAACATGCCATCGAGCTTCACTACAACATCAAGCTCTAGCCGGCGAAGCAGTTCGCGCGTTCCTGAGGCACCAGCAAGACCTAAACGGGCCGGTTGCGGGGTGGCCGGTTGGCTCATGTGAGGCGGACGACGTCCTGTGATGGCGTAACCCGAGGGGCAGGAACGGTCGAAAGTACCTTGGCAACAATTTGGTCGGGTACGAGTTCGCGAGCAAGGGCTTCGTAGGTAAGAATGACGCGGTGCCGGAGAACCTCAGGCGCGATATCGAACACGTCTTGGGGGAGAACGTAACTGCGCCCACGCATGAATGCCATAGCCCGACCGGCCGCCACCAAACCGAGGCTGGCACGCGGACTGGCCCCGTGCGCAATGAGTTCGTCGAGGTCGCCGAGGCCGTAGCTTGCGGGTTCGCGAGTCGCTATGGCCAAGTTCACCGCGTAGTCGACAACGGCTTGGTCGACGAAGACGCCATCGACTTGTTCTTGCAAGGTAAGGAGTTGTCCGGGATCGAGAATGGTTGCGGCCTCGGGAGGATTGACTCCCATGCGCCGGACGATTTCGGCTTCTTCGGTCGCGCTCGGATAGCCGACGTTGATCTTCATCAAAAAGCGGTCTCGTTGCGCTTCGGGCAGCGGATAGACGCCCTCGGATTCGATCGGGTTTTGTGTGGCCAAAACCAAGAATGGCTGGGGGGTGGGATAGCTAATGCCACCAATAGACACCTGGTGTTCGGCCATCGCCTCAAGTAGAGCGGATTGCACTTTGGCTGGAGCTCGGTTGATCTCGTCAGCCAGCACGAAATTGGCCATGATTGGACCAAGCTCAGTGTCGAATTGCTCACTGGAGCTGCGGTAAATGCGGGTACCAACGATGTCGGATGGCAAAAGATCGGGCGTGAATTGGATGCGGGCAAAGGTGCCGCCGGTCGCCTTAGCGAGAGTTTCGATGGCGAGTGTTTTTGCGAGACCAGGAGCACCTTCGAGTAAACAATGTCCGCGGGCCAAGACTCCGACCATGAGGCGTTCGAGCATGCGACCCTGCCCGACTATGACCTTCTTCACTTCGAACATGGCTTCTTCGATGGGCGAAACCTGAAATGGCGCTGCCGCGGGTTTGGTCGTCGCAGGTGAGGCTAAGGACGGGGCGGTCTGGCCATCGGGTGACAATTCGTGGGCCAATGGTGCCGGGTCGGCGGGCGGGTTTGGGCCGGGTAGCGGTGCCGCCGGAGGGGGTGGCGGCGTGGCTTGACTCGCCGGAGGGGGCGATGGTGGAGGTGGCATGGGTGGAGTAGGTAGGTCACTCATTGACGGTCAGCGTATTACGCCATCGGCCCTTGGTGTGCCCGCGCTGCCAAAGGCCGTCAGAAACGACTAACTTTGGTGTGTGCGTGTCCTTGTAGTTGACGATGAAATCGATCTGGCTGACGCTGTGGCTAGAGGTCTTCGCAACGGCGGCTATGCCGTCGATGTTTCCTACGGCGGCGAGGATGCCCTCGAGAAGGCGTGGATCGTTCCCTATGACCTCATAGTGCTGGACCTCACGATGCCCTACGTCGATGGCCTCGAGGTGTGTGCTCGACTGCGCGAGAATCCCAACGTTGGCGAGCCACCCCGTGTGCTCATGTTAACGGCGCGCGATTCGCTGGACGATCGTGTGGCTGGCCTCGACGCCGGTGCCGATGACTATCTCGTCAAGCCGTTTGCCTTTGTCGAATTGGAGGCGAGGGTGCGCAGTTTGTTGCGTCGTGATGCCGGATCAACTGGGGCCACATTGACCGTGGGCGATATAGACCTAGACACCTCTCGTCTGGTGGTAAAGCGGGCTGGCGCAACGGTCGATCTCACTACCAAGGAACTCAATCTGCTTCGTTACTTTATGACCAAACCGGGTGTCGTGGTCAGCCAAGAAGAGTTGCTTGATCATGTCTGGGATGAGAACGCGGACCCTTTCACCAACACCGTTCGAGTCACCGTGGGCACGCTGCGTCGCAAGCTCACCAGCGACGATGGTCATTCGCCGATCGAGACCGTAATTGGATCGGGATACCGGTTGATCGACTCATGATTTGGTCAGCAGCATGAAACGGATTGGGTCGTGGTTGCCCGCATGGATGGGTTCGATTCGCGTCCGCCTTACCGTTTTGTACTCGACGGTATTGTTTGGTTTGGCGAGCGCTGTCGTCGGTGGCATCTATTTGGGTTTGTCCCGGTCATTGGAAGACCAACCGGTAACCCAGACGTGGACGCTCGGACAACTCTCGCGGACAGCGACTGGCCAAATTCAGTTCACTCGGACGGACATGTTGTCCACGCTTAGCGATTTTGAGTTTGCGGTCAACCAGCGTGCGTTGCATCAGCTGGAGCGTTACTCGCTGTTTGCGTTGGTGACGTTGTTTGTGGTGAGTTTGATTGTTGGGTGGTTTGTGGCTGGCCGGGTTCTGCGACCTATTGATCGCATAACCAATGTGGCCCGCGAAATTCAGGCGACGGACCTTTCTCGTCGCATTCGCTTGCAGGGACCGGATGACGAATTGCGCGATTTGGCCGACACTTTTGACGACATGCTCGATCGCCTGGACGTGGCCTTTGAATCACAACGCCGTTTTATCCATGAGGCTTCTCACGAGTTGCGGAACCCGCTGGCGATCATGCGCGCCAATCTCGACGTCGCTCTTGCCGATGATGAAGCCGATGTGACCGATCTGCGCGAGACCGCCGAGATCGTCAATCGATCGGCCCTCCGTATGACTCGCTTGGTGGATGATCTTCTTACTTGGGCCCGACAAGAGAATCTGTCGTTACGAACCGACCCTGTCAACGTTGGTGTTGCGGTTCGCGGCGTGGCGCGAGAGTTTGAGACGCCAGCAGCCGCGCAGGGCGTTACGGTCCGCTGCGGTGTTGAGAATGATCTTTGGGCCATTGGTGATGGGCCCGCCCTTGGGCGGGCGGTGGCCAACCTGTTGGCCAATGCGCTGCGCGTGTCTATTGCTGGGACCGTGATTCATGTACGTTCTGGACGGCAAGGAAACCTGATCTTCATCGAGGTCGAGGACCAAGGCCCAGGTATTGCGCTTGAACATCAAGAGAAGATCTTCCAACGTTTTTGGCGAGGAAATAAGAGCCAGTCGCGCGAGGAGTCCCGCTCTGGTCTTGGTCTTACCATTGTGCGCCAAATTGCGGAGGCGCACGGCGGGACGGTTTCGCTCGACAGCAAACTAAACCACGGCGCCACGTTCCGTATTCGTATACCGGCTTTAGCTGCCGATGCGCCGACGGTTCCTTTGGTGCTTGATCTAGAGAAATAAATCACTCCGACGAAGAGTTCTTAATGATGTTGTGTCGTCTTTACGAATATTTTAGGTTTGATTGTTTAACTTCATGACATACCCCAGATGACAGGAGAACCGGGTGAGCGATAGTGAACACTCAGCGGAAGATCAAGCGAGCGAGGATGACCCAAACTGGCGTGTCGTCAGGTCCTCGTCGTGGCTTCCCTCTGAGGCGTCCATCCCCCCATCGTCTCCCGATTCCCTGTCGTCTCCTTCGTGGACAGCTTCCCCTCCTTTGGCTGTCTACAACGAGTTGCCGCTTCCCTCCGCTGCCGCCACCAGTGGCGCAGGGGGGCGGACAATCGTTGCCGTCGTCGAGAAGCCCAAGTGGCGTCTCCAACGAACGGTTCCCTGGGTTATCACGACGCTTGCTCTTCTTGCTGCAACGTTTGCTGGCGGATGGGCTTTTGGTGAACGGCAGGCCAATGAAGATCTAGCGTCCGCCGCACAGTCCGCCGCCGACGCGGCCGGGGCCACGGGTAGGTCAGTTGAAATGCCCGTCACGGGCAATACTGTCGCGCCAGGCGTAACGGTGGACGAAAGTTTGCGCCCCGTGGATCCAATTCTTACCGACGATGTCGAGCCAGCCGCAGTAGCAGCAGCGGTTGTGGCTCCGGCTGTTGTGCTGATCGATGTCCCCAATTTCGGACAAGGCAGCGGCATTATCTATGACGAGTCCGGTCTTATCTTGACCAATGCCCACGTGGTCGGCGAAGCAACCGAAGCAACGGTTCAGTTGGCTAGTGGCAAGCGTGTTGCGGGCGTTGTTGTTGGTCGCGATACCTCTACCGATATTGCAGTAATTCAGATCGATGCCTCCGAAGAGTTTGGTGTTGCCGTGTTGGCCCCGGCGGGGACGGTCGAGGTAGGTCAGCTTGCGGTCGTGATCGGCAGTCCCTTCGGTCTTGAGCAAACGGTGACTGCCGGTGTGATTTCGGCCATAAATCGAGTTCCCGCAAACGCAGAGAATGGTGCCACCAATCGGGTCGGAATGATTCAGACTGATGCGCCAATCAATCCGGGCAACTCAGGCGGCGCACTGGTGGACCGCCAAGGTCGAGTTATCGGCATGAATACCTCGATCCGAACCGCCGGGTCAACGGGCAACGTGGGCGTCGGGTTTGCTATCCCCAGTGAGACCATGGCGCTTGTTGCCGGGCGTATTGTCGCTGGCGAGACTATCGAATCGGGCTATTTGGGCATCAACGGCACTGATCCAGTACTGGGTGATGCTGGTGCATTGATAATTTCAATTCAACCTGGCACCGGCGCCGCCGACAGTGAGCTTGAGGTTGGCGATCTGATCGTGGGTATGGACGGACGCCGGATTGCCTCGATGAGTGATCTGGCTGCAAGCATCCGCTTAGAGTTGCCCGATACGGCGGTGGTGTTCGAAGTAATACGGGACGCTCAGACGGTCGAAATAGAAGTAACTCTCGGCCTATTTGACCTGGCCGAGATCGAGATCGTCAACTAGTCGTCGTAGCCCACGCGGTTGGCTGCTTTCAGGGCCCGGGCCGTTTCTCGCTTAGCGTCTTTCTCGGCAATCGATTGACGCTTGTCGGTCTGATTCTTACGACGGGCTAGGGCAAGTTCGACCTTGGCGTTGCCCTTGATGAAGTACACCTGCAACGCCACCATCGTGAGTGGATCGCGGTCGAGTCGAGCACCAATGCGGTTTATTTCGGTGCGATGCAGCAGCAGCTTTTTTGGGCGGTCGGGATCGTGACCTGTGTGTGCGCCGGTATGGGAGTAGGGCGATATGTGGAACGACAGTAGCCATAGTTCGTTGTTGCGTATGCGGGCGTAGCTTTCGGCAATCTGTACTTTGGCCTCGCGAAGCGCCTTTACTTCACTGCCTTGGAGCACGAGACCTGCCTCGTAAGTGTCGAGAATTTCGTACTCGTGGTTGGCGCGACGATTGGAGGCCACGACGATCTTGGCCATGGGATCTACTGGTTTGGGAGGTTTGGTCTTCTTCGCCACGCAAGCGAGGGTACCCTCGCTGCTGTGTCAGAGGACCCGAATTTGGCGTTGAACCCGTTGGTAATTGTTAAGCCTGTGGTCGACCAGATGGTCGCTCACGCGATTGCTGGCGTCCCTGATGAGGCGTGTGGCATGTTTGCGGCCGATATGGCTACCGGTGAGGTTGTGCAGTTTTTCCCGCTCACAAACATTGCCCACTCCAGTCAGATCTACCAGATCGATGGCGCCGAATTCATGGCCACCGAAAAGGCGGCCGACGAAGCTGGTCTATTGATCGTGGGGGTCATGCACTCACACACCCACACCACGAACTATCCGTCACCCACCGACATTGCCGACGCAGCCAATTTCGACCCGTTCGGCTCGTGGCACTTCGTAATTGTTTCGCTCAAGGACGCTGACCCTTCGGTGCGTAGCTACAAGATTCTCGACGGTCAGGTAACCGAAGAGCGCATCGAGGTGGCCGCCCGATAAGTGGCGTGACCAAGAACCTCTAGTGCCGATTTGACCCTTAGCCCTTGAAGTCGCCGGCTAGGCCGCGGTCGATTTCGCAGAGGATGCCGCCGCCTGAGACGGTACCCACCAGGTCGCCATCAAAGTGGGTTGGCGAGTTGAAGGTCACCGAGAATGAAATCGTGACAGTGCCATCGGGGGTTTCGACGCTGACGTCACCGGCGTAGCTGGCGGACACTGGCGACACTGCCGTGCGATGCATATTGAGGTCGGTGGCGTCAGCAGAGAAGTCGAGTCCCAAGAGGTTCTCGCCATCGTCGAGGATGGTGAGCATTGCTCCCTCTTCGACGGTTTCAGGGACCTCGATGGAGGTGCCACCACACAAGAACGTCGCCGGTTGGTTGACAACTCGCCACGGGCCACCCTGAGGGATCACGGGAAGTGGTTCGGGCTCTTCGGTAGCCGTGGGTTCGGGTTCGGCGGTAGCCGTGGGTTCGGGTTCGGCGGTAGCCGTGGGTTCGGGTTCGGCGTCAGATGATGAGCCTCCATCATTTGGCAGAGGAGTTGGGCTGGCGTCGGCAGTTGCTTCAGCGTCGACAGCACTAGCTCCTTCGCCTCCATCGCCGCCACTAAGCACAAGCGCGGCAGCGATAGCCACGGCAATCGCCACGGCGATTAACCACATCATTGCTGTTCTCAACATCACAAACCCCTCAACGAATTGGTTCCAATCTAGATCACAACTCCACGGTCGCAAGACCACCCGTGTTGGTGGCCTGTGGCATAGTCGGGCGATGGGATCTCAACTACTCGTAATCCGTCACGGCCAAACCGAATGGTCGGCCGCCGGTCGCCATACTGGGTTAACCGATATTGCGCTAACCGAACAGGGACGCGGCGAAGCGTTGGCGGCCGCGAACACCTTGGCCGATTGGTCTGTTGATCATGTCTACTCCAGCCCACTTCGGCGGGCCCGCGAAACCGCTGAGCTAGTCGGCTTGAAGCTATTGAAGGTCGTCGCTTTGCCCTGGCAACGGCGACCGTTAGTCTTCTCGGCTGGCACCGAGAAGACCGCGTGATCAGAGCACTAAATCACCGGTGTGGTGACCATTTGCACCCGCCCGAGCGCATCTAGACAACCGTGACCTCGAAGAGTTCGTAGACGAGCACGTTGTCGGCCATATGGCCTTCGGCGATTGCTTGGACGTTGTTGAGCCACGCATAGTCGGCATCGCCACATTGGAACGTGGGGGTGGCAATAACGGTGCTCGAGGCGAGGTCTATCTTGCCGCCGTATTCCATGTAGATGAGCGCTCCGTTGTCGGCTTTGATGGTGAGTCGGACGTCGAGCGTGCCGTTACTGCCACCAGGACCCAGCGTAAGCCAGTCGGCACCGGCTGTTCCATGAATCTCGCCGTTCAGGCGGTCGCCAACAATTGTGCCCGAGTCAAGCTCGACGATGAGACGAGTGCCCATCGCTCCGTCGGGAACCATCATTGGCTTCTTGAGGTTGATGGTGAATGTGCCAAGCGGGACAAGTTCTAGTGACATGGAAACTCCATTAGTAGTGAGCCCGCACCTTAGATCAAGTCCTCAACCAAAGCCGAAGTAGCAGTAGGAAATTGAAACCCCTATAATTCTGATCGGAATAGTCAACAATTGGTCAGGGTTAGAACTCTTATGGCTGTATATGGATCAATCACTGAGCTCATTGGCAACACGCCAGTTGTGGACGTATCGCAACTGAGCCCCAACGCGCGGGTCAAGATTTTCGCCAAACTCGAAGGCATGAACCCGGCTGGATCGGTCAAAGACCGTATTGCGCTAGCAATGATTGACGACGCCGAAGAACAGGGCCGACTCATGCCTGGGCAAACCATCATCGAGCCGTCCTCAGGAAACACCGGCATAGCGTTGGCGATGATTGCCAAGCTGCGTGGCTATCCCATCAAGATTGTTTTGCCTGGCAACGTATCGCCAGAACGACGACAGCTACTTGAGGTGTACGGGGCCGAGATTATTCCTTCGCCAGCTGGAGAAGGCTCGAACGGCGCCGTCCGTTTGGCCCAAGAAATTGCCGCGGACAATCCCGAATGGGCGTTCCTTTACCAATACGCCAACGACGCCAACCCCCAGACCCACTACAACACCACCGGGCCTGAGATTCTGGCCGATGTTCCCAACATCACCCACTTCGTGGCGGGTTTGGGGACAAGCGGCACCTTGATGGGTGTCGGCTCCTATCTCAAACACAACAAACCTGATGTCAAGCTCTACGCGGTCGAGCCGCCATCGGGCGAACAGGTCGAGGCACTTCGGTCACTCGATGATGGCTATATTCCACCTATCTTTGAGAAATGGGGTGGCTACGACCTCCTCGATGGCAAACGTATTGTTCGGGCCGCAGAGTCCATCGAGTACACCCGGCGCCTGGCCGACGAGACAGGTATCTTCGCAGGCATTTCCGCTGGCGCTGCGGCAGCAGGCGCAGTACGGGTAGCCGAAAAGATCGACGAAGGTGTGATCGTGTTCATCGTTAGCGACTTTGGCTGGAAGTACCTTTCCACCAACGCCTGGTCCGGCGACGTCACCGACGCCGCCGACCAGG
>CAWKZT010000016.1:0-22844 GCA_963854565.1 Acidimicrobiia bacterium
GCCCACATGCGTATAGGGGAAATGGGCAACATCGAGCATGTTGTCGATCATGCGAGTCACCGAACAGTCCCAAACCTGCACTCCGGTGTTGAGACGGGTGAAGGAAGGGTCGTCGTCGACACCGAGGTGGGGGATGGGCCTCGCTGGTTCGCCAGGACAGAACCACACTAAGCCATAGCACTCCTCGACGCTCAACGTATTGAGGTGAGCCGCCGGAGCGATTGCTGCTTCTGGTCCCGACGACGGAATCTCGACGCAGCGTCCCTCGTCGCCGAACACCCAACCGTGGTACGGGCATCGCAGACAACCATCCTGCATCGTGCCATTTGAGAGTTTCGCTTCTCGGTGCGGACAGCGGTCTCGCGCCGCGATCAGTCCCTCGGGCCCACGCCAGATGACATACGGAACCGAAAGGATCTCGACCGCCAACGGGTCGGCGCCGACCTCGTCCACTGTCGCAACGGCGTACCAACAAGAATCAAGAGGCGAGTTGTTCATCGATGGCCTATCCTTTGCATTGGACTGATGGTCTTACCATATCAATTAGGGGGAAACGTGACCGAGAATATCGATCTGTTGATCAAGGGCTGGTACGTCGTCACGATGAACCAAACTCGCGACATCATTCACGATGGAGCCGTGGCCATTCGTGGAAACAAGATCGTTGCGGTCGGTAAGACCAGCGAACTCGAGGCGACCTACACCGCAGCCGAGACCATAGGTGGCGATCGCTTCGTCATCACCCCGGGAATGGTGAACACTCATATCCACATCACGGGCGAACCGCTCACGCGTGGCTACGTCCCCGACGACACGCCCTTCGTCGAGAATGTCTTCATGTGGTTGTGCCCGTTGTACGCAGTGCACACGGCCGCCGACGAGCGGCTGTCCGCCAAACTCGCGGCGGTCGAGATGTTGAAGTCCGGCACGACCACGTTTCTGGAGGCGGGAACAATCCGATTCCTCGACGAGGTCATCGAAACGCTCGTCGATGTTGGGATCAGGGGCAAGGTCGGCAAGTGGATCTGGGACCTTCCTCCCGAGCCCGATGTGTACAAGCAGAACACCGACGATGCGATCGGTAACCTCGAACGGCAACTCACCGAGTTCAAGTCGGTCGCCGGCGGTCGGATCGCGGCATCATCGATCCTTGTTGGGCACACAACCGCATCAGATCCGCTCTGGAGAGCAGCGCGATCGTTGGCCGACGATCACGGCACAGGGATGAGCTTCCATATGTCTCCTGCCATGCTCGACCCCGATGGCTTCATCGAGTCCTTCGGGCAACGGCCCATGATTCACCTCGACGAATTGGGCATCCTGCAAGACGACGTCACGATCACGCATTGCGTGCATGTGGACGACCAGGAACTCGGCGTGATGACCAAGGCAGGAGTGTCGGTTGCGCATTGCCCGACCACGGCTCTGAAGGTCAGCTACGGCGTGACCCAGGTGGGCAAGATGCCCGAGATGATGCAGCAAGGCATCAACGTGAGCATCGGTACCGACGGCAACAACGCGTCGAACTATTCCGACATGATGCGCGCGACATACCTAGTGGCGGGCCTCTTCAAGGACGCCCGGCAAGACCCACAGATGTTCCCCGCCGAGATGGCCTATGAGATGGCGACAATCGGCGGCGCCAAGTCCATGGGCATGTCCGACCAGATCGGTTCGCTCGAAGTCGGTAAGAAGGCCGACGTTGTCATGCACGACACCGATCGCCCCGAATGGCGTCCACTGCTCAACGTTATGAACCAGCTCGTTTGGTCGGCCGACGGTCGTGGCGTGCACACTGTGGTCGTCGATGGCCGCAAGGTTGTCGAAGCCGGCCGCATGCTCACGGTGGATGAAGACAAGCTGTGGGCTGATGCTCAGCAAGCTGGCGAGGCCATCACCGTGCGATCTGGACTTCCGGACAAATCGAAGTACCCGGTGCTGTGATCTCAGGAACCGACGATTGGCCAGCGCGAAGTTTGGGGTAATCCAGCGCGAGTTCGTAGCGACTGACCCGCTGCTGTCGCCTCATGGGCGAGGGCTTGCATGTCGGCTCCGAGCAGGACTGTGTCAGCGACGACCTGACGTCCAGCGACAAACACATCACGAACCGACCGACCGTCAGAACCCCAGATCAGCTGAAGTACCGGATCGGGGCTGTTTGGAATCCACTCGAGGTTGGTGCGGTCGTGGACAACGACATCGGCCTGCTTGCCGACTTCAAGGGAACCGACCAAATCGTCGATACCGAGGGCCTGGGCTCCCTTGATTGTGAGCAGCTCGAGCGCATCGTGGGCGCCGAACACTGTGGGGTCGACGAGCGTGTCCTTCGCTAGTCCAGCGAAGAGTGCCGCCGTGCGTATTCCGTCGACTAGGTCGCCAGCGTTCTCGGCATCGCATCCAAGGGCGAGACGCCCGCCCTGTCGCCAAAGATCGATATGGCGAAACTCGCTGGTGATGCCTTGCCCAAGTCGAAGGTAGGCCCACGGACACGAGACCACCGCAACCCGCGTGCGAAGCGCGACTTCGAGTTCGGCGTCGTCTAGGTGTACTCCATGAGCAATGGTGATGTGCGGGCCGAGCGCACCGAGTGAATCGAGGTGGACCAGCGGTCGGGATCCGGTCCGATCGAGGTAGCTGACCGCGTCGCCGGTGGAAGGGGAGAGGTGGAAGGTCATCCCGACACCTTTTTCGCGGGCCAACTCTGATGCGCCGACGACGAGCTCATCGGACATCAGATCATGGCCGACGAGACTCACCCACGCCGATACCAATGAGCGCTCGTCATCGGCCGGGTCTGCGAGGGTCAGCATCTGACGCTGACGGTCGAGCACCTCATCGACTGTGCCCGCAAACGGGCCGCCCTCAACGTCCCAGCCCCACGTGCCAATGGTCAGCCGCGCCCCGAGCGTGCGCGCGGCCATGGCAATACGTTCGGGATGCGCCACAGTGCCGGCTTCAAAGGTGGTTGTGATGCCGTTGCTAAGCGACTCCGCCAAGGTAAACGTCGCCGACAGCTCATCGTCGTCGCCGGTGTGCTGTTCGTGAATCGGGACAGACCACTTGAAGATCGCCTCGTCTGCCACGATGTTATCGGGGATCGACGATTGATTCAGGCGGTCGCCGGTGAGGTGCTGGTGACCATTGATGTAGCCCGGCAGCACTAGGTCGGTGGCGTTACCGGAGATCGACGCGTCAGGATATTTCGCGATGAGATCGGACCGACGGCCAACGGCGGAAATCGTCGCGCCATCGACGGCCACGGCCCCGTCATCGATGATTTCTCGAGTGGCGTTCATTGTCACGACCGTGCCGCGAATTAGTTGCATGCGCATCACTGTAATGGGTGCCGCCGCCCCCACTTTCGTTGGTTTTGGATACTTCGGTGTCCTACCCCCTCGTTACGTTCATTGCTATGACGACGAGACAGCTACAACTGGGAGCCGACGGCGAAGACTTAGCGGCGCGATGGTATATAAACGCCGGATACCGAATCGTGGATCGCAACTGGCGTTGCCGCAATGGAGAGGTTGACCTTATTTTAGAGCGACCAGGAGAATTGATATTTTGCGAGGTCAAGACCCGATCTTCGCAACGGTACGGTCACCCCGTCGAAGCAGTCACTCCAATGAAGGCACGCAAGGTCCGTCAACTGGCTGCTGTGTGGATGGCCCACCACCCGGGCGGCGGCAGGACGGTGCGCTTCGATGTAGCAGGTGTGATCGGGGGCGAGGTCATCGTGGCACCGTCCGCGTTCTGAACAACGAGCTAGGTACGTGGGTGGGACCTAAAGCCACTGGTATTGGCTCTGGCTTCCGGTAGTGGATTAGGGTCGCACCAGTCACCGAACGAAGGTTGTGCTTGCTATGGAACTTGAAACAATGACCTACCGTGTTGAGGCCGGTGTAGCCCATGTGCGGTTCGATCCACCGGTCGGCGTCCCGGTCGTTAATCCCGCATTTGCCCAAGAACTCTTGCAGGTCATGGTCACCATCGAGTTCGACGATCAGGTCAAAGCCGTATCAGTCACCGCGGCAGGAAAAGTGTTCTGTGCCGGAGGAGACCTTGGCTTCTTCAGCGGGCAAGGTGACAATTTGCCCAATGCCACGGCCCGGATGATTGTGGATTTGCACTCTGCCCTCAACAAAATGAACCGAATTGCCAAGCCATTTGTTGCCGGGATACGCGGCACCGCAGGAGGGGCCGGACTATCGATGGTGGGCGCGTTCGATCTGGTCATCAGTGGCAAGTCCACCAAATACATGATGGCCTACACCAAGGCCGGCCTCACGCCCGACGGCACCTCAAGCTACTTTATTGCACGCCACATAGGGCTCCGTCGCATGCTCGATCTCACGCTTACGAATCGGATGCTCACCGCAGACGAAGCCGAGCAGTGGGGCCTCGTCAACCGGGTTGTCGAAGACGAAATCGTCGACTCAGCGACAGCGGCGTTAGCCCAACAGCTTGCCGACGGACCAGCTTGGGCAACAGGGATGGCAAAGCGCGTAATCTACAACGGCATCGATTCCGAGCTTGAAGCGGCGGGCGAATTTGAGGGAACCCACATCACCGCGGCGATGAGGCGATCTGACGGTGTCGAGGGGATTGCCGCATTCGTCGAGAAGCGGGCCGCGAACTTCACCGGCAACTGAGCGGGGGATACTCCTACGTCCACTACGGTTGCGCCGTGAAGAATCGAATTCCGCCCTGGGCGGTGGTAATTTTGGCCCCAACCATATTTGTGGCCACGCTTTTCTTTTTTGGTTCCGAAACAAGTGAAGAGTTAAGTGCCGGCGATCTGGCTGTTCAAAACTCCGACGCCAATGCCCAGGTCACGGCCGGGCAAACGACATCGCCTTCGACCGTGCCCACGCCAATGCCAAATCCGACGGCGACAGACGTCCCCACCGCGACGCCGGTTCCGGTACCGACCAAGGTTCCAACTCCGCTCGGCGGAACTGACTGTGCCACGGGCGAAGTCGACGCTCCAACGGGGGAGCTGACCCTGATCCAAGCCACAACCGAAGTAATCGGATCCGGCGCAATCAAGACCTTCACCGTAGAGATCGAGGCCGGCCTCGCCATCGATCACGACTGTTTCGTCGACGAGTTCGAACGAATTTTGTTTGACGAACGAAGTTGGGTTGGTTCCGGCGAAGTCGCATGGCAGCAGGTAGCCGCCGACGGCGATTTCCGAATCATCTTGGCGTCGCCATCAACGACCGACAAACTTTGTTTGCCGTGGAACACCTTGGGTATATATTCTTGCGCCGTCGAACAGTTACGATCGGTGTGGAATGTGGAACGGTGGCGCAATGGAGCCAGCGACTTCGATTCAATCGAGGAATACCGCATCTACTTGGTGAACCACGAAATTGGTCACATTCTGCGTCACGAGCACGTCGCGTGTCTAAACGCCGGGGCAGCTGCACCGGTAATGATGCAGCAAACCAAAAGTACTGGTGCCTGTGTTGCTAACGGTTGGCCGCTTGCCGACGGCACCGAAGGCTAGACCAGCCGCAAGGTGGATCGACAGATCTACATGTTCGAGAAGAACGGTGGTGAGGAATCGAACCCGACGGGAATGCTGCTCAGCGGCGCGGTCGGCGAGTTTTGCGGTTGACCCAGCAACCCCGATGCCAATGACGGCGAAGGTCGGCGGCTTCGTACGGCACGGCAACCATATGGCCCATGCCCTTGGGAATGTCACGATTGCAACCCGGACAAATGTAGGTCTTGGTGGCCTGATAGGGCTGGATAAATCGTGTCTCGACGTTGTCTTCGTGCCAAAAGTCAGTCATGACTCAGCCGAACGCAGCCCAGATCAGTAACGCCAGAAACATGAGCACACCGATGCCTACATACCAGTAGTCGAATGGTGTACGGCGGTGCTTTCGGGTGGGGTCTAGTCCCATAGATTTAGTAGTCTGCCACGTATGGAAGATCTTCAGCTTGGCGTCGACGAGGCAATTGCAACATTGACGCTCAATCGTCCCAAAACAAAGAATGCGATCACCAACGAAATGTGGGTAGGCCTTACGGAAGCATTTGCCGCCGTCGAGTCCAATCCGCAGGTGCGCGTGTTAATTATTACTGGTGCCAACGGCGAATTTTGCTCGGGTGCCGATGTTGGCCAGACCGGCGAGCGTCAACAAGTCAGCGGGATGGCCCGCATGATTCCGGTGAACGATGCAGCACTGGCACTACACAATCTCTCCAAACCCACTATTGCGAAGGTCGATGGAATTGCCGCTGGTGCGGGAATGAACTTGGCGTTGGGTTGCGATCTAGTTGTGGCAAGCGACCGATCCAGGTTTAGCGAAATCTTTGCGCGGCGGGCGCTCTCTGTTGACTTCGGCGGGACCTGGTTGTTGCCTCGTTTGATCGGACTCCACAAAGCCAAGGAGTTGGCATTGTTCGCCGATGTCTTGTCCGCAGACGAAGTAGCTGAGCTAGGACTGGTAAATCGCATTGTTCCTGCCGCTGAACTGGATTCGTTTGTCGACCAATGGGCCACACGGCTTGCTAGTGGGCCGCCGATTGCGCTGGCGTCGACCAAGCGCATGCTCAACGACGGACTGGATGCATCTTTTGCGGGGGCACTTACCGCGGAGGCTCGGTCCCAGGCGCTAAATTTCACCACCGACGACGTGCGTGAAGCAGGCTTGGCCTGGCTCGAGAAGCGCGACGCAAAATTTTCGGGGTCATGAGGAGACTAACTTTTTTCTTCGCCGCAGCATTGACGGTAGGTGCGTGCGCTGGGCCGCCACCAAATGTCTCAGCGCTCGCCGATGGATCGGTGGACCAAGTGTTGGTTGAGGGTCGTTCGGTATATGAATCCAAGTGTGTGCAGTGCCACGGGTCCGAGGGGCAAGGTGGTCGAGGTAAGCAACTGAACGAGGGCAACGTTTTGTTGGCCTATCCGACTCAGGCCAGTCAGATCGAGTTCGTTTCCAACGGCAAAGGAATGATGCCCGCATTTGGCAGCATTCTTACCGATGCGGAGTTGGAAGCAGTTGTGCGTTACACCCGCGAGGTGCTTTAGACGCTGAGTCGCTACTGCTGATGGCGGGCTAGGCACAGCCACTCGGGGCAGGACCAACACCGGAGAGCGATTGCCACGGTCGTTTATCTTCTTTCTAATCCGAGAATGTCACACCAGGTGCGTACAGTTTCAGTCTCGGCTCGTGGACGAACGAACCTGTCTTGTGGATCATCGATCCGCCCTCTAACGCAATTTGTTTTGGAGGTCGGCTCATGCTCGCCCGTATTTCAGCCGCCACGCTCGTTGGTGTGGTTGGTCATCCTGTCGCCGTAGAAGTTCACATATCCAATGGTCTGCCTGGGTTTACCGTGGTTGGTCTCCCCGACGTCTCGTGTCGCGAAGCGCGCGACCGGGTCCGCGCCGCGGTCCTTAGTAGCGGTCTGGCTTGGCCCCTCCGACGGGTCACGGTAAATCTGGCGCCCTCAGGCGTGCGAAAGGAGGGTGCTGGTCTCGATTTGGCCATAGCTATTGGTGTTCTTGTGGCCGAGGGCGATATTGATGCCGGTTCAGTCGAGAACATGGGGTTCGTCGGCGAACTCGGACTCGACGGCACTATTCGGCCCGTACCAGGCACATTGCCTCTTGCCGATGCTGTGCATACCTCCGAGATTGTGGTGCCCAACGCCAATGCGGCCGAAGCTAGTCTCATCCAAGACCGAACGATTCGCTCAGTGTCTAACCTGCGGGATCTCGTTGACGTGCTCCAAGGTGAGGGGGAGTGGTCTCCCGCCCCCGAGGCCATCGAGGAGCCTGTCCGGGTCACCGAACCTGATCTCGCCGATGTGCGGGGCCAACATGTAGCTCGGCATGCACTCGAAATTGCCGCGGCCGGTGGGCACCACCTTTTATTTATTGGTCCGCCAGGGGCCGGGAAAACCATGTTGGCCAAAAGGTTGTCTGGACTACTTCCCTCGCTCGACGTCGAGACGGCCATTGAGGTAACCCGTATTCACTCTGCCGCTGGGCTGGGTTTACCAGCTGGCGGACTTATAGCCCGGCCTCCATTTCGTGCGCCCCATCACGGGGCGTCGGCTGTTGCCCTCATCGGAGGCGGCTCTTCGGTACTACGTCCGGGCGAGGTGAGTGCAGCTCACGGAGGAGTTCTATTTTTGGACGAAATGGGTGAATTCAGCCCGGCAGTTTTGGACGGACTTCGTCAGCCCCTCGAGGAGGGTTTGGTCCGTGTGAGCCGGGCAAGCGGTTCGGCCGAGTTTCCGGCGCGCTTCCTTCTGGTCGCCGCAACAAACCCTTGTCCTTGTGGGGATCTCGGACGTCCGGGCGGGTGTTTTTGTAGCAGTGCATCGCGGTTCCGATATGCCCGACGGCTGTCGGGTCCCTTGTTGGATCGCCTGGATCTCCGTGTTCACGTTCAACGCCCTAGTGGTGAAGATCTGTTCGGTGGTCGCGGCGGGGAGTCCTCAGCGGAGGTAGCCGATCGTGTGGGTCGCGTTCGCAGCACAGCCCATGGCCGAGGAGTGCGATGCAACGCCGAACTGTCCGCGAAGCAGTTAGACGAAACTGACCCGCTTTGCGTCGACTCGGTGACCTTGCTGGAGGTTGCAATTTCTGCCGGCCGTCTGAGCGCCCGTGGGATGCATCGGGTGCGGTGCGTGGCCCGGACAATTGCCGATCTAGAAGAAGTTGACATTGTTACTCCCGGCCATCTTGCGCAAGCGTTGCAGCTCCGAGCCGACCCCGTAGCGGTGAACCGTGAGGTCGATCATGTTCGATGACGGGCTACTTCCGGCTGAGGCATGGGTAGCGGCGCTGTTACAGCTGGACTCCATGGGCCCCGCCAAAATGCGGGTCGTGTTGGCAGGACGGACCCCGGCCGAGGCCTGGGCCGCGATTGTCTCTGATGAACCGCTGAAAACGTCGGCGACGCTTCGGCAGCGGTGGCGGGTCAAGGCTCGATCTACCGATGTGAAGGCCCTATGGCAACAGCACACTAGCCATGGCATTTCGGTCCTGTTGACTGAATCGGTTGGGTTTCCAGCTCGCCTGATCGGCGACCCGGAACCTCCCGATGTGCTCTTTGTCAGAGGTGATCTAGGAGCTTTGCGCCTGCCGACGGTCGCCATCATTGGCACCCGGAATTGCACACAATACGGAGCCGATGTGGCGTACGAGTTTGGTCGGGACCTTGCCGCAACGGGTATTTGCGTGCTCTCGGGTTTAGCTCTGGGTATTGATGCTGCGGCTCATGCGGGTGCCTTAGCCGCAAACCTGGCACCTCCGGTCGCGGTTGTTGGCAGTGGCCTCAATCGCATTTATCCAAGCCGCAATCGAGCCCTATGGACATCAGTGGCCCAAGCTGGTGCTGTGGTGAGCGAGTACCCGCTGGGCTCCGCACCACTGCGGTGGCATTTCCCGGCCCGCAATCGGATATTGGCTGGACTGGCCGATGTTGTGGTCGTCGTCGAATCCGGAGAAGAAGGCGGCTCAATGCACACGGTTGCCGAGGCCGCGGCAAGAGATCGCACGGTAATGGCGGTTCCCGGGCCTATTCGTAGTCCAGCTTCGGTTGGCACTAATCAGCTCCTAGCGGATGGCTGCGCCCCGGCGGCATCGGCTGGCGACATCGTGGCGATGCTGGGTCTATGTCCGATATCGGAAGCAACACGACCAACACCAATCACTGTTGCCGATAAATCACATCAGCGCATCCTCGACAGTTTCTGCTGGCAATCCGTCGATCTCAACACTTTGGTTAAGCGGACCGGGATGGATTTCAGCGCCTTGAGCATAGGGCTAGAGAGCCTGAGGCAGACCAGGCAAATCGTGCAACGAGGTCAGTGGTTCGAGCGCACGACTGGGCACCTTTGAGCTAAGTGATGGTGCTCATCGGACTCAGGTCCACCCGTCACAACACGACGGCGCACTAGCGTGGGGCGATGACCTGGAACCTGGGTAGTTTCCAAAAATCGTTGACATCGGTGTCCGCGGGAACGACAGCGGTCTATGTTCGCGATGTTGGCGCGTTTGTGAAATGGATCGAACAATATGAGGTCACAAGTCCTGACGAAGTAACTCGGCTCTATATGCGCTCGTACTTGGGCCACCTGACCACAGAGGCCTACGCTCGCCGAACAATTGCCCGCAAACTTTCGTCCTTGCGACGTTACTTCGGGTGGTCGCTGCGTCAAGGAGCTTCGGCGGTCGATCCCACACTGGGCGTCACCGCCCCTAGAGCCGATGGTCGTTTACCGCGTGTTCTTAAAACGGAAGAAATTACCACCCTGCTTGATACGCCGCGACCCCAGATTGCTGGGGATTCCCCCGAGCGGCGCTGGCGTGACGATGCCATTCTCGAAATTCTCTACGGCAGTGGGGTCCGCGTAAGTGAACTCTGTGGCTTGGATACGACCAGCATCGACCTATCGACCAATTTGGCCTTGGTCTGGGGCAAGGGAGCCAAGCAGCGTCAGATCCCCTTATCGGGGAAGGCATCCGCTGCCATTGGTCAGTGGGTCGAACGCGGACGCTACAGCTTCCTAGGCGCCGGCGACGAAACCGAAGCGCTGTTTCTTAACTTTGCCGGCCGACGTATCTCGCCACGTGACGTACGACGGATTCTTGATCGCCGTGCTAGTTCCCCCACCAACCCCCACGCCTTGCGACACACCTTTGCAACCCACCTGCTTGACGGTGGGGCCGACCTACGATCTGTACAAGAACTGCTTGGTCATGCCGACCTCGGCAGTACACAAATTTATACGCACGTCAGTAAGGAACGACTCCGTTCCGTACTGGAAACCACCCATCCACGAGGCTGAGCACGGCCGCTGTTACTCCTAAATGCAGGCTTTGTGGTTGCACTACTGCACCTTCGATCTCGTCTGGCGTCGGCTCATTGGGTCAACTAGTATTTCGTTCCACCGGTCGATCTGACTTTTCATTTCCCCTCAAACACCGCATCCGCGGTTGCGAGTTGCTGTGGGTTACCTCGCGGCATAGAAACGAAAGAGAAGACGAATGATTAAACGAACTGGGTCAGTGTTGGCCGCGGTGGTAGCAGCGCTGCTTTTGGCGTCAAGTCCTGTGTACGCAACAGGTGTGGACTACAGCCCGCCCGTGAGCGCACCAATTGGTGATCACTTTCGTGCGCCAGCCACCCTTTATGGACCCGGAAATCGTGGTCTTGAATATGTAACGCAACCCGGAACGGATGTCCGTGCTGCGGGCGACGGCATCGTCGCTTTCGCGGGCGTAGTAGCGGGGCGTCTGGTTGTGTCCATTACACATTTTGACGGGTTGCGAACCACCTACTCAGGTCTCAACGCTATTGAGGTCCACGTTGGGTTGGCCGTGCAACGTGGTCAAGGGGTAGGGAAGTCAGGCAATCGACTCCACTTTGGGGTTCTTGCCGGCTCGGGCTACCTGAATCCCGAACGGCTATTTCAAGCAAGTGCGCAGCCCGTTCGTCTCGTACCCGTAGCGCTGTCGAAGCGAGCTCACCATCGAACAATTCGCAGGCGGCTAAATTCGTGGACTCGCTAGGTGTTGGTTGCTGGCCGATCAGATAGAGTTTTCAGCTCCTAACTTATGCTCGTTCTATTCTTCGGTCGCCTCAGGGTGCACGAACGGGTTACGTCTCAACCGAAGAAGGAGATAATTTCATGGCCCCTGTAGTAACTCTGCGCCAATTGCTCGACGCTGGTGTCCATTTCGGTCACCAGACCCGCCGCTGGAACCCGAAGATGAAGCGATTCATCTACGGTGAACGCCAGGGCATTTACATCATCGACCTCGAGAAGACCCTCGATCATGTGGCCACTTCGTACGCATTCGTGCGCGACATGGTTGGTGAAGGCGGCACCTTGTTGTTCGTCGGCACCAAGAAGCAAGCCAAAGACAGCGTGCAGTCGTACGCCGAAGCCTGCGGTATGCCATATGTCAACGAACGTTGGTTGGGCGGCATGCTCACCAACTTCGAAACCATTGGCAAGCGCGTCGACAAGATGCAAGAGTACGGTCGCATGAAATCCTCCGGCGAATTCGAAGCGATGCCCAAGAAGGAAGCACTGCTTCTCAGTCGTGAGCTGATCAAGCTAGAACGGAACCTCAGCGGTATTCGCAACATGACGAAGACCCCGGACGCCGTGTTTGTTCTTGATACCAAGAAGGAACACATTGCTGTTACCGAAGCGAACAAGCTTGGGATCCCGGTTATCGCTGTAGTCGATACCAACTGCGACCCTGACGAGGTCACATTCGTTATTCCCGGTAACGACGACGCCATTCGATCCGGCGATCTCATGTGCCGAATCATGAGCGATGCGGTTCGCGAAGGTCGCTACATGGCTCAGGCCAGTGGTCATACCCCAGCAGAAACTCCGGCTCGCAACGCCGAAGAAGAAGCGGCTCACGAACAAAAGCAGGCCGAAGCTCGCGATGCGGCTGCCCTCGCGGCTGCCCAGCGCGACACCCGCCTTAGTACCGAAGCTGTTGCCAAGGACACCGGACCCGCTGCTCCCGCCGAGGAAGTAACCCCAGCCGAAGAAGTAGCCCCTGTCGAAGAAGTAGCCCCTGTTGAAGAGGTTGCCCCCGCAGCCGAAACCACCGAAAGCTAACCATGGCTTCCTTTACTGCTAAAGATATTCAAGCCCTTCGCCAGGCAACCGGTGCTGGCATGATGGACGCCAAGAAGGCGCTCACCGCAGCCGACGGCAACACCGAAGCGGCCACCCAAGCTCTTCGTGAGAAGGGCCTTGCGAAGGCTGCTGGCCGTGAGGATCGCGAAAATAATGATGGCGCTATCGCTATCGCTACCAACGATTCCGCTGTTGCCATGGTGCATCTGCTGAGCGAGACCGACTTCAGTGCTAAGTCCGCCGACTTTATCGCATTAGTCAACGAACTGGCTGCTGCTGTTTTGGTTGGCGGCGCTGATGCTGCCTCGGCGATGGTTAACAAAATTGACGATCTTAAGATCGCCAAAAAAGAGAACATCCAACTTGGTCAGGTTGCGTTCATCGAGGCGGGCGAAGGCCAAGCAATCGACAGCTACGTGCACATGCAAGATGGTCGCGGAATTAACGGCGTAGTTGTATTAGGTGAGGGCGTGGATTCTGACACGCTTCATCAGATCGCCCTACATATCGCTTTTGCCAAGCCCACTGTGCTCACTCGTGAAGAGGTCGACGCTGACGCTATTGCTGCGGAACGTAGTGCGTTGCTCGAAATCACCAAGGCCGAAGGCAAGCCCGAACAAGCTTGGGAAAAGATCGTGGAAGGTCGCCTTACGGGTTGGTTCCGGGATTCTGTTCTACTTGAACAGGGTCTGCACGGTGACAAGGCCTCCGTCAAGGAAACCATTGGCAACGGCTCGATTGTGCGCTTTGCACAGTCCTTTAACGGCGCGTAAGCGTTCTATCGCCTACAGTCGCTATCAATGACAAAACGTGGAGTTGATGCCGGTTGGAAGCGCGTCCTGTTGAAGCTTTCTGGTGAAGCATTCGCCGGCGACGAGGGGTACGGAATCGATGGCAAGTTTGTCGCCCGTTTAGCGCGCGAAATTGTGCAAGTACGCGAAGAATTCGACGTCGAAATTGGCGTCGTGGTCGGCGGCGGCAACATTTGGCGGGGCATGACTGGTGCCGGTGCAGGTATGGACCGGGCCCAAGCCGACTACATGGGCATGTTGGCAACCGTGATTAATGCCCTTGCTTTACAGGACACGTTGGAGCAACAGGGTCAACCAACCCGTGTGCAAACAGCGGTACATATGAGCCAGATTGCCGAACCCTACATTCGTCGACGCGCTGTTCGCCATCTCGAGAAGGGTCGTATTGTCATATTCGCTGGAGGGACGGGCAATCCGTTCTTTACCACTGATACCGCGGCTGCGCTGCGAGCGGTTGAGATAGAAGCCCAGGTGTTGCTGAAAGGCACTCATTCTGGCACCGGCGGCGTCTATACCGCCGATCCGAAGACTGACCCCACAGCCACAAAGTTAGATCAAGTTACCTACATTGACATGATTGCGAAGGGTCTCAAAGCTATGGACAGCACCGCAATCACGTTGTGCATGGACAACGAGTTGCCGATCATAATGTTCGACCTTTTGGCCGAAGGTAACATTCGGTCCGTGATTGCGGGCGACGCAATCGGTACTCTTGTCAGCTAGCGCTACTTTGAGCTCACAGAGCAAAGGACCCCGATGAGCGAACTGACCGACATGATCCTTCTGGAAGCAGAAGAAGGTATGAGCAAGGCGGTAGCTCACGCTCGTACCGAGTTTGCCTCGATCCGTACCGGTCGAGCTAGCTCGAACCTGGTCGAGCGACTCATCGTGAATTACTACGGCAGCGAAGTTCCGATGCAGCAGTTGGCAAGTTTCAGTGTTCCTGAGGCCAGGATGCTCGTTATTTCGCCGTTCGATAAATCCTCTATCGAGTCAATCGAAAAGACAATTCGCGAGGCCGACCTCGGGCTCAATCCAAGCAATGATGGCACCATCATCCGGCTTGGTTTCCCGATCCTCACCGAAGAACGCCGACGGGACTACGTTCGCATGGTGAAGGCGATGGCCGAAGAGGGTCGTATTCGTATCCGGGGACTTCGTCGCGGTGCTCGACACGACCTCGATGCTTTACATAAAGATGGCGATGCCTCCGAGGATGAGGTTCGATTGGCCGAGAAAGAACTCGACAAATTAACGCACGCAGGCGAGGCTGGAATCGATTCGGCTCTCGGCGAAAAGGAAACGGAACTTCTCGAGGTCTAACCTCGGGAACCAAGAAGGGAAATTTCGCATGGATGAACGACCAAAAGATGACCAAGAGGGACTGCGATCTATCGGCGACGCCGCCGGTGGATTCGACGACGACGGCAGCTTGCCGCATTGGTCGGAGTCAGCAAGCTCGGGAGCGCTCGCAGGTTCCGAGCCGACGTGGGACGACACGCATTCGCGCGTTGATTTTGCTTCGGAGGACTTAGGTCGATCTGAGAGGGCATCAGATAGCGAGTTCAACCCATCGCTGTTGCCGCCGGAAGGCTCCTCCGATTGGGATAACGCCGGGAGTTACGAAACCCCTAGTTACCAAGACGACGGCGATGTCTACAGCGAAAACCCCGACGACTTTGGCGCTATGCCGCGCATCTCTACTGACGAAGAAGACGTTGCTCAGGTAGCGGACAAAAAAGGTGGTGGCCGCGACCTCCCGACGGCTGTTCTTGCTGGAGTTGGTCTCGCTGTCATAGCCCTGATCTGTTTCAAGTTGGGTAAACCTGCCACTGTGGTGTTGTTGGCTGTAGCTCTGGGTGCCGCAGCGATGGAGTGGTTCCACAATCTTCGTCAAGTTGGTTATTCGCCCGCCACGTTGTTGGGTATAGCAGCGTGCGCTGTTGCCCCAATCGCTACTTACTGGCGCGGGGCCGAAGCAATGCCGATGGTCATCTTCTTTAGTCTTGTGGTTGGCTCGCTCTGGTATCTCCTTGGCGTAGGTTCCGAGCGCCCTGTGCCCAACCTTGGCGTCACTATGCTGGGCATCTCTTACATAGGCATCTTGGGCAGTTACGGCGCCTTGATGCTGAAGGAACCAAATGGCATCGGCATGTTGTTGGCGGCCGTAATTGTCACGGTGGCCTACGACGTCGGTGCATTTTTTGTCGGCACTACTGTGGGCCGGTCACCATTGAGTGAAGCCAGCCCGAACAAGACCAAGGAAGGCCTTGTCGGTGGTGGCCTGTTGGCCATTGCTGCGGCTGTTGGTGTGGTCGGCATTGGTGGTATTACCCCCTTTGGCGACGTTCCCGGTGGCGTGATGCCTGAGGCACTGGCCCTGGGTCTTGTGGCGGCGGTCATGGCCCCGCTAGGCGACCTGTTCGAGTCATTGATGAAACGCGACCTTGGGGTCAAGGACATGGGTTCAATATTGCCTGGTCATGGTGGCATTCTCGATCGTTTCGATGCGCTGTTGTTCGTCCTTCCCAGCACGTACTACCTCGTTCGCCTGTTCGATATTTTCTAAACGAACCAGGCCACTAGCCTTAGAACATGACCTTGACCTCCGTTGCCGTCCTCGGTTCCACCGGTTCGATTGGTACACAAACGCTCGAAATAGTTCGGGCACGACCGGACCAGTTCACTGTTGTAGCGCTGGCCGCGGGGCGGTCGGTTGATGCCCTCATAGCTCAAGCACGGGAGTTTTCTCCGCAGTTGGTGGTCACCGCCGATGAGCAGGCGGTCGGGGTGTTGCGAGACGCACTTCCCGGGGTGACTGTCGCGAGCGGCACCACCGCGCTGGCGGAGGCGGCTGTCGTTGCCGATGTGACGATTAATGGTGTGGTGGGGTTTGCCGGTCTTCCCGTGACCTTGGCAACCTTGGCGGCCGGAAAACGTTTGGGGCTGGCGAACAAAGAGTCGTTAATCGCTGGCGGACCAGTGGTACAGACCGTGCGCGCTACTCCAGGGGCCGAACTGTTACCGGTTGACAGCGAGCACTGTGCATTGCATCAGTGTTTGCGCAGTAATGAGTTTTTTGTCGACGATGGATTACCGGACCGTATTCACGAACTGGTGCTTACCGCCAGCGGCGGCCCGTTTCGTAGTCGGACGGCGGCCGAGCTTCGCGAAGTCACTATCGAGTCAGCTTTAGCTCACCCTACGTGGTCAATGGGGCCGAAGGTCACGATCGACTCGAGCACGCTCATGAATAAGGGTCTTGAGGTTATTGAGGCTCACGAACTTTATGGTGTCGGCTACGACGACATCAGAGTCGTTGTTCATCCGCAGTCGATTATCCATTCGATGGTCACTTTCACCGATGGTGCGACTATTGCCCAACTGTCGATGCCCGACATGCGCTTGTGTATGGGCTATGCGATGTCCTACCCGGACCGCCTTGACGTGCCGTATGGGGCAATTGACTGGGACGAACTTCGGCGACTCGATTTCGAGGCGCCCGACAATGAGGCATTTCCGTGCTTGCAGATTGCTTATGCCGCCGGACGTTTAGGTCAGACCGCTCCGGCCCGCGTGAGTGCCGCCAATGAGGTCGCGGTTGAGTCGTTCCTGGTTGGTGCCATCGCTTGGCATCAGATCCCTGGCATCCTTTCTGAAGTGCTTTCTTCCTATGATCACACCCCGGCCCACAGTGTCGACGCCGTAGTCGAGGCTGATGCCCGTGCCCGACTCGATGCCATGACTCTCGTGAAATCGTTGGCTAAGTGATGACCACATTTGACCAAGACGTCCCGACTGAGCAGGACACCAGTCTGAAGGGGATAGGGCTCATTGTCGGCTTGTTTGCGCTGTTGGCCTACAAGGGCGGATGGGCTGCGGTGGTTGTCGTAATGGCGATCATTCTTATGATCTTCATGCACGAGCTTGGACACTACTTAATGGCCCGTCGTGGAGGGATGAAGGTGACCGAGTTCTTCTTAGGATTTGGTCCCAAGATTTGGTCGTTTAAACGAGGTGAAACCGAGTTTGGGGTGAAAGCCATTTGGGCTGGTGCCTACGTGAAAGTCGTCGGGATGAACAATCTTGACGAGGCTGCGCCCGAAGACGAAGCTCGTACCTACCGACAGGCCAGCTTTCCGAACAAACTCGCCATGGTCAGTGCTGGTTCTGGCATGCATTTCCTCATGGCGCTGGTGATGCTCTTTGTGCTTTTCGTTGGCCCAGGGTTCGAGGGGTTTGGTGTCGACGAAAGCCTTGACGATCAGCGATCTGCCATTGTTCTTGGATCCGACGAATGGTACGTGGGGTTCGTCGGCGAGAACAGCCCAGCCGAAACGATTGGCGTGCAAGTCGACGACATCATCGTGGGTATCAACGAGGTTCCGGTAATCAATTTTGACGATGTGCGGCGAGTGCTCGCTGATCAGCAAGCCGGAAGTACAACGGTTCTCGCCATTGAACGCGGTGATGAGTCGTTGACCCTTTCCGGTGAGCTTGGAGAGTCCCTCACTGGCGGTGGATTTTTGGGCGTGTCTCCGTTGTTGTTTGACCCCTCGGCCATCGATGCCCTGTACGAAACACCAGCGGTGGGTCCGGTTGACGCTCTCGGCAAGACCTTCGCCGAGTTTGGATCGCTGACCACGAGTTCCGTTTCCCAGATGGGTAGCTTCTTCTCACCCCGCAACCTAGGCAGCTTTTTTGGGTCTCTATTCGAGACGGCAGACGAGCAAACCGAACTCGAATCAGCGCGTCAACAAACAGCGGATGATTCTGAGGGTGACCGGATTCTGTCGATCTACGGGGCGGCAAGAATCGGTACGCGGTTTACCGAAAACGGGTTTGCCGAATTGTTGATTTTTCTCGTGATGCTCAACGTCTTCATCGGCGTGTTCAACATGGTTCCGCTTCTTCCGCTCGATGGCGGCCATGTTGTTATCGCAATTTATGAACGTTTGCGTTCCAGAAATGGGATTGCGTACCACTCTGACGTCACTAAGGCGATCCCTGTGATTTACGGAGTGATGCTCGTCCTAGTGCTGGTTGGCGTGGGCGCGTTGTACCTCGATATCACCGATCCGATCGTTTAGTTATGGACGTCACCGCGACTTTCCCGCGCCGCAATACGCGTCAGGTAATGGTCGGCAATGTTGCTGTAGGTGGTGGTGCCCCAATCACGGTGCAGTCGATGACGACCACCAAGACCGAGGACGTCGACGCCACGTTGGCCCAGATCTATTCGCTCGCTGCCGCGGGGGCGGACATCGTGCGATGCACTTGCAATAGCACGGCTGCGGCCGAAGGATTGGCCCAGATTGTGCCGCGGTCGCCCGTTCCGATCGTCGCCGACATCCATCATCAGTACAAAATGGCGCTGGCGGCGCTTGAAGCTGGGGTCGCTTGTTTGCGGCTAAATCCGGGAAACATTCGCAAACCCGAACACATCAAAGCGGTCGCCGAAGCATGCGGCGAGCGTCAAATCCCCATCCGTATTGGCGTCAACGGAGGGTCACTTCATCCTGATTTGTACGAGAAGTACGGCGGCAAGGTCACTGCCGAGGCCATGGTGGAATCAGCGCAACAAGAGTTGGCCTATTTCGCCGATGTTGGCTTCGATCTGGTCAAGATCTCGGTGAAGGCTTCTAGCGTCCCGCTCATGATCGATGCTTACCGTCGGTTAAGTGAAGTCACCGACTTTCCCTTACACCTCGGAGTTACTGAGGCTGGGCCGCCTCCTGTTGGCACGATGAAGGCGACCGCAGGTATGGCAACGTTGCTCGCCGAGGGGATTGGCGACACGATTCGCTACTCGTTGAGCGCCGATCCGGTCGAGGAAGCTCGGGCCGGCAGACAATTGCTTGAAATTTTGGGCCTGCGCGAACGGAAGAACATCGACCTCATTTCGTGTCCAAGCTGCGGCAGAGCCGAAATCGATGTTTACAAAGTGGCTGAGGATGCCCTTGCGGCATTTGCTGACCGAGAGATTCCGCTGCAAATAGCTGTTATGGGGTGCGTGGTAAACGGACCGGGCGAAGCCCGCGACGCTGATCTCGGCATCGCCGCCGGCAACAAACGAGGGCATCTGTTTGTACGTGGCCAGAATGTCGCGGTAATTCCTGAGGAAGAAATGGTCGACGCTTTGGTCGAATGGGCCGAATACATGCAAGAGTTCGGGGCCGACGCCGCATTGGAGCGGGCCGCCAAGACCAAAGATGCGGCCAAGCGGGCGGCCGAAGAAGATCGAGATCGTAACCTCGACGAACGCGGCGATGATGCCAACGATGCAGCCACGCATGTCGAACTCATCCGCAAGGTCACCAAATAAGTTCAGGGCCGTCCTGCGATGAGCGCCTCGGCGGCGAAGAGCAGTAAGTACGGCTGTGTCCTCAGTCGTGTAGCGATGAGCGCCTCGGCGGCGAAGAGCAGTAAGTACGGCTGTGTCCTCAGTCGTGTAGCGATGAGCGCCTCGGCGGCGAAGAGCAGTAAGTACGAGCAAGTATGGCTATAGTCATTGTGCGTTTCTGACTTTGTTTTGTCGGCGTGGGCTTTGGCCCACGCCTTTGTTTGTTAGCAATTCGTTGCTGCCGTCAGGCTCGCTCTTTCACATCATGACCGAGTACCGAGGAGGTGCCATGAACGTTTTCGATTCCGTCACGCAACTGGTTGCCCCGCTGGTCGAGGACATGGGCTTGTCGTTGTACGACATCGAACAATCTGGCGGCACCCTCCGGGTAAGTGTTCAGGCTGCTGATCACGATGATCGGGCGGCCGACCGAAAGTCCGAAGGCATCCCGATTCGTCAAATTCAGCGTATTAGCCGCATGATTTCAAGTGTTTTGGATGAGGAAGATCCCATTCCGGGAAAGTACACACTCGAAGTGACCAGCCCAGGCCTCGAACGCAAACTGCGTACCCCTGTCCACTTTGCTGGTGCCACTGGTGGTCCAATCAATGTCAAGTTGGTGCCGGGCACTGACCCGCGGCGGGTAACCGGACAACTCACCCACAGCGACGATGATGGCATTTCGGTCACCCCCGACTCGGTCGACGGCAATCGCCTCGTCGGCGTCGATCACGACTCCATAACCTTTACCTATCCTGAAATCCATTCGGCCCGAACCATCTTTGTATGGGGGCCAACGCCGAAGAAGCAATTGCACAAGAAACCCCAAAAACAGGCCAAGAAGCAGAACCAGAATAAGTCTGGTCAGCAACAGGCTGCAAGGAGCTCACAATGAACGTCGAAATGATGGAAGCGCTACAGGCGCTGGCTGCCGACCGAGGCATCTCGGTCGACACGTTGTTTGCGGCATTGGCTGACGCCCTCGAGTCCGCATACAAGCGCACCCCGAACGCCCACGAATACTCCTGGGTCACCATTGATCCTGACACAATGGACATCCGAGTCTTTGCCCAAGAACTCGACGAATACGGCGAACCTGTCGGACCCGATCTCGATGTTACGCCCGACAACTTCGGCCGCATTGCCGCCCAGACCGCCAAGCAGGTCATGGGGCAACGTATTCGCGAAGCCGAACGCGAGATGAAGTACGAAGAGTACGCAGGCCGTGAAGGAGACATAGTCACCGGCATCATCCAACAAAACGACAGCCGCTATACCTTGCTCGACCTCGGACGCGTCGAAGCATTGCTTCCCCAGGCAGAACAGGTTCCTTATGAACGCCCCGAGGCAAACACCCGCCTCAAGGCGTACATCGTCGAGGTGCGGAACACCGCCAAAGGACCCCAAATTGTTGTCAGCCGAACGCACCCTGGGTTGATTCGCCGACTCTTCGAACTCGAGGTTCCCGAGATTGCCGACGGCGTTGTAGAGATCATGGCTTGCGCCCGCGAGCCCGGGCATCGCACCAAAATCGCCGTGTGGTCCAACGATTCCAACGTCGACCCTGTAGGTGCCTGTGTGGGTGCCCGTGGTGCTCGTGTGCGTATGGTTGTCAACGAACTCAAGTCGGAGAAGGTAGATATTGTTCCTTACTCCGAGGATCCAGCCGACTTCGTCATGAAGGCACTTTCTCCTGCCAAGGTCAAAGAAGTGCTGCTTGATGCTGAGACTGGCACGGCGACGGTCGTCGTCCCCGACCGCGAACTTTCGCTGGCGATCGGCAAAGAAGGTCAGAACGCTCGTCTTAGCGCCCGTCTCACCGGATGGCGTATAGACATTAAGAGTGAGACGCAGATGGCAGAAGACGCCGCGTATGCCGAGGTCGAATGGGCCGAAGGCGAATGGGTCGAGGACCCGGAAACCGGTGAGCAGGTTTGGAAGCCTGCTGATGGCAGCGAATCCGTTGTGTCGGCCGAGTCCTGGTCCGAGACAGTGGAAGAAAATCTCTCCGACGGCGTAGTCGTCGATGAAGACACTGTTGATGCCGAAGAATCGGTGGCCGCAGCGGCCCCCGCTGATGAGGTTTTAGGCTCCGTAAGTGAACAAGTCGAAGCCGACGCAACACCTGAAGAACAACCCCAAGACGATACAGCGGCCGATGCCGCCGAAGAAGACAGCAACTAGTTAGTACTGCCAGCCGCATCTTGCGCTCGAAAGGGCGCAGTTAAGCGCCTTTCGACGTATCGTGAACCGGTACTCGAATGGCGTTTCGGGTGCGATAGAAGTGTTTAGGAAAGGGTCACCACCCAATAGTGCCGAAGAATATCCGGGTCTACGAGCTCGCTAGAGAGCTCGGAATGACAAACCAGGAGACCATCGACCTTTGCGATTCGCTAGGTATCGGTGTGAAAAGCCACTCGTCGAGCATCGTCGAGCCACAAGCTGATCGTGCGCGCCGCAAGGCAAAACGTGAAGGCCTAATCCGCGAGGTCGTCGAAGAGCCGCCCGCACCCGAGCCAGAGCCAGAGCCAGCGCCCGAACCGGAGCCAGAGCCAGAGCCAGAGCCAGAGCCGGAGCCAGAGCCGGAGCCGGAGCCGGAGCCAGTTGTAGTTGTCAAGGAGCCAACTCCCGTTGTGGAGAAACCAGCTCCTGAACCAGCGGTAGAAGAGCCTTTGGCAGCAGAACCTGTCGTCGAGGCAGAACCTGTTGATCCAGCACCCATCGAACCACCGACTCTCGAGCCAGCTCCGGCGGCACCCAAGCGTGTTGTCACCTCTCGAGGCTCCTCGGGACCCCGCCCCGCCGCGACGCCTGCCCCAGCCGAGCCCAAGCCGGCGCGGCGTCCTGCCGAGCCCGAAGCCCGCGCGCCGCGCCCCACACCGGGGTCCCGGCCAGCACCAGTAGCAAAACCTGATCCTGATGCAGTTCCGAAGGGCCCCTCCGGTAAGCCGATTCCGCCGCCGCCTGTGGCCCCTCGTTCACTCACGGGTAAGCCCATTCCCCCTCCTCCTGGTCTTGGTGGTCGCGAAGCCGCCGCTAGCAAATCACGT
>CAWKZT010000017.1:0-21355 GCA_963854565.1 Acidimicrobiia bacterium
GTGGTTATCAGGGCCGTGATGAAAATCGGCGTGGTTCAGGCGGTCGCGATGATCGTGGTGGCTCGCGCGGCGGTAGCGAACGTAGTTCTGGTGGTTATCAGGGCCGTGATGAAAACCGGCGCGGTTCAAGCAGTCGCGACGACCGCGGTGGCTCACGAGGTCGCGACGACCGTGGTGGCTCACGAGGTCGCGATGGTTCCAGTAATCGGTCTGGGTCTCAGGACCGCTTCCGTCAACCGAGCGAAGGCGACAAGACCTGGATTTCTCGGGAAGAACGGTGGCCCGACGGCGATCCGGCTGACAACCCCATTCTGAAAGAACGTAATTGGGGCAGTCTTGCCCGCAAGGGAACCCGTCAGCTTCCTGATATGCCCGACGGCTGGGACGACACCGAGCGGGTAGGTGCCGACGATAAGAGTCAGCGTGACGAAGCCCCACTCACGCCTGAAGAGGCAGCCGAGCGCGAGGAGAAACGAATTGCTCGAGCCGAGGCGCAAGCAATTCGCGATATAAACACGGCGCGATTACAAGATGAAGCCCGCAATGCTATTAGCCGCGCCGGTCCGACCAAGGTGGCCAAGGTTCCCACTGCGCACGAGCGCAGTCAACTACCGGGCCGGCAACGCAAAATTGAGGATCTCGCAGTCAGCATGGAACGTGCCTTTGGCGAGATACGAGCGAATCGCATGCAGCGTCGTGTACGCGAAGCAGCGAGCGCGTATCAAGATGAACAGTTCGCCGACGCGCTACGCATACTGAAGCCGGTACGCGAGGGTGCTGTCGAAGTCGCCGAAGTGCTCGAATTGCAAGGCCTTACGCTCTACCGACTTGGTCACTGGAGGGCTGCTGCCAAGGAACTAGAACTGTTTCGCGAAACAGCGGCCAGCTGCGAACAAAACCCCGTGCTGATGGATGCCTATCGGGCGCTCGGGCGCTGGAACGATGTTGACGCGCTGTGGGACGAACTACGTGAAATTTCACCCGATGGCGAAGCCATCAGTGAGGGACGTGTGGTTGTGGCCGGTGGTCTGGCCGACAGAGGGCAGATCCAAGATGCCGTTCGATTGCTCGAAAAGTCCCATAAACGCCCGAAGAACCCCCGGGATCATCACCTTCGCTCCGCCTATGCACTTGCCGATCTGTACGAACGGTCTGGTGACGCACCCAAGGCTCGAACGCTTTTCGGATGGATCGGGCAGAACGACCCCGAATTTGCTGATGTCGAGGATCGGTTCAGAGCGCTGTAACGTCGGATGTAGTTGACGGGCAGCAATGGGCTGCCTTTCGGCGTGCCTAGGATCACCATGGTTAATGCAACCAGCAATAAATATCTGAACGGTAATTACGCTCCCGTTGCCGACGAGGTTACGGCGTTTGACCTGGCGGTAGTGGGCAAACTTCCAGGCGAACTTTCGGGTCGATACTTACGAAACGGCCCCAACCCTGCCGGTCCGGTAGATCCTGCGACCCATCATTGGTTTGTGGGCGATGGCATGGTGCAGGTTGGGCGGGTTGCGACTCAGTAGACACGGCAATGATGATACATTTCTGCTGTGACTTATCGCCGCATCGCCTCAACTCGCAGGTCCCTACTCATTGGCGGAGTCACCTCTATCGCCGCTGTCGCATGCGGCGTAGCACCCGGTGCTGCTGATGATTCGCAAACCCTCGCAACCAGCAATCAATATCTGAACGGTAATTACGCTCCCGTTGCCGACGAGGTTACGGCGTTTGACCTGGCGGTAGTGGGCAAACTTCCAGGCGAACTTTCGGGTCGATACTTACGAAACGGCCCCAACCCTGCCGGTCCGGTAGATCCTGCGACCCATCATTGGTTTGTGGGCGATGGCATGGTGCATGGACTGCGACTTGATGGCGGCAATGCCAAATGGTATCGAAACCGTTACGTCGGATCGAAAGCGATGCAGGACCGTCGCGGATTGCCTGATATCAGCGGGCCAAACTGGAACGACAGCCCATCGGGACCCAACACGAGTGTGGGCGGTTTTGCGGGCACAACCTGGGCGATGGTCGAAGCCGGCAGTGTACCTGTCGAACTAAACTACGAGCTAGAGACCGTCGGGCGCAATGATTTCTTTGGCACGTTGCCCGGTGCCTTTACGGCGCACCCCAAAGTTGATCCGCTCACCGGTGAAATGCATGCCATGACCTATGCGTGGAGTGAGTGGCTCGATCACATTCAGTATGTGGTGGTAGGCCCCGATGGGAAAGTAACCAAGACGCTCAATATCCCTCTTCCGGGGATGACGATGGTTCACGACATGTCGCTCACTCAGAAGTACGCAATTATTTACGACCAGCCAGTAACGGTCGACCTCGACCTGGCCTTGGCGGGCCGATTCCCGTTTCGCTGGAACCCAGATTACGGAAATCGGGTGGGCCTGTTGCCGCGAGACGGCGAGGTCGGTGACATTGTTTGGGTGGACGTTCCCCTGGGAGCGGTTTTCCATCCGATGAATTCTTATGATCTGCCCAATGGCGACGTTGTCATAGATTTGTGTTTCTACGACAAGTTGTTTGATGTCGATATTTTGGGCCCTTTCGGCGATGATGGGATAGCTCGCCTAGTGCGATGGACCATCACACCGGCGAGTCGTAACCTCACCGTAAGCGTGATTGACGATCGCTCGAACGAATTCCCTCGGCACCGCGGATCATTGGCAACCCAGGCATATAGATTTGGCTATTGTGCGTCAGTGAGCGGGGAGTCTGGCGAAGGCTGGTCCACGCTAAAGCACGATCTGCAGACCGGTGAACGAATGGAATTCGATCATGGGGTTGGACGGGCGGCAGGAGAGCCGGTTTTCGTGAGCCGGGAGGGGAGCACCGCAGAAGACGATGGTTGGCTCATTACCTTTGTTCATGATCAAACCAATGATTCAACCGAGTTCGTGGTCATGGATGCGCAGGATTTCTCCCGAGATTATGTGGCTCGAGTGCCGCTTCCTCAACGAGTTCCGTTCGGGTTCCACGGTAACTGGGTAAGTGACAGCAGTGTGAGTCCCGACGCGTAATGAAAGCCATGGCTGGTCGTTGTTAGTCCTTCCTGCGGTACTCCTTGGATGCTGCGCCAGTGGTGCAGAGCCGATGGCTAGTTCTTGAACTGCGGTTTAGTTGTGGCAAAGTGGGTCCCATGACTGACCTTGTCGCACTTTCGTCCCGCATCATAGATTCAGGCCACGCGGACGAGCCAGTAAATCGGATCACCAACGAGCTATCTGAGTTAGCCGATGGGGTGTCGCTCGTTGAGTCGTTCTCCCATGCGGCATCGGTGTCGACGGCCGCCGGTCTTGTGGTATTCGATACGAGCGGCACACGTACTGGGGGCCGAGTCGTAGACGCTTTGCGAACTTGGTCAACGGATCCGATCCACTCAATCGTTTACACCCACGGACATCTCGATCACGTGGGTGGCAGCGGTGCCTTTATTGCCGACGGTGCCGCCCGAGGTCATCAACGCCCAACCTTTCTGGGCCATGAGGCCATAAAGGCCCGCTTTGCGAGGTACCGACAAACGAACGGCTACAACCAAGTCATCAACGCACGTCAGTTTGGCGGCGTGCCCAAATCGGTCGTCGGAGAGATGGGTCTCGGCGCCGAGCGACAATTCCTGCCCGACGACACCGCCGAATTGGATCAGTCCTATCGCGATCATCTGTCGGTGACTGTTGGGGATACGGAATTCCAGCTTTGTCACGCCAAGGGCGAGACCGATGACCACACCTGGACATGGATTCCTGATCACAAGATGATCGCGTCCGGCGATCTCATGATCTGGAACTTTCCCAACTGCGGTAACCCTCAGAAGGTGCAACGATTTCCACTGGAATGGGCGGAGGCATTACGCGCTATGGCTGGACAGGGTGCCGAGTTGTTTGTGCCGGCCCACGGCCTACCGATCGGTGGCAATGCTCGTATAGCCACGGTTCTGAACACCATCGCGGGCAGTCTCGAATCTCTTGTTGCTCTGGTACTCGACGCGATGAATACTGGTGCATCCCTCGACGAGGTGATCCAAGGGTGCACGGTCCCGGAGGCCACCCTGAAGCTGCCCTTCATGCGGCCGTTCTATGACGAACCCGAGTTTGTCGTGCACAACATCTGGCGACTCTATGGAGGGTGGTGGGATGGCGACGCGGCATCCCTGAAGCCGGCGCCAAACGATTCGGTAGCCGCTGAAGTGGCTGCGCTGGCCGGCGGGGCAATGCAGCTGGTTGAGCGAGCACAACAACTCGTCGACGACGGCGATTTCCGCTTAGCTTGCCAGTTGATTGAGTGGGCAGGCCGCGCCGAACCCACGTCGGTGGCGATTCATCAAGCGCGTGCCCAGATCTATGAAGCGCGAAGGAAGGCCGAGACCTCACTGATGGCCAAGGGCATTTACGCGTCAGCCGTGGCCGAATCGAAGTTGGTTACCGATGGCGATGGCAGCCAATCCGCTCAGTCGGTCACATGGTGAGCAAAAATCCGAGCATGCGGTACTGAGGGTGACTAGTGACTAGTTACGAGTTCCCCTATCCCGATCCCCAACTTGCGGCCGAGCACCCTTTCGTCGATTTAAACTTTGCCCGCCGTAGCGAAGCGGACATGCTGCGCCGGGCCCGTGAGTATTACGCGTTGCTCGATTCGCGGCGCAGTGTGCGAATGTTTAGCGACGAACCTGTACCTGAGGAACTGATTGATCTAGCAATTCTGTCGGCGTCGACAGCGCCCTCTGGAGCGCACAAACAGCCGTGGAAGTTTGTAGCAATTAGTGACCCTGCAGTGAAACGATCGATCCGAATGGCGGCCGAAGAAGAGGAGCGAACCAACTACCTCGACAACCGCATGAACACCGAATGGCAAGAGGCGTTGGCTCCTTTGGGCACCGACCACCATAAGGAGTTCCTCGAAATAGCGCCGTGGATCGTGGTGGTTTTCGAAGAGCGCTACCAGGTACTTGACGACGGCGAACATCGGAAGAATTACTACGTCAAAGAAAGTACGGGAATTGCCGCCGGCATGTTTATTTCGGCTCTGCACAACATGGGCCTGGTAACCCTTACCCATACGCCGTCACCGATGGCGTTTTTGCGGACGGTTCTTGGACGCCCCGAGAATGAGCGACCCTTCCTTATGTTGCCGGTCGGCTATCCGCTCGACGGTACCCAAGTGCCCGATATTGACCGCAAGGCCCTTAGCGAAGTGGCAGTAAAGGTGAAGGGCCCCATCAACACAACCGAGGTTGTCACACCCGCTCAGTAAAGTCATTGGCACTTCCCTAAGTGTCTCGTATCACCGTGATGCGATGTCTACGAAGGGAATGCCATGTCCAAATTAAGTGCGCTAGTCGAACTCGATGCCATGCCGCCAGTAGTGGCGCCGGCCATTAGCAATTTGTGTGTGCTCCACGGGTTCCTGTCGTCAGACCCAGTCGCTCGGGATCTGCCGTCGGGTTCATTGTTGGTTCAGCTTCAGGTCACGACGCCGGGGGCAACGGCTCAATCTGTCCCCGTAGCGTCTATCGATGGACCCAAGAACTTGGCGAAGCTAAAGCAGGGCGACCACCTGTTAGTCGTCGGTACGGTTTGCCGCAGGTTCTTTAAGGCCGGCGGAGGCACCGTTTCGCGCACGGAGGTTGTCGCGACACACATCACAAAACTGACATCAAAGCGGGCGGTAAGTGTGGCATTAGCGACGGCGACTGATCACATGCGGGCTCTCGTCCAGTCGCTCGCCGACGCCCGGTAGATCAAGCAAGGGGTGGTGGCACCTCTGTCTGGTTCGGTCGTCGAAGGTGAAGGAGGTGGTATTGGTCAGCAGATAGCAACGCGGTCAATTCCGGCAGAAATGAGTGTTTCAGACTGGTGGTCAGGTTAGGATTCGTAACGGTTTTGCAATTGGTTGACACGCCCCCGAGGAGCATCCAAATGGCTGACATCCGTAACGATTTTGCCCCTGGTGTAATCACTGGTCCAGAGGTGCAAGAGGTGTTTGCTTTGGCGAAGTCCGCCTGGTTTGCTTTGCCCGCGGTGAACGTCACCGGTAGCAACACAATGAACGCCGTCATGGAGACCGCGGCCGCAGTTAATGCGCCGGTCATTATTCAGTTCTCCCATAGTGGAGCCGCCTTCGTTGCGGGCAAGGGTTTCCCTTCAGGCGGCGATGAAGCCTCAATTCAAGGCGCCCTGGCCGGAGCTGCTCACGTCAATCAACTTGCGGCGGCTTACGACGCACGCGTGATTTTGCATACAGATCATTGCGCGAAGAGCAAGTTGGGCTGGCTCGACGGGCTGATTACCCAAGGCGAAGCACATTTCGCGGCCACCGGCAAACCCCTCTTTAGTTCCCACATGATTGACCTTTCCGAAGAAAGCCTCGAAGAAAATGTCGAGATCTGTGGCCGCTATCTCACACGGATGGCTGCCATCGACATGACCTTGGAGATCGAGCTTGGAATCACCGGTGGCGAAGAGGATGGTGTCGACAACAGCGACGCCGACCTCGATGACCTTTACACCAAACCCGAAGAAGTGGCCTACGCGTACGAGTCCTTGGGTGCAATTTCCCCCTCGTTCACAGTCGCGGCATCGTTCGGAAATGTGCACGGCGTTTATAAGCCAGGCAATGTGCAACTGCGTCCGAAGATTCTCCGCGATTCACAGGCCCATATTTCCGAGAAGTTTGGTACCGGTGCGCAACCCGTCGATTTTGTCTTTCATGGCGGATCGGGTTCGAGCGCCGAAGAAATTGCCGAAGCTATTAGCTATGGCGTCATCAAGATGAACATTGATACCGACCTGCAGTGGGCGCTTTGGGACGGCGTTCGTGGCTACGAGGCTGCGAACCACGATTACCTTCAAGGTCAGATCGGCAACCCCGAGGGCGCCGATCAACCCAATAAGAAGAACTACGACCCGCGCGTATGGCTGCGGGCCGGCGAAATTAGCTTTCACGAGCGACTTCGACAAGCATTTTCCGAACTCAACAACATAGGCACTCTTGCCTAAAACTTTCGACACCGATCAACCACGTGAGATCAGCAAGGTGACTAGTGTGAGCAACAAGACACGAGGCATTGCTGCCGCGCAACGATCGGGATCAAAGGGGATCCATGACTGACACCGCCGCTCCTGTACCTGAGGTACGCCAACTCGACACGCTTGTGGTCCGATTCGCCGGTGACTCCGGCGACGGCATGCAACTTACTGGTGATCGTTTTACCAGTGCTAGCGCGTCGTTTGGTAACGACATCGCGACCTTGCCGGAGTACCCCGCTGAGATCCGCGCGCCGCAAGGCACCCTTGGTGGCGTCTCGGCCTTTCAGCTTCAGATTGCTGATCACAGCATCACCACGCCGGGTGATGCGCCCAACATCCTCATTGCGATGAATCCTGCGGCGCTCAAGAAGGAACTTAACCGTCTTGAACCCGGCGGAACCATCATCGTCAACGAGGATGCTTTTGACGAACGCAACCTCAAGAAGGCGGGCTATCTCGAGAATCCGCTGAACGACAATTCGCTAGATGGGTACAGCTTGTTTGCTGTTCCTATGACCACCATCACGAAGGAAGTCTGTAAGGACACCGGCGTGAAGCCCCGTATCGCCGAACGGTCTAAGAACTTTTTTGCTCTTGGTTTGGTCTCATGGTTGTATAACCGCGAAACCAAGGGAACCATCGAGTGGATTGAGAACAAGTTCAAGAAGCTGCCCGAGGTTGTTGCAGCCAACAAGGCGGCGTTCAACGCTGGGCACGCCTTTGGTGAAACTGCCGAACTGTGGGATATCACCTACGAGGTGCGTCCGGCGAAGTTGGATCCGGGTGTCTACACGAGCGTCACTGGCAACCTCGCCACGGCGTGGGGCATGGTCGCCGCCGGCCAACTCGCAAAGCTCCCTATTTTTCTGGGTTCCTATCCCATCACTCCTGCCACCGATATTTTGCATGAGGTTGCCAAGCACAAGAATTTCGGGGCGCGTACCTTCCAGGCTGAAGACGAGATTGCGGGTGTCGGAGCTGCCCTGGGCGCCGCCTATGGCGGCTCGCTCGCCTTTACGACTACGAGTGGTCCTGGTGTGGCATTGAAGGGCGAGACCATTGGTCTGGCCATGATTCTCGAATTGCCGTTGGTTATTGTCGATGTCCAACGTGGCGGCCCGTCAACGGGCTTGCCTACCAAAACCGAACAAAGTGATTTGATGATGGCCATGTACGGTCGCCATGGCGAGTCACCGTTGCCGGTGGTGGCTGCCTACACGGCTTCGCAGTGCTTCCACGCGGTGATCGAGGCATCACGCATTGCGCTCAAGTACCGCACACCTGTGATGTTGTTGACCGATGGCTACCTCGCCAATGGTTCAGAACCATGGCTCATTCCCGACACGGCGACCCTCCCCGACATCAGCGTCGACTTCGCCACCGAGCCCAATGCGCAGGACAGCGAAGGTAACCCCGCCTTCCACTCCTACAAGCGTGACGAGAACTTGGCTCGCCCCTGGGCTATTCCCGGGACACCGGGTCTTGAGCACCGTGTTGGTGGTCTCGAAAAAGATGTGACGGGCGAGATTAGTTACGATCCGCAGAACCATCAGGACATGACCGATGTCCGTGCCGCCAAGGTGGCCGGCATCGCCAATGACATCCCGCCCACCATGGTGTCCGGCGACATTGGCGAATCCGATGTACTGGTATTGGGTTGGGGTTCCACCTGGGGCTCAATTGAGAGCGGCATGAAGCGCGCTCGCGCCGAAGGTAAGAAGGTGGCGCACGCTCACCTCACGCACATCAATCCGTTCCCGTCTGATCTTGGGGCTATTTTGACCAAGGCCAAGAAGATAATCGTTCCCGAACTAAATATGGGGCAGCTTTCCAAGCTGGTCCGTGCGGAGTACCTGGTGGACGCCAAAGCAGTTGGCAAGGTGATGGGGCAACCCTTTACCGCCGCCGAAATTCATGATGCCATAAACGCGGCGCTTGCAGGAGACTCATAATGACCGATGTAGCTGTTCCCGAAACCACCAAGGCCGATTGGACCAGCCCGGAGGAGCCTCGTTGGTGTCCTGGGTGTGGTGATTACTCGATTCTGACTGCGATTCAGATGATGATGCCCGATATGGGTATCAAGCGCGAGGACACGGTATTTGTGTCCGGAATCGGCTGTGCAGCGCGCTTCCCTTTCTACATGAACACCTATGGCCTGCACAGCATCCACGGTCGTTCGCCGGCTATTGCTACCGGGTTAGCAGTCGCCCGACCAGACCTCAACATCTTTGTTGTTGGCGGCGACGGTGACATGTTGTCCATTGGCGGTAATCACCTCATTCACGCCTTGCGCCGGAACGCCAATATCACGATCTTGTTATTCAACAATCAGATTTACGGGCTTACTAAAGGACAGTATTCGCCCACGTCCGAGGTTGGCAAAATCACCAAGACTTCACCATTTGGATCGTTGGACGAACCATTTAATCCCGTGTCCTTGGCGTTGGGCGCCGAGACCTCGTTTGTGGCTCGTACCCACGATATGGATCGCAAGCATATGCAATCGGTAATCCGCAAGGCCCACGAACACAAGGGCGCGGGTCTGGTGGAAATTTTCCAGAATTGCAACATCTTCAACGATGGAGCATTTGCGGCCATTACGAAGAAGGCAAATCGAGAGGACATGCTGATCGACCTCGTTCACGGCGAACAAATTCGTTTCGGCGTAGACAAGGCCCGCGGTGTGTTGATTAACTCTTCAGGCTCCGCTGAGATTGTCGACGTCACGGCTGACAATCAGTCTTCGCTTATGGTGCACGACGAGCATGCCTATGACCCAGCGCTTGCTTTCGCTCTTTCTCGTTTGTCGAGCGGCCCCTATGAGCCCACACCTGTCGGTGTGTTCCGCTCGGTGGAACGCCCGGAGTACGCCGAGGAAACGGCCAAGCAGCTCGCCCACGCCCAAGAGACCAAAGGCGCGGGCGATTTGGACTCGTTGCTGCATTCGATGCCGACCTGGACTATCTAGCACTCGAGGTCGAGCATGGCTTGGGTCCTCGATTTAGACGGCGTTATTTGGACCGGTAACACGCCAATCGAAGGTGCGGCGGCTGCAGTGGCCGAACTGCAACGCAGGGACGACGTTGTCTTTGTGACCAACATGTCTCGGTTGGTTATTGCTGACCAGGAGGCGAAGTTAGCGGACCACGGCATCGAAGCATGTGGACAGGTGATTTCTTCTGCCACCGCTGCCGGTCGCCTCGTAGAACCGGGGGAGCGAGTGTTTGTCTGTGGTGGTCCCGGTGTCCGCGAGTCGGTCGAAAACCGTGGAGCGACGGTCATCGATGATCCCCGTGCTGCCATCGATGCGTGCATAGTCGGGTTTGACCCCGAATTTGACTTTGAGTGGATGAAGAATGCGACGACCGCTATTTTGCACGGCGCGAGATTCATCGGCACGAACCATGACCCTACATACCCAACCGAAGAGGGTCTTTGGCCGGGAGCTGGAGCCATTATTGAATCGGTGGCGACAGCGACGGCGCAGCGACCTATATATGCAGGTAAACCGCACAAAGCTGTGGTTGACGAGGTGCGTGATCGGGTGGGGAATTCTGGAGTCGTTGTTGGCGATCGGCCCGATACCGACGGCGCTTTCGCCCGCGCTCTGGGTTTCGATTTCGCCTTAGTTCTTAGTGGCGTCGCTAACGCGGAAGACCTACACGATCCTGTGCCCGATTCAATTTCGACTACGTTGGCTGCTCTAGTTGCTGACCTAAGGTAGGCTTTTGGTATGAACCCGAATGCAACAGCACGTGCAGCACGTAAGGCCGGCGAGACTTTTGTTATTGAAACTCGCGATAATTTGAGCTCTCTGCTCCGTCAACTACGACGAGCAGGAGCTACCACGTTCGAAGAAATTAGCGATGAACTTGCTGGTTTGCTGGCCGACGCCAAAGACGAGGGCGAGAAGATTATCTCTCGTCTCCAAGGCGCATCACGAGATGCTGTTAAGGAAGCGAAGGAACAAGCAACCATTCCGGCGGCCGAAAAGGCTGCTGCTAAGAAGGCTGCTGCTAAGAAGGCTCCTGCTAAGAAGGCCCCGGCTAAGAAGAAGGCTGCTGTCAAGAAGGCTCCTGCTAAGAAGGCTCCTGCTAAGAAGGCCCCGGCTAAGAAGGCTCCTGCTAAGAAGGCTCCTGCTAAGAAGGCTCCTGCTAAGAAGGCTCCTGCTAAGAAGGCCCCGGCTAAGAAGAAGGCTGCTGTCAAGAAGGCTGCTGTCAAGAAGAAGGCTGCTGTCAAGAAGGCCCCGGCTAAGAAGGCTGCCGCTAAGAAGAAGGCTCCAGCTAAGAAGGCCCCTGCCAAGAAGGCTGCTGCTAAGAAGAAGGCTCCAGCTAAGAAGGCCCCTGCCAAGAAGGCTGCTGCTAAGAAGAAGGCTTGAGCCATCGCTGCGAGGCGTCGTCTCGATCTTGAGTTAGTTCGCCGGGGACTGGCTGTGTCGCGTGCTGAGGCACGAACACTTATATCCGAAGGCGAAATTCGCGTCGACGGGGTAATTGTCGGTAAGCCGGCGCGCCAAGTACACCCGGGCCAGGCGATCGTCGTGGTCGGCAAACAGAAGTATGTAGGCCGTGGCGCCTACAAATTATTGGGTGCGCTTGACGGCTTTGCCTATGACCCGTCTGAAGACCGTTGTCTCGATGTTGGGGCATCCACCGGGGGCTTCACCGATGTTTTGTTGCAGGCTGGTGCCAGCCATGTTGTAGCCCTTGATGTTGGTCATGGTCAGCTACACGAACGGATCCGTGCCGACGAGAGGGTAACGGTCATAGAACATACGAATATGCGCCATGTCAAGGCGGGAGATCTGGGTGATCCATTTGATCTGGTGGTCGTAGACGCTTCGTTCATCTCGCTGCGGACCCTGATGCCGTCGATGTGCGAGCAACTGGGCGCCGATGGCATTTTGATGGCACTGATTAAGCCGCAGTTTGAGGTTGGTCGCAAGGCCGCTTCGCAAGGCAAAGGGGTTATTTCCGACGTTGAACTTTGGCGTACATCAATTGATGGAGTGATTGATGCTGCTGAAGCCGAAGGTTTACGTCTTGTCGCGTTGTTGGCTTCGCCTATTACCGGCGGCGATGGAAATGTCGAATACTTGGGAAAATTTGCGCGTATAGCCAGTTCAGAGCCGGTTATCAACCGGACGGGCGCAGTCAACGTGGTGATTTCCGAGGCCACCCCAGAAGAACAGTAATGAAACGCCGCGCAGTGTCACACGTCTGAATTACGCTGACTCCGTGGCTTGCATCGTACTTCTCATCCATCACACCCGCAGCGAGGCAGTGGCCGAAGCGCGTAACCTTGGTAGCTGGCTTGTTTCGGAAGGGCACACCGTGTTACTTCCTGCGGAGGATGCGGCCATCGCAGGTCTCGAAACCTTCGGTGCCGACGAGCAGGTAATTGCCGGATCAGCCGATCTGGCGGTAAGCCTGGGCGGCGACGGATCAATGCTGCGAGCGGTCACCATGGTGGCCGACGGTGGTGTCCCTGTCCTTGGGATCAACTTCGGGCAGTTGGGTTATCTCACGCAGGTAGATCCAGTCGGTTGTCGGAACGCAGTTGGGCGTTGGCTTACCGGAGATTTCATAATCGAAGAACGTATGCGAGTGTCTGTTGTGGGGCCAGACGGAACCGCGCACTGCGCGCTCAACGAGATAGTTTGCGAAAAGACCGAAGCCGGGCACACCGTACGTATTGCCGTGCAGTTTGATGGCGAGGCCTTTCATACCTACGAGACCGACGGGCTAATTGTGGCTACTCCTACCGGTTCCACGGCCTACTCCTTGTCGGCGCGCGGCCCAATTGTTGATCCCACACATAGGGCTCTGGTATTTACGCCGGTAGCACCCCATACGCTTTTCGATCGCTCTTTGGTTCTCGCGCCGGGTACCCGGGTGCAGATGACAATTGAAGATCGCCCCGCGGCCCTATCGGTGGACGGTCAATTTGGTGGGCGTATCGAACCAGGGCAATCAATCGAGTGTCGTGCGGCCGATGAACCTGCTCGGCTCGTGAGTTTCGGCGACCGTAACTTCCACCGCGTCATTAAATCGAAGTTCGATTTGAGCGAACGCTAATGCTCGTCGAGCTTACGGTCACCGACCTCGGGCCCGTAGCGGGAATCACTTTGGTATTTGGTCCGGGGATGACCGCTATGACCGGCGAGACCGGTGCCGGCAAGACCATTGTTACTGAGGCAATCAAACTGTTGTGCGGGGCTAAAGCCGACGCGGTGATGGTGCGGTCCGGAGCCAAGGAGGCTGTCGTCGAAGGTCGTTTTGTGACCGACAACGACGAACTCGTCGTGCGGCGTGTTGTGCCTGCTAGCGGACGGTCTCGTGGCTATCTTCAAGGGCAGATGGCCAGTACCGCCGAGTTGGCTGCGGTGGTCGGAGAACTGGTTGATATACACGGGCAGAACGGCCATCAATCGTTGGTTCGGCCGCAGGCTCAACGTTCGGCGCTTGATCAGTTTGGCAATGTTGACACCGCGTTGCTGCGCGATTTGCGCCGACAGTTAGCAGAACTTGATGCCCAGTTAACCGAGCTCGGCGGGGACGAGCGGGCCCGAGCACGCGAGATCGAGTTAGTTCGTTACCAGTTCGACGAAATTGTGGCGGCCAGCATCATCGATGCTGACGAAGATAATCGGCTCCGCTCACGCGAAGACCTTTTGGCCGACGCCGGCGACTACCGCGATTCTGCGCGCGATGCGGGCATTCGACTCGGTGGCGATGAAGGAGCCGGTGACATCATCACTCGGATCTTGCACCGACTTGAGAACGTGACCCCGTTTGCTCACCTCGTTAGCCGGCTGAAATCGCTCGAACTAGAGCTCACCGACGTGGCCGACGAGTTTGGTGGCCTAGCCGACTCGCTCGATGATGACCCCGAAGAGCTTGCCAAAGTGCAGCGTCGACGCACGCTGTTGTCTGAACTGCGCCGCAAATATGGGGCCACCCTCGGCGAAGTTATTGATTTCCGCGACGAGGCTGAAAAACGACTACATGAGCTCGAAACCCACGATGTTCGAGCAGCTGAGCTTGATATCTTGCGAGGTCAGTGCCAAGGGACGGTTCGGGCCGAAGAAGCTGTCATCGGGGCGGCCAGGCGGGCGGCTGCACCCAAACTGGCGAAGGCAATCGAGGCGCAGATACACGAGTTGGCCCTGCCCCATGCGGTGGTCCAAATACAGGTCGGCGAAGACGATCCGGGCGACGAGGTCAACATTTTGGTGGCGATGAACTCCGGAACGCCGCCTGCCCCTTTGGCCAAGGTCGCTTCGGGCGGAGAATTGGCACGAACTATGTTGGCCCTACAACTTGTGCTCAGCGAGGGACCGCCTTTGCTGATCTTTGATGAAGTCGACGCAGGGGTTGGTGGAGCGGCCGCATCAGCAGTCGGCGATGCACTTTCTAATCTTGGGAAACGGCATCAGGTATTGGTGGTGAGCCATTTGGCACAGGTGGCAGGCCGTGCCGATCGACACGTACTCATCTCCAAACGCGACGACGGATCTTCGGTAGTCACCGAGGCCCAAACACTCGAAGACGACGACCGCGTGGCCGAAATCGCGCGTATGTTGGCCGGCGATGCAGAGAGCACGACAGCACAAGAACATGCCCGCGAAATTCTGACTGGGAACGAGAAATCTTGAAATTGCTACCACATTGGGTCGCGCGATGCTCTAAAGCGCGTTACTGTGATATTCCGTGACCAAGCATATTTTTGTCACGGGCGGCGTAGTTAGCTCGCTCGGAAAAGGCCTAACCGCATCGTCTCTCGGGAGACTTCTGAAGAGTCGTGGCCTCAGGGTCACGATGCAGAAGCTCGACCCGTATCTCAACGTCGATCCTGGCACCATGAACCCTTTTGAGCATGGCGAACTCTTTGTTACCGAGGACGGCGGCGAAACTGACCTCGACCTCGGACACTACGAGCGTTTCATTGACGAAAATCTGTCGCGCGGATCGAACGCGACCACGGGGTCGATCTATTCGGCGGTTCTCGCGGCCGAGCGGCGGGGCGATTACCTCGGCAAGACCGTTCAGGTAATTCCGCATGTAACCGACGAGATTAAAAGTCGTATTCGTCGTCTAGCCAGCGACGACGTGGATGTCGTAATTACCGAAGTGGGCGGAACTGTCGGCGACATTGAGATCTTGCCATTTCTTGAAGCAATTCGTCAGGTGCGCCTCGATATTGGCCGCGACGACGTGTTTTTCATTCATGTGACCTTGGTGCCCTACATCGGCCCAGCATCAGAACAAAAAACTAAGCCTACGCAACACTCCATTTCCGAACTGCGTGGCCGTGGCATCCAGCCTGATGCGATTGTTTGCCGAAGCGAAGATCCTTTATCAGATGGCCTAAAACGCAAGATCTCACAGTCCTGCGATGTTCCGTTTCGCGCGGTTGTTAATGCTGCCGATGCCGACAGTCTGTACGACGTCCCGCTGGTGCTGCACGACGAAGGTCTTGACACGGTTGTTTGTGAGCATCTTGGGTTACCTGTCGAGGTTGATCTCACCGAGTGGCAAGCGTTGGCAGCCAAAGTCAGGCGGGCCGTAAAACCTGTTCGTATTGGACTTATTGGCAAGTACGTCAGCCTCCCCGACGCCTACCTTTCGGTGGTCGAATCACTTAACCATTCGGGATTCCATCACGGTGTCAAGGTAGAAATCGATTGGATCCAGGCCGAGGATGTGCAGGGACTTCTCGTCGAAGAACGACTCAGTGGACTCGACGGGATTGTTATCCCGGGCGGTTTCGGCGAACGTGGTTTTGAGGGGATGATTGCCGCGGCGGGCTACGCGCGGGAGAATGACATCCCGTGCCTGGGCATTTGTCTGGGCATGCAGGCCATGACCATCGAGTGGGCCCGCAACGTAATGGGCCTAGAGGATGCTGACTCCAGTGAGATGAATCCCACTACGCCTCATCCGGTCATTGATTTGATGGAGTCTCAACGCGACGTCACCGACATGGGTGGCACAATGCGTCTTGGTGCCTACGTTGCCGAACTGGTGCCCGGTTCACAAGTGGCCGAGGCGTACGGCACCAATGTTGTTTCTGAGCGGCATCGTCATCGCTGGGAGTTCAATCCTCGCTATCGCAGCAAATTCGAACAGACCGACTTCATCTGTTCGGGTGCATCGCCGGACGGGCGTCTGGTCGAGTTCATCGAACTGCCTACCCACCCCTATTGGATAGGCACGCAGGCGCATCCCGAGTTCAAGAGTCGTCCGCATCGGCCGGCACCACTTTTCCGATCTTTTTTGGGTGCAAGTCTTGTTCGATCCGAATCGGGAATGGCGGCGACCAGCACCGACGACGGTGCCGAGGCCGACGTGTCCGCCACGTCGTAATTCGTTGCCGCAGCCCAGCACTCATCCACTGGTGGAGGAGTATCTGCTGTATCTGACGATTGAAAAGGGCCGGTCAGTAAATACTATTGCCGCGTACCGGCGTGATCTGCGGTCATGGGATGCCACGTTGTCGGATCGGTCAGTAACGGTTCTGTCGGCGTCGCAAGACGATGTGCTTGTCCATTTGCATGGTTTGAAGGACAGCGGTAAAGCACCCGCTTCGGTGGCCCGCTCCATGGTGGCGGTTCGGTCGTTGTATCGGTATTTGGCGCTCGAAGGTCATCGTGGCGATGATCCGACGGCGCAGGTTGAGATGCCCCGGGTTCCAAGGGGACTACCTAAACCCCTTTCTGTGGCCGACGTAACCAGCCTTATTGAGGCGTCAGCGGGTCCCAAACCATGGCAACGTCGAGATCGGGCCATGCTCGAACTCTTGTATGGCACCGGGATTCGCATTGGCGAACTGGTAGGCGTTTCGTTGAGCGACTTTGATTCGAGCGACGCGCTATTGCGGGTCTTTGGTAAGGGTGCCAAGGAGCGAGTGATTCCGGTGGGAAGCTACGCGATGCAATCGATGGTCGATTGGTTGGATGTCGAAGGGCGCGGCGCCATGGAACCCAAGCGATGGGCATCGCGCGATGCGTCAGAGGCGATGTTTCTTAATCGCCGTGGTGGACGTCTGAGTCGTCAAGGTGCGTGGGGAGTGGTCAAAAAGCATGGCACTGCGGTGGGTGTGGGGGCCAAGTTGTCGCCGCACGTGTTGCGTCACTCGTGTGCCACTCACATGCTCGATGGCGGTGCGGACATCCGGACGGTGCAGGAGCTTCTGGGCCATGCGTCGGTCACCACGACCCAGGTGTACACCAAAGTTTCACAGGCCCGACTGTGGCAGGTCTACCAGTCGGCTCATCCCCGGGCCCAACGTGGTTAGCCGATCAGGCTTTGGTGGTATCAGCCACCTCGCACAGCGCTTTGTTAAAGCGCTGCAACCGAATGGTCCCATGGTCGAGGATGAAGCGGCTCTTTGTCAGATGCTGTCGACGCAAGAGCTTGTGCTGTATCGACGTTTAAACCGTACAGATCGTGCCCATGCTGTAGCCAACATGGTTTCGATGAGCGTGTCGCTGGATGCCTTGAAATATGAGGCGGGAGATGAGGTCTGGAACGAGGCTTCCGTTGAACCTGCTCTGGGTCAAGCAGATCTTGTCGTTGCGGCGGCGATGCACGACGTGGGAAAGTCGGCGGCGAATTTGTCAACCGTGGGGCGAGTATTGGCCACGATAGTTATTGCGTTGACTGGGCGACGGAGGGCGGCTGGCTGGGCCCGCTCTGGTCGTATTGGTCTTTACGCCGACCATCCACGGTTGGGTGCGGAGATGCTTCAGGCCGCTGGGGCCCATGCGGTCGTTGTGGCGTGGGCTAGCGAACATCATCAGCCCCGCGAGAGGTCTCTGTTCGCGGCGCCGATTCGTGCTGCACTTGATCAGGCCGACCAAGCGTAGTGTCGACGTTTTTGTAAGCCGAAGGGATCGGCGTTTCGGTGGGCTGGAATGATTAACGGGGCAGTAGACCCAACGCATCGCGGGTGCGAAGCATGGTCTTTTCGGCCATTGCTTGGGCCTTTTCGCCACCGATAGACAACAGCCGTGCGGTTTCCGCCGGGTCGCCTTCCAGTTCGGCAAAGCGTTGTTGGATAGGGCGCAATAGTTCGATGACTGCTTCAGCAGCGTCGACTTTCAAGCGCCCGTATTGGGTGTAGTCGTTGGCCAAATCTGCCGGTTTGCGACCGGTAGCGCCACCGAGAATTTCGAGGAGGTTGGATATACCGGGCTTGGCTTCGACGTCATAGCGGACGTCGGATTCGCTATCGGTTACGGCCCGTTTGAATTTCTTTTCAACCGATTTGAGGTCTTCGAGTAGTTCAATGGTGCCGGCGGCGGCGTCGGCGGACTTGGACATTTTGACCGTGGGGTTTTGGAGATCCATGACGCGCGCTCCAGTCGGAGGGATGACGTGCTGGGGCACTACGAACGTGTCGCCGTATCGGTTGTTGAACCGGATCGCTAGATCGCGTGTGAGTTCGATGTGTTGGCGTTGGTCAGCCCCTACTGGGACTTCATCAGTGTCATACAACAAGATGTCGGAGGCCTGGAGGGCTGGGTAGGTGAACAAGCCGGCCGAAACAAATTCGACGCGACCTGACTTGTCTTTGAACTGGACCATGCGGTTGAGTTCGCCAAAACTCGCGGTGCATTCCATGATCCAACCCAATTCGACGTGTTGGGGAACATGACTTTGCACAAAGAGGGTGCATTGATCGGGGTCGAGCCCACACGCCATGAGTGCCTGGGCCACACGGATGGTGTCGGAGCGCAGGGCGGCTGGGTCCGGCCGCAAGGTCAGTGCATGAAGATCTACGACGCAGTAGAGCGAATCGGATTCGCCCAGCCCGGTGACCCAGTTGCGGACCGCTCCGAGGAGACTGCCAAGGTGAAGATTGCCGGATGGTTGGATGCCAGAAAAAACGCGTGTCATGGCTGGCGATGGTATTGGAGATTGGGCGTCGACGGAATCTTTTTACGATCATCCTCGTAAAAGTCGGTAGTTGCTGCTGGATGACTCTAAGCTCCGTGGTCGTGGCCTACGAGGTGGAAACCCATACATACAGCGGTCCTTTTGACATGCTGCTCCATCTGATCTTGCAAGACGAGGTCGACCTGTACGAAGTGTCATTGGTCGACATTGTTGACAAATACTTGGCTGAGCTCGACAAGATGGGCAAACTCGAGCTCGACTTCGCCACCGAGTTCTTAATGATTGCTTCAACCTTGATCGAGTTAAAGAGCCGTCGTCTGTTACCTGACCCTGGTGGCTTTGATCTGGACGAGGAGCTCGCTCTGTGGGAGGAACGCGATCTTCTGCTCGCACGTTTGTTGGAGTGCAAGACCTTCAAAGACGCGGCTCAGGCTCTCGAGAATTTGGCCCGTATGGCATCGCGAAGCTATTCCCGCCGGGCTGGACTTGAGGATCAATTTATTCATTTGGTGCCTGATCCGTTGGAAAACGTGAGCCCCTCAGACGTTCGCAGCGCTTGTCTTAAGGCCATGATCCCTCGCCCGGTCGAACGAGTGCGATTGGATCATGTCACCGCCATTCGTATCACCGTCGGCGATGTGGTTTCCGAGCTCGTTGCCGACCTGCCCGACCGTGGCGTAACCACGTTGCGTAGCCTCACCAGCCAACTGGTTGAACGCATTGAGGTTGTCGTTTACTTCTTGGCCGTTCTAGAACTGTTCAAGCAAGGGGTAATCGAGCTAGGGCAAGAGGCGGCATTTGGTGACATCAGCGTCACCTGGCTCGGCGGCCAGCCAGACACCGATTTTGTTTCTATTGATGCCTACGAGGGCTAGTGATGACCGACGATTCTGTACCCGATTTCCATGTCGCCGTTGAAGGCTCCGACGCCGAGGTAATTTCAGTGCCCGGCAGTGGTGGTGATCATGATGAAGTCCGACGCGGTCTTGAAGCGTTGTTGATGGTCGCGGAGGAGCCAGTGGAGCCGGTTTTGATCGCTCAAGTTCTCGAGATATCTGAGGTGGCTGTCATCGAAATGTGTCAGGCGCTCGTCGAGGAGTACGAGGGCGAAGGTCGGGGGTTCACTGTTGTGCGCGTGGCGGGTGGTTTTCGATTCCAGACCCGTCCCGAGGCCGCCAAATATGTGGAACGGTTTGTGTTGGAAGGTCAGTCGTCGCGTATGTCGGCCGCCGCGCTCGAGACGATGGCGATCGTGGCGTACAAACAGCCGATCTCGCGTGCCCAGGTTGCCGCCATTCGAGGCGTCAATGTTGATGGCGTGATGCGTACGTTGCAAACTCGGGGACTTATCACCGAGGTTTCTCGCGATCCGGGCCCTGGCAACGCAGTCATGTTTGGCACGTCGGCGCTGTTCCTAGAGCGGTTGGGTCTCGATTCATTGAGCGATTTGCCACCGTTGGGGGCATTTGTTCCTGCCGCTGAGGTGCTTGAGACGCTAGAGCAGACACTGCGCGTCGGGATAGATGAAGCGAACCTGCCCGATGAGGCTCCCGAAGATAGCGACCCGGGCGATTGATGGCCGCCGGTGACGATCTGCCCACTGGTGAGCGCTTGCAGAAGGTACTTGCCCGTGCGGGTATAGGTAGCCGGCGGGCCATAGAGCGATATATCGAAGACGAATTTGTGACGGTCAACGGCGAGGTGGCGGTGTTAGGGCGTCGTGTCGACGCTGACACCGACGTGATTGTGTTCAACGGCACCATCATCAGCACGCGAACGGACCTCGTTCACTATCTGTTGCACAAACCGCGCTTGGTGATGAGTACGACGAAGGACCCCGAGGGGCGTCGAACTGTGCTCGACTTGGTACCCGACGATGACCGGGTGTTCCCGGTGGGGCGGCTGGATTATGAAACCGAAGGTCTTCTGATTCTCACCAACAACGGCGATCTAACTCATCGCTTAACTCATCCGAGTTTTGGTGTGGAGAAGGAATATCTCGTTCATGTTGAAGGTATTCCCAGTCGAGGTGCGTTGCGAAGCCTGCGCCAAGGTGTCGAACTTGAGGACGGTATTACCGCTCCAGCGAGGGTGTCCAATGCCGCCCCTGACCTTCTCAAGATCGTGATCCACGAGGGTCGCAACCGCCAGGTACGACGTATGTGCGAGGCAGTGGGTTATCCCGTTAAACGTCTGGTGCGCACGCGTATCGGGCCGCTTACCGACCTGGTTCTCAAAGCAGGGGAGTGGCGAAACCTGACCACCGAAGAGGTGCGCGCGCTTGAGCGGGCCACAACGATCGAGGACGACTAATCACGGCGGCACCGGCATCGGCGCCACTACGATCTAGGTATATGGCTGACGTTGTTCTTTCTCCATCTTCTGCCCCGCGAACGGTGCTGATAATTG
>CAWKZT010000018.1:0-21028 GCA_963854565.1 Acidimicrobiia bacterium
CCCTGAGCAATCCGTCATTGACCTGGCTCGCTGGGCATCTTGGCGGTGGGCCGGGCCGGTAAGTTCGTTTCTTGGTACGGCGTCGCCACCAAAGATGGTTCCCGAATTGTCGGCGCCCCGTACAAGCATGTTGCGCGTTGACGATCGCTTCGATCGACTATTCCGGCCGCCACCGTCGGCTGACCCTTCGTTACCAGCGCTTTCGGTCCTGCGGTGGCCGCCCGCGGCTGACCTGGGCGCATTAGTGGCCGCGGCAGTGCGCAATGGTCCCAGCATTATTGTTGTGCCCCGTCTTGCTATGGCTCGGAGTCTGGCTGTTGGCGTTCGAAAAGATGGGGGAGCGCTGGTGCTGCATTCCCGCGATTGGGCGATCGCTGCCGGTGGCACGAGCACCATCGGCACCCGATCCGCTATCTGGGCCCGTGTCAGCGGATTGAAATCTATTTTGATCCTTGATGAGCATGCAGAGTCCCATCAAGAGGAGAGGTCGCCCAGTTGGCATGCCCGAGATGTGGGTCTTGAACGAGCTCGTCAGTTAGGGATTCCCTGCGTGTTGGTGTCGCCTCTGCCGACGGTCGAGGCGGTTCGGTATGCGCACCGCGCTGGTGGCAAGGTTCGGGCCGTCTCGCGCCAAGAGGAGTTGGATGGGTGGGCCTCCGCCGAGGTGGTCGACCGACGCAACGTTGACATCACCGAGCGTGGACTATTTGGGCACAGGGCGGTCGACTTTATTCGTGAATCGGGCCGGAAACTGGTGGTCGTCAACCGGACCGGTCGGTCCAAAATGTTGGTGTGCCGGACCTGCGACTCAATAGCGGAGTGCGAACGATGTAACGCTGTCGTTGGTCAGCCCGACGATGATCGACTCGTCTGTCAGGCATGCCAATTGGAACGTCCAGTTGTATGCGCGAACTGTGGCAGTGGCGCCTTCAAGAACCTGCGTTTGGGAATTACGAGGGCAGCTGAGGAGCTCCAAGCTCTAATCCGGGAACCAATTGCAGAAGTCACGGCCAAGGAGTGGGTTGGTCCGTCTGATGCGCGTGTCGTCATCGGAACCGAAGCGGTATTGCACCAGGTGACAGAGGCGGCCGGTGTCGCCTTTCTTGATATGGACCAGGAGTTACTGGCGCCTCGGTTTCGAGCCCGCGAGCAGGCGCTGGCCAAGTTGGCTCTCGCTAGTCGAATTGTCGAAGGCCGCCAAGGCCGAGTACTAATTCAAACCCGCTCACCCGACAATGTCGTCTTACAAGCCGCAGTTGGTGGCGAACCAATGCGGGTCACCGACGAAGACCAGATCACCCGGGAAATGTTGCAGCTTCCGCCTTATGGAGGCCTGGCCCGGATTACCGGCGCCGCGGCGGGCGAATACGCCGCAGCACTGGGGCAAAGACTTGGTGTGACCGTGGTAGCGGTGGACGACAATGATCATTTGGTTCGGGCCAGCAACGTAACCGAACTTGCTGACGCTCTGGCTGCTACCCCGCGACCCAAGGGTCGACTCCGAGTCGTCGTAGATCCAACCGACGTCTAGTTACTGGTCCCAGACCTGACGTCGTGCCTCATAAATTGCGATGCTGGCGGCGGTAGCGACGTTGAGCGAGCCAACCTTGCCCAACTGGGGCACAAACGCAGTGTGGTCACACACGTCCATTACAGCGGGGCGAATGCCGCGGTCTTCGTGACCCAGAACAAGACACGAAGGCACCGTCAGATCTAACTGGTGCAGGGGGGTAGCGTTTTCGGCGAGTTCGATTGCTATTAACTGAAACCCGTCGGCGTGGACGGCAGCGGCTAACTCCTCGGGTGAACCAACCCGGGTCCATTCGAGGTAACGCTGCGTGCCGAGCGCCGTTTTGCCGACCTTGTCGCCATCAAGCTCAGGGGCATCACCCATCAGCCAAATTTTCTCCACCCGCATGGCAGCGGCTGTGCGGACAATGGAACCCACATTAAATGGGCCGCTCACGTTGTCGAGAGCGATGGCCACACGGCCTTCGGTTTGACGACGCCAATCACGATGGAGTCGTTTGAGTCCGGTGGAGTCGAGGGAACGGCTCATTTGCGCACCTCCAAGATGCGGTACGAGGCTCGGGTAAATAGGCGAGTGGCTGGCCAGCCTTCGGCTTGCATCCAACGCTGCAGTGAGTCCGAGCCGAGATGTTTTTGAACAACAAGAACCATACGGCCGCTCGGCTTGAGCCGGTCATGCCACAGAGTGAGCAACTCGTGAAGCGCCTGTTTGCCCACCCGGATTGGTGGATTAGACCAAACTTCGTCGACCGCCAGTGAGGTGTCAAAGTCGTCGGCTAGCACGGCACTCGCCGAAGAAAAATCGGCCAAGTTGGTGTTGGCGAGGGCAACGGCTCGTTCGTTTACGTCCACGCCAATAACGGTCGCGGTCGGCGCACGGTGAATGAGCGTTCGCGCTATGGGACCGTAGCCGCACCCCACATCGACGAGAAGGCCAGTCGGGGCCTCGAGCGGGGGGCCCTCTTGTAACAAAATTTTTGTTCCGGCGTCGATACGAGTGCCAGAAAAGACGCCTCGATCCGTAACGAGATCTGTGGTGAGATCGGGCAGGACGAGCGAGACAGCCTGCTGCTGCGATGGCGTGGCTGGGGATCCGTCGAAGTAGTGAGAGCCAACGTTGCTCTGAGGATCGCCCGTCATGGGTCCGACGCTATCCTGGGAGTATGTCATCCCATGCCATACGAATCTACGGTGATCCGGTTCTACGTACGCGCTCTGCCGATGTCACCGAAATCGATGGCCGACTCCACACCCTTGCCGAGTCAATGTTTGACACCATGTACGAAGCCCCCGGCCTAGGACTCGCAGCGCCACAGGTTGGTGTTCGCAAGCGGTTATTTGTCTATGACTTCGGTGATGGTCCACAAACCATGGTCAATCCCGAAATCCTCGAATCAGAAGGCGAATGGATTTATGAGGAGGGTTGTCTCTCGGTACCGGGACTTTCTTGGGAAATCACCCGCCCCAAAACGATTTACATCGTCGGACTCGACATCGACGGTAACGAGGTCAGTATCGAGGCCGACGAACTAGAAGCACGCCTCTACCAGCACGAGATTGATCACCTTGACGGCATTTTGTTGGTCGACCATCTTGACGACGAACAACGTCGCGAGGCACTTTCGGTCATTCGTGAACTCGGTATGGGCGAGCCCAACAGCAAACCCATAGCGAAAGCCGGCGGGCTCCAGCTCCCGTGAACTCGGCCGAAACGGCACCGCGTCGCATTGTCTACATGGGCACCCCCGCCATGGCCGTTGGGCCACTAACGGCCCTCCACGCGGCTGGCTTCGACATTGTCCTCGTGGTTACGGGCCCCGATCGTCGGCGAGGGCGAGGAAAGACCACATCGCCAACACCGGTGAAGGCCGAGGCCGAACGCCTTGGCTTACGTGTATCTCATGATCCCGACGACGTGTTAGCTGCCAATGCCGATCTGGGTGTTGTGGTGGCCTTTGGGCAGCTGATCAAAGGACACCTGCTCGATGCACTGCCTTTTGTAAACATGCACTTCTCGTTGCTCCCACGGTGGCGCGGTGCGGCTCCGGTGGAGCGAGCCATCCTTGCGGGTGACACCCAAACAGGGGTGTGCATCATGGGCCTCGAAATTGGTCTCGATACTGGACCAATTTTTACTCAGACCATGCTGCGAATTTCCGAGACTGTCACTGCGGCAGAGTTGGCAGAGAACCTTGTCGACGTGGGGTCAAAGCTCCTGGTCGAGACCCTGCGCAACGGTCTGCCGCTACCGACACCACAGGTTGGCGAGGCCACCTATGCCAAGAAGTTCACCAGCAGCGAATTTTTCATCGACTGGACTCAATCAGCCGACGAGGTCAACAGGTGGATCCGCGTCGGTGGGGCCCACACCCTCTTTCGGGGCAACCGTCTAAAGATCTGGCAAGCGAAGGTTGTCCATGGGGTTTCTGGCCGCGCCGGTGAATGGTCCGATGGTCACGTGGTTTGCGGCGAAGGGGTGCTGCAACTCACCGAAGTTCAAGCCGAAGGGAAGCCGCGTATGGACGTTGCTTCTTGGGTGAACGGCGCCCAACCAACACCCCTCGAAATGTTTGGAGACGTCGATGGATGACAACGAAAATATGTCGGGCGTAGCCGCCCGGAAACTGGCCATCGAGGCGGTCATGCGCATCAACGAAAAGGGCGCGTACGCCAACATACTGCTGCCGCAACTTCTCGAACGCAGCAATCTTGATACGCGCGATCGTGGCTTCGTGACCGAGCTGGTGTACGGCTCCACCCGCGCCCGGCGAGCATGCGAATGGTTGGTAGAGCGATACCTCCACAGCGAGGTCGATGCGCGAGTACGAGCCACGCTCCAGATAGGGGCGTACCAACTTGTCCATATGGGTATGCCCCCTCACGCCGCGGTGTCCGCCACGGTCAGCGCTGCTCCGAAACGCGTTCGCGGACTTATAAATGCGGTACTCCGCAAGGTTGCTTCGGGTGACAATGTTTGGCCTAATCAGGCCACCGAGTTGAGCTATCCCGACTGGATCATTCACCAACTCTCTACCGACCTAGGCGAGGCGGATGCGATGGCTGCTTTGGCCATTATGAACGAGCCTGCCACGGTGTCGGTACGCGATGACGGGTATGTGCAAGACCCTGCTTCGCAGTTCGTTGTAGATGCCGTGGGCGCCTGCCCCGGTGATCTCATTCTCGATATGTGTGCCGCGCCGGGTGGCAAGGCAACCGGCCTAGCGGCCACCGGGGCGACCGTGATTGCGGCTGACCAGCGCTATAAACGCACCAAGCTCATGCAATCCAATGTGGATAAACTCGACGCCTCCACCATGCACTGCGTGACCGCCGACGGAAATGTTAACCCTTATAGACCTGGGTCTTTCGACCGGGTACTCGTGGATGCCCCATGTTCGGGACTTGGGGCTTTGCGTCGTCGTGCTGACGCCCGTTGGCACATAGATGCCGCGTCGGTTGGTCGTCTAAAGGCCATTCAACAGGACCTTCTCACCCAGGCCGCGCTCCTGGTAAAGCCGGGGGGCACCTTGGTCTATAGCCTGTGCACGCTTACTATCGCCGAGTCGATCGAAGTTGCCGAAAATCTCAAAGTGGACGGCCTAAGTTTCGAGCCCAATCCACTAGGCGCTCCCTGGCGACCATGGGGGACCGGCGGTCTGATTCTTCCCCAGGATCAGGGCACCGACGGGATGGCACTGTTTAGCTGGACAGTCACCACTGACTGAGGCGACCCCCACCGCGGGTACGATCTCGGCATGGCAGATTCTGAAACAGGTGGTTTGGCGGCCAAAGTGCTTACGTGCTCGGACGGCGTAATCCACGGAACGCGCGAAGATCGGTCTGGTGTTGCCGTCGCAGAACTTCTGGCTAACGCGGGCTACGAGATTCTCGAACGCCGTGTTGTTGCTGATGGCGTAGAAAATGTCGCTGAAGCGCTTCGCGAGATGGCGACCGGCTTTAACGGAGTAATCATCACCACAGGTGGGACCGGATTTGGGCCACGAGATCTCACCCCGGAAGGCACACGGCTGGTCATTGAACGCGAAGCCCCTGGCATAGCCGAGGCGACGCGACTGGTAAACCCGCTCGGCCGACTCTCGAGAGGTATCGCCGGAACACTAGGTACGGCGCTGATCATCAACACCCCGGGTTCACCCAAAGGAACCGTCGAATGTACCGAGGCCGTGCTTGACGTTATTCCGCATGTGATTCGGCTCATGTCCAGTGCCCCAACGGACCACTAATGGATGAAGGCGTCGTCATGGACGAACTGGACGCCACATGGATGAGGCGGGCCGTTTTGCTGGCTGCCAACGCTCGCTTGCACGCTACGCCCAACCCCTGGGTTGGGGCTGTATTGGTCACTGTAAACGGCGAAAGCTACGAGGGATGGACGGCACAAGATGGCGGACCACATGCCGAACGTCGAGCGCTAGCCGAAGCGGGTAAGGCGGCTGAAGGGGCAACGGTCTACACGACGCTCGAGCCGTGCTCCCATGTTGGGCGCAGCGGAGCATGCACAACGGCATTAATCGAAGCCGGTGTTGCTCGTGTAGTGATTGGAGTGTTTGACACGGACGAAGGCGAGCGCGGGCGCGGGGCACAAACGCTGATTGATGCAGGAGTAGAAGTTTCGGGTGTTAACGCAACCGTCGAAACGTTGGTTAGGAACCAACTCGAGCCCTATTTGCACCATCGATCCACAGGTCGGCCCTACGTAGTGCTCAAGATGGCGGCGACGCTCGATGGGAAAACGGCAGCGCCCGATAGCAGCAGCATGTGGATCACCGGGGCCGAATCCCGTCAGGATGTGCATCGGTTACGAGCAGAGAGTGATGCAATAATCGTTGGCGCTGGCACGGTGCGGGTGGATGACCCGTCCTTGACCGTTCGCGACTTTGTTCCCGGACTAGAAACTGAACGTGACGACATCAACCCGCGGCGGATCGTCTTGGGGCCTGTGCCAACAAATGCTCAGGTAGCACCCGCTGAGTCGTGGATCGGTGAGCTCGGCATGTTGCTCGACAAATTGGGCAACGAGGGTGTGGTACAAGTACTGGTCGAGGGCGGCCCGCACGTCGCCGGCGACTTCCACCGCTTAGGACTCGTTGATCGATATATCTTCTATATCGCACCAGCGTTGTTGGGCGGCAGCGACGGACTTCCGATCCTGGACGGACCTGGCATGCCCACAATGGCCGAGGTTTGGCGCGGTGATCTCGTGAGTGTTCAACAATTCGGCAACGATGTTCGAATTGAAGTGAAAAAGCCAACAACCTAGGCTTCGCCACGCGGTATCCTCGCCGGATGCTCCGTGTTGTACTTCCCAAAGGTTCCCTCGAAAAGGCGACCATGGAATTGTTCGATGCCGCTGGACTTGGCGTGCGCCGCGAATCAGCGGTGCAGTACAAGGCCAATGTCGATGATCCGCGCATCGAGAGTGTCCGCATCCTGCGACCGCAAGAGATACCCGTGTATGTAGCTGATGGGCTCTTCGACATCGGCATTTGCGGACGTGATTGGATTGAGGAGACGAACTCCAACGTCGTCAGTATTGGCGAGATGACGTACTCCAAGGTCTCTGATCAGCCAGTACGCGTTGTTGTGGCCGTGCCGAATGACTCTCCTTGGAATTCCGTCTCGGACCTTCCCGATGGTATTCGAGTCTCCAGCGAGTATCCAGAAGTTACCGAACGTTACTTCAAGGAACAAGGCGTTAACGCCGATATTCGTCTCAGCTATGGGGCCACCGAGGCCAAGGTGCCCGACATCGTCGACGTGGTTGTCGACATCACCGAGACTGGCAATGCCCTCCGCGCCGCGGGTTTAAAGATCATTGATACCATCGTCACCTCGTACACCGAACTCGTAGCGAATCCTGATGCTTACGCCGATCCGGCCAAGCGCCTTGCTATGGAACAGATACATACCCTTCTCCAGGGGGTTCTTGAGGCCCGCGGCAAGGTCCTCGTCAAGCTGAACGTGCCGCTCGACCGTCTGGACGCCGCGGTGGAGTTGCTTCCGTCATCGAAGGCACCGACCGTGAACGAATTGTTCGGCGGATCTGGGTATGCGATCGAATCGGTCGTCGAACGAGCAGCCATAAATATTTTGATCCCGGAATTACGGGCCATCGGCGGAACCGACATTATCGAGCTTTCGATTTCCAAAATCGTGCACTAGTTGCACCAAAATGCAGCGGAGGCGGCCAAGTCGTGGTAGCTCCGGGCTAGGACTCGTCGGCCGTTTCGGGTGTCTCGGTGGTCGTTTCGGGTGACTCGTCGGCCGTTTCGGGTGGCTTGCTTAGCTCGACGTAGGCCAAACGTAGTTGCTGAATGGCTTGAGTGAGCACGGCCTCGTTTTCGCCCAGGCGACCCTTTAGCGCCTCGAGCAGTGCGCCCATGCCGTCGATGGCGACGGCTGCTTCGGGAAGGTTGGGCGGCTGCATCCCTAGGTGGATGGCGGCGAGTTCGTACAGGCCCATTGCGTGATTGGCCACGACGGTACTGGCAGGGGCCTCGGCGATTTGCTGGCGAGCAGCGGCCATTTCTTCGGCCATCTGCTGGGCCTCGACCTGTTGTTCGGGCGAGAGTTGGTCGAACTCGGGCATTCCGGCCATTGCCTCACTGGCGGCCGGGGCAGCTTTATTGTCGGCCGGGGCGTTGCGGTCCACTGGGTGCTCGCCATCAGGTGTCCATAGGCTCATGCGTCAATCTCCATTGTTTGCCCTCGAAAATCTATCAACACGAGGGGAATGCGTACAGTCGAGCTAGCCTATTGGTCTACAACTTAGTCAAGTGGGGTCGTAACCAGTTTTTGGTTATTGCGAGGCTCCCACCTAGCCATTGAGAGATGCGTCTGGGTCCTGCGTTTCCATCAGCCAGATGGTTTTTCGTTACGGGTGCCTCGCCGGCACCCGTTTGACGTTTTCGTCGGCTTGTGGGCTTGCCCAACGTCGACACGCACACAACATGCTGCTGTCGAATGCCAGCGGTAACCCCCGAACATAAGGAGGACGTTGCAACGTGCTGAGGAGTGATCGGTCATAGCTGCGAAGGTTTCTGAGCCACGAATTAACGATCGTATTCGTGCCCGTGAAGTACGTCTCGTAGCCGCAGACGGCGAGCAAGTAGGAATTCGACCCCTTCCCGAGGCCTTGCGCATGGCGCAAGAACTTGGATTGGATCTGGTGGAGGTAGCCGATAAGGCGAATCCACCTGTATGTCGAATCATGGATTACGGAAAGTACAAGTACGAAGCCGCCCAGCGAGCCAAAGAATCTCGTAAGAAGTCCACAAACGTTCAGGTCAAGGAAATGAAGTACCGCCCCAAGATTGGGATCGGCGACTTTAATACCAAGACCAAGAAGGTCCATAGCTTTCTTGCCGAAGGCAATAAAGTCAAGGTCACCATCATGTTCCGTGGACGCGAAATGCAGCATCCTCAACTTGGTCGAGAAATTCTCGACAACGTAGCCGTCGAGTGCGACGACGTCGGCAAGGTCGAGCTTTACCCGAAGCTCGATGGCCGCAACATGGTGATGGTGCTGGCACCGGACCGCAACAAGCGGCCCCGTCCCAAACCCACAACCACCGAACCCGAACCCAAACCCACAACCATCGAACCCGAACCCAAAGACGAAGCCGAAGCGCCAGCCGAAGCTTCCTCTGCTCCCAGTAGCGACGACTCCTCCGGAGACTGATATGCCAAAGATGAAAACCCACAAGGGCGCCAAGAAGCGCTTCAAGACGACCGGCACCGGCAAGATCAAACGCCGCCGCGTCAACAAGAAGCACATCTTGGAAAAAAAGAGCCCCAAGCGTAAGCGACAGCTACGTCGGTCCGGCGAAGTAAGTCCAGCCAACCGCGATGCCGTGCGTCGCCAATTGGGCATCTAATTGAGCTTTTGCTCAATTGTATTTTTAAAAGAACGAGAAGAAACGAGAAAATCGTGGCAAGAATTAAACGTGCGGTAGCGGCGAAGAAACGTCGCAACGCAGTCTTGGCTAAGGCCAAGGGTTACTACGGCAACAAGAGTCGCTCATTCCGTGCGGCCAACGAACAGGTCATGCACTCGGGGCGCTACGCGTTCCGCGACCGCCGGGCCCGCAAGGGCGACTTCCGTCGCCTTTGGATCCAGCGCATCAACGCGGCATGCCGTATCAACGGCACCACCTACAGCCGTTTCATCAACGGACTCAAGTTGGCCGAAGTAACGGTCGACCGCAAGGTATTGGCCGATTTGGCTGTCAACGAGCCTGCTGCATTCGCATCGCTCGTCGAAGTAGCCAACGCTGCTGCTGCCGAAGCTAACGCGTAAACCGCTTTAGCTCCACAAATATCGTGTCACGTTCGAACGCCGCTGGCGCCAAGGTAAAGGCTTTACGCCCCTTGGCTCGGCGGCGTTCGCAACGTTACGAGCAGGGTCGTTTGGTTATTGAGAGCGCCGTTGTTTTGGGCGTGGCATTGGATGCCGGGGTCGAGATCGAGCGGGTCATCGTAGAACTAGACCGTTGCAGCTCAGCTGATTCCGACGTTGTTCGCCGAGCCAGCCGCGCTGGCGCCGAGGCCCTCGATGTACACAACGGGACGTTGGCCAAACTGGTCGACACAAAAAGTCCGCAGCCGGTTGCCGCTATTGCGGTGATGCCGCAGATGGACCTGGCGGCCGCACTCGACGACGCTACTTTCGTGGTAGTTGCGCTCGATGTTGCCGATCCGGGCAACCTAGGCACGATTATTCGCTCGGCCGAAGCCGCAGGTGCCGACGCCTTGATTCTGGCGGGCGATTGTGTTGATCCCTGGTCGCCGAAGGTTATTCGTTCGTCCGCCGGCGGCGTGTTCTTGTTGCCAATTGCCGCAGGCGACACCGATGAGATCTTAGATGAGCTTGGCCAGCGTGGTCTGCAACGATTGGCGGCCGATTCGGAAGGTGGGTCGGCGCACGATCTCACCGATCTAACCGGACCGGTGGCCCTGATCGTGGGTAACGAAGCCCACGGACTTCCTTTCGACATTGATCGTTTGATCGACGATCGTATTCATATCCCTACTGCCGGACGGGCCGAATCGCTTAATGTGGCTATGGCTGCCTCCATCCTGGTCTTCGAAACGGCGCGTCAGCGTCGGCAAATGAGTCGACAAGGGTCCGCCAATCCAGAACACTTGGACGCCACGCTGTAGTCGTACGGTGTCCACCGTAATTCTTTCTTTCCATCAACTTTCGCAATGAGGTCCCATGAGTCGGTTCCAGTCATTGGTCGATGAGGCCATCGCCGCCATCGACAGCGCTGCTGATTTGTCGTCACTAAACGAGCTCCGACCTCGCCTGGTTGGCAAAAAGTCCGATCTGGCCGGGGCCAGTCGTTCGCTCGGCGCCATGGATCCTGATGAGCGCAAGGTCGCTGGTCAGGAACTAAATGAGTGTCGAGATGTGGTGCAAGCACACCTGGATACTCGTGTTGATGTGCTGGCATCGGAGGCTCGCAAGGTTCAGCTTGAGGCCGAACGTATGGATCTCACCGAGTTGGTGGGTGGTATGCGTCGGGGCCACTACCACCTGATCACGCAAGCGCGCGACCGCCTGGAGGACATCTTCACCGGTATGGGGTTCACCGTGGCCGAAGGACCCGAGGTCGAAACAGCCTGGTACAACTTTGAGGCGCTTAATATCCCCGATTGGCACCCTGCACGCGGCGCGTTCGACACCATTTTTGTCAACCTGGGCGAACCCGAAGAGGTCATGCTTCGGTCCCACACTTCACCCGTGCAAATTCGCACGATGGAATCCCAGAAGCCCCCGATCTACATCGTTGCACCCGGACGCACCTTTCGCACCGACGCCGCCGACGCCACACATCTTCCCGCCTTCAACCAAATCGAAGGCCTGGTCATCGACCGGGGGATTACCTTCGGCGACTTGGCCGGAACCATTGATTCATTCGTGAAAGCGTTCTTCGGTCAGGAGGTCAACACTCGACTCCGGCCTTCGTATTTTCCGTTCACCGAACCGTCGGCCGAGGTTGATATAAGTCTTCCCGATGGCAGTTGGCTCGAGCTAGCTGGTTGCGGCATGTTGCATCCCAACGTGCTGCGCAACTGCGGCCTCGATCCCGATGAGTGGCAAGGCTTTGCTTTCGGCTTCGGTATCGATCGTCTTGCAAGCATGCGCTACCAACTCGATGACATTCGCGAGTTGGTCAATTCCGACGTCCGTTTCCTCAGTCAGTTCTAGGTAGGGCAGCATTATGAAAGTTCTTCTTTCCTGGTTACAAGAGTTCGCCCCAGAGATCCAAGGCGATCCCGTCGAGTTGGGTGAAACTCTCAGTGCGCTCGGGCTTGCGGTTGAGGAAATGACCATCACCGGCCAAGGCATCGCCGACATCGTGGTGGCCAAAGTCCTCGAACTGGGTCCGCACCCCGACGCCGACAAGATCCAACTTGTGCAAGTGGATGCGGGCGATGGTCAGCCTCGCCAGGTCTGCTGCGGGGCGTTCAACATGAGCGTCGGCGATCTCATACCGTTCGCGCCGATTGGCTCCACCATGCCCGATGGCATGGAGATTGCCGAGCGTAAGATGCGCGGCCAAATGTCGAACGGCATGTGTTGTTCAGCTACCGAACTCGAGCTAGGTGGCGATGCCAGCGGCATCATGATCCTCAACGATCAACTTGATGATGCGGCAGTGGGTCAACCTTTGAGCGAAGCCCTGGGCATAGCGCCCGACGTTCTCTGGGACCTCGAAGTAAATGCCAACCGTCCCGACGCAATGTCGGTAGCGGGCGTGGCCCGAGACCTCGCTGCTGCCCTGGGTGTGCCATTCACATTTCCCGAACATGCTTCGGTAGCTGAGGGCTCGCCGATCGGCGAAGTGGCTTCGGTCGAGATTGTCGACCCATCGCTTTGTGGTCGCTTTCTGGCCCGGGTGTTCCACAACGTGAAGGTTGGGCCATCGCCTGCTTGGCTCGCCAACCGGGTAACGGCGTTGGGCATGCGCTCCATTTCTAACGTGGTCGATATCTCCAACTACGTCATGCTCGAACACGGCCAACCGTGCCATACCTACGATCTCGACAAAGTCCCCAATGGCGTACTCAAGGCCCGTCGTGGGTACGAGGGCGAGGACATCGTCACGCTCGATGGCGCTACCCGGCAACTCACCACAATCGATGGCGTGATCGCAGATGAGTCCGACACGGCCATCGGAATCGCCGGCGTTATGGGTGGCGAATCGACAGAGATTTCTGACGAAACCACCAGTGTCATCCTGGAGATGGCCTGGTGGGACCCTCCATCAATCTCCCGCACGGTGAAACGCTTGAATCTGCCTTCCGAAGCGTCGATGCGCAACCGCCGCGGCGCGGACTACGGAGCCGGCATGGATCGGGCCATCGCACGCTTTGCTCAGCTCATGGTGCAGGCGGGTGCCATTGCTGACGTGGGCGAGATCGACGAACGCGGTGTCACGCCTGATCGCACACCCGTACAAGTGCAGCCGGCACGAGTGAACGCCTTGCTGGGGACGACACTGAGTGGTCTCGATATGGCGCAGCATCTCCAATCAATTGGTTTCGACGTAGCCGTCGAAGGCGACGAACTTGCCGTGGTGATTCCGACCTGGCGTTGGGATACGACTACGTGGACTGACATAGCCGAAGAAATCGCCCGCATGTACGGATACGAGAACATCACTCGCACCGTTCCCAGGGGCGCCCAAACCGGCGGACTCAACGAATACCAGAAGGCCCGCCGCTTAGTAAGGGCTGCTCTCGTTGGTGCTGGTTGCGACGAAACGCAACCGATGCCATTCTTGGCACCGGGGGATCTTGAACGCTGCGGTCTTCCCGCTGACGGCATCACCTTGTCCAACCCCCTCGTCGCCGAGGAATCAGTTTTGCGAACATCGCTGCTGCCGGGCCAACTAAAAGGCATCGCCTATAACCAATCCCATCGCACGGGCGACGTCCGATTCTTCGAGATCGGCCACGTCTACAACCCGTCGACCACCGATCAGTTGCTGCCCGATGAGCACGAGGCGCTTGCCGTGGCCATTTCTGGCGCTGAAGCGTCAACAGGTGTGGAGATTCTGGACGTACTGGCCGATGCCCTGGGGCTGCCTAACGTCGAGCTTCGTGCCAGTGAGATCGCTGGCCTGCATCCCACCCGAAGTGCCGAGATAGTGGTCGCCGGGGTGGTTCGCGGTGCGGTCGGCGAAGTCGACCCGAGTGTGTTGCAGGCCTATGGCATCGACGGACGTGTGGCATGGCTCCAACTTGATCTTGAAGGCACGCTAAATGGGCCTATTGGTAAGAAGTCGTACAAGCCGGTCAGCAAGTACCCGTCCAGCGATGTAGATCTTGCGTTCGTAGTGCCTGATGCCGTTTCGGCGTTGGCCGTTCGCAAGACAATTCATAAAGCCGGTGGCAAGTTGCTGTCTGACCTGAGTTTGTTTGATGTTTACCGCGGTAAGGGTGTCGATGACAGTTTTCGCAGCCTTACGTTCCACCTTCGCTTCCAGGCCCCGGATCGCACCCTCACCGACGGCGAGGTAGGCGATGCCCGTCAACGCTGTATCGACGCTGTGGCGAATGCACACAAGGCCCAACTGCGGGCCTAACCGCCAAGACACCGCGGCACCGCTTGCTTTCGTCCGAAGAGCTCTGTCGGATAATTCTGCCTGGGGGAGAACATTCAGGGAGATGCTTGCATGATTATGCAGAACTCTGTATGCTTTTACAATGAAGATTGGAATTGTTGGTGCTTCGGGGTTTACCGGGGCTGAACTTATGCGACTGTGCGCTGGTCATCCGGAACTCGATGTAGCCGTCGCGACGGGTACATCGCAGGCCGGGGAATCGGTCGCGCAATTGTACCCCAGCCTGGCGGCGGCTTACGGGGATCGAACCTATGATTCCTACTCTGTCGACGCTGTGGACGGCCTCGATTTGGTCTTCGTTGGACTCCCGCATGGGATTAGCCAAAGTGTGATTCCCGAAATGCGGGGAAGAGTTGGTCATATCGTCGACCTGGGCTCGGATTTCCGGTTGCATGACAAGGACCTGTATCCCGAGTGGTACGGCGACGAACACACCTGCCCCGAGCTACTCGATGATTTCGTCTACGGACTTCCCGAACTCTTCCGCGAGCAAATCGTTGGTGCCGAACTCATTGCTGCTACCGGATGCAATGCTGCGTCGGCAGTGTTTGCTCTTGCACCGATGCTCGACGCTGAGCTCGTGCAACCCGACGGCATCGTCGTCAATCTCGTTACTGGCGTCAGTGGCGCGGGTCGGCCACCGAAACCCCACACCACGTTCTGTGCGGTCGACGAGGACGTGACCCCCTACGGTTTGCTCACCCACCGGCACACACCCGAGATCGAACAAGCACTCCACGACAGCACCGGACAGGACGTATCCGTGCTCTTTCAGCCTCACCTTGCGCCTATGAATCGGGGCATTATTGCCACCTGCTACAGCCGCCCATCCAAACCCTGCACTACGGCCGAAGCTATGGATGCACTGCATAGCTTCTATGCCGACGAACCCTTTATGGTCGTCAGCGATCGGCCTCCGTCAACGAAGGCCACGCTGGGCAGTAACACGGTGCATCTCACCGCACGGGTCGATCCTCGGACCGGCCTAGTCATGACTATGGCCTCGCTCGACAACCTCATGAAGGGTGCTTCAGGGATGGCCGTACAGAACGCTAACTTGGCATTGGGCCTGCCGGAGACCATGGGTCTTCCAATTGTCGGGGTGTACCCATAATGACCCTTTCCCCGCTCGCTCCTGCCTCTTTCCCTGCCCTGCCATCCGTGGCTGGCGTCGACCTCGCCACTCTGGCCGCGGGGTTGCGCTACAAGAACCGGGCCGACCTTATGCTCGCTCACGTGGCCCCTGGCTCCACAGTGGCCGGCGTATTCACCCAATCGTTGTGCCCGTCGGCGCCGGTTGACTGGTGCCGCAAGATCCTCCCCCAGGGCACCGGCAGTGCCATTGTGTGCAATTCTGGCAACGCCAATGCCTTCACGGGAGTCGCCGGCGAGACCGCCGCCGAGTTGACGGCCACCACTTTGGCCAACCACCTCCAGGTGCCCGCTGAACAGGTCTTTCTGGCCTCCACAGGGGTAATCGGCGAAGCCCTTGTCATGGAGCCAATCATGGCTGCGCTGGGCGACCTGGTCGCCGGCCTATCTCCGTCCGACGCCGGAGGATGGGAAGCAGCAGCGAACGCTATTGGAACCACCGACACATTTGCCAAAGGGGCAGCCGCGTCAGTGACCGGCGGCGGCGTCATCGTCGGCATCGCCAAAGGCAGCGGCATGATCGCTCCCGACATGGCCACCATGCTCGGATTTGTATTCACCGACATGGCCGTATCGGCGCCCGTGCTGCAAAGGGCGTTAGCCACCGCTACCGAGTTCAGCTTTAACCGGATTACCGTCGACTCCGACACATCCACCAGCGACACCGTGCTGTTGTTTGCGACCGGCCAGGCGGAAGGCGCCGTTCTCGACTCAACCGAAGGCGACGCCTATGACACCTTCGTCAAATCGCTTACCGTCGTACTTACCGACCTGTCCCATCAAATTGTTCGCGACGGCGAGGGCGCCACCAAGTTTGTAACTGTCCAGGTCACCGGGGCCGAGACCGACAATGCCGCCAAGGTGATTGCGCTGTCCATCGCCAACTCGCCCCTCGTCAAGACCGCCCTCGCGGCCGAAGACGCCAACTGGGGCCGCATTGTGATGGCCGTTGGCAAAGCAGGGGAGCGAGCCGATCGCGACAATCTCACTATCCATATCGGTGACGAACTGGTCGCCGAACACGGTGTACAAGCACCTACGTACAGCGAAGATCGCGCCACAGAACACCTCCGCGGTGATGAAGTGCTGCTGCACACGGACGTCGGTATCGGTACCGGCGAGGCCAAAGTCTTCACCTGTGATCTCACCCACGGCTACATCGACATCAACGCGGGGTACCGCTCATGACTAACACAACCACTGACCGCGGTTTCGAACCGATTCGGCGGGCCAACGCGCTCATCGAAGCGTTGCCGTATATCCAACAGTTCCGCGGGGCGATCGTGGTCATCAAATTTGGCGGCAACGCCATGATTGACCCCTCGCTATCCGCCACCTTTGCCGAAGACATCGTCTTGTTGCGCTCGGTCGGAATGAAGCCCGTCGTGGTACATGGCGGTGGGCCACAGATTGGCGAATTGCTCGCCAAGTTGGGCAAAGAGACAGCCTTCGTTGACGGACTCAGGGTCACTGACGCCGAAACGCTCGATGTGGCTCGAATGGTGTTGGTAGGCAAGGTGGGCCGCGACATCGTCGGCGCCATCAACGTGCACGGTGCGCTCGCTGTGGGGCTTTCTGGCGAAGACGGCGGTCTGATACGGGCCCGACAAATCAGTGACGACCTCGGCTTCGTCGGTGAGGTCGTTTCTGTCGATCCGAGCATCATCACTCGACTACTTGCCGAGGACATGATTCCGGTCATATCCACAATTGGTTCCGACAGCAGTGGGCAGGCTTACAACATCAACGCTGACACGGTTGCGGGCGCCATAGCGGGCGAACTTAAAGCCGAAAAGATCATTTATCTGTCGGATGTACCGGGCCTACTTACCGACGTAACGGATCCGGCGTCGATTGTGGCTCGCACCTCCGTCAGCGAACTTCAAGTCCTTATCGACGACGGCACCATTGCTGGCGGCATGATTCCCAAGGTCGGCGCCGCAGTTGATGCGGTGCGAGCAGGCGTTACTCGGGCGCACTTTCTTGACGGACGAATCCCCCATGTCTTGTTGTTAGAACTATTCACCGAAGCTGGCATCGGCACCATGATCACCGCTGACGGCGCCCTCGAAGGAGTCAAGTAATGGCCACCCAACCGCAGATTCTCGATGCCTTGTTGGATGACCCAACAATGCCCAACTATGGCGCTCCGTCCATCATGTTTGTGCGCGGCAAGGGCACCGAACTTTGGGACACCAACGAGAAGCGGTACCTCGACTTCGTCGGCGGTCTCGCCGTGCAGGCGCTGGGCCACGCCAACCCAGAGGTGGCTCAGGCCATGGCTGAACAAGCAGTCAAGCTCGTTCAGGTGTCCAACCTTTGGGCCACCGAACATGCGGCACCCGTCGCCCGCGAAATCGATCGTCATCTCGGCGGCGGCGGCCAAGTGTTCTTCTGCAACTCGGGGGCCGAGGCCAACGAATTTGCATTCAAACTCGCTCGCAAATGGGCTGGTTACGGTCGCTACGGGGTCATCACGACGTTCGGTTCATTTCACGGGCGCACCCTTGCTGCCCTCGCCGCGTGTGGGCAACCCAACAAACACGAGCCGTTCGCACCTATGCCAGAAGGTTTTCGCCATGTGGCCCGCGACGACGTAGCTGCGCTGGAGAGTGCAATCGATCCCACCACCGCAGCAATTCATCTTGAACCCGTCCAGGGCGAAGGCGGTGTGTGGCCCGCCAGTCAAGAGTTCATGACTGCGGCGCGCAACCTCGCTGATGAACGTCAAATGCTCATGATGGTCGACGAGGTACAAAGCGGCCTGTGCCGTACCGGCAAATGGTTTGCTCACCAGCATTACGACGTACAACCCGACGTTGTATGCCTGGCCAAGGCCCTCGGTAATGGGTTTCCCATCGCAGCGGTCTGGGCCAAGCGTTCCGTCGCCGAAAGCCTGGATCCAGGCGACCATGGCAGCACCTATGGTGGCAACCCGCTCGCTACCGCGGTCGCCCGCAAGGTGCTCGAGATCATGGACCGCGACAACATGGCCGGTCGGGCTGCCGCGCTTGGTGTCACCATGACTGCAGCGTTTTCCGAACTGCCACGCGTCGTCGATATCCGGGGTATGGGGGCAATGTTGGCCGTCGAATTCGATGGCGAGATCGCCAAAGATGTCGCGAGCCGTGCGGCCGACGCTGGTCTGCTCGTCAATCCGATTACCCCAACCGCGCTACGGCTCACCCCGCCCCTTACAACCAGCGATGCTGAAGTCGAAGAAGCGGTAGCAATTCTACGAGGAGTCCTGAGCTCATGACCCGCCATCTACTTGAGGTCGATGATCTTACGCCGAGCGAACTTGCCGATGTGCTCCACAAAGCGGCCGACCCCAACCCGGCCCAAATTCTGGCCGGCGAAGGCGTGGCGCTACTTTTTGAAAAGCCTTCGCTACGTACCCGCAACTCGATGGAAATGGCTGTGGTGCAACTTGGTGGGCACCCCATCACCATTAGTCCCGACGAGGTTGGACTCGACGAGCGCGAGAGCGCCGAAGACATTGCACGAGTGCTCAGCGGCTACCACGCCATCTTGGCGGCTCGAGTGTTTGAGCATCACAAGGTCGAACGCATGGCCCGAGTTTCGTCGGTGCCCGTCGTCAACATGTTGTCCGATGATGCGCACCCGTTGCAGGCTCTGGCTGACTTGTTGACCATTAAGCAGACGTTCGGCGAATTTGAAGGACACACCGTGGCCTATGTCGGTGATGCCAACAATGTGGCTCGTTCGCTAGGAATCGCCTGCGGAATGGTCGGGCTGAAATTTCAAATTGCTTGTCCAGCCGGGTATCACTTCAGTGAGGGCGACCTCGATCGCATTCGTAGTTCTGGCATAGACCCACTGGTAACTGTTACTCCCGCGGAAGCGGTGTCGGGTGCCGATGTGGTCTACACCGACGTGTGGACGTCAATGGGACACGAAGAAGAACGTCAGCAACGTCTAGATGCATTCGCCGAGTTCACCATTGACGAGCACTTGTTGTCCCAAACCAACGAGGGTGGCATCTTGATGCACTGCCTCCCGGCTCACCCGGGCGAAGAAGTCACTCGCGATGTGCTCGATGGTTCGGCTAGTCGGGTTTGGGCGCAGGCCACCAATCGCATGCACTCGGCTCGTGGTTTGCTGTGGTGGCTTAAGGAAAACAGCTAATGGGACGACGCCTAGGTAAGAACCAACGCCAACATCGCATCGGACAGCTACTGGCTGATAATGCGGTCACTAGCCAAACGCAATTGGTCGACCTGCTCGATTCCGAGGGCATCGAATCTACCCAAGCCACGGTGTCGCGAGACCTCGAAGAAATGGGCGCTATCAAGGTGCGCATTCCCGGGGGCGACACGGTTTACGGTGTCCCAGAGGATCCGAACGAGCATCATGTTCCGAGTGACATCCTCCGCCGGGTGCTGGGCGATTGGGTGGTTGAAGTCAATCGATCTGGCGACCTGCTCGTTGTACGCACACCCCCTGGATCAGCCCACGTTGTGGCCTCAGCGATAGACCGAACCGGCCTTGAAGACCTAGTGGGAACTGTGGCGGGGGACGACACACTGATTCTAGTTATCGCCCAAGGCCGCGGTGCCGCAGCCCAAACCAATCTTTGCGAACTCGCTGGCCTCTGAGTCGCGGCGCAGTCAACAATTTCTCCTAACCAAGAACGAATGAACTTATGAGTACCAAACCCAAATTTGATGTCGACAAGGTTGTCCTGGCCTACTCCGGTGGTCTCGACACGTCCGTAATCCTTGCTTGGCTGCAAGACACCTACGACTGCGAAGTCGTAACGTTCACCGCCGACCTTGGCCAAGGTGACGAAATCGAACCGGCCCGAGCGAAGGCCGAAGCAGCGGGCGTCAAAGAGATCTATATCGAGGACGTACGCGAGGAGTTTGTGCGCGACTTCGTCTACCCAATGTTCCGCGCCAATGCCATCTACGAAGGCGAGTACCTGCTCGGTACTTCTATCGCCCGACCGCTCATTGCCAAGCGTCTCGTCGAAATAGCGCGCGAAACCGGCGCTGGTGCGATCAGTCACGGAGCAACCGGTAAGGGCAACGATCAGGTTCGTTTCGAACTGGGCGCCTACGCGCTTGAACCGGGCATCCAGGTCATAGCGCCCTGGCGTGAGTGGGATCTTGGTAGTCGCCAGTCGTTGCTCGAGTACGCCGCAAAGGCGGGCATTCCGATCGAGCAAAAGCGCGGTACCAAGTCGCCGTTCTCGATGGACGCCAACCTCTTACATATCTCTTATGAAGGTGGTCCGCTTGAGGATCCATGGCAGGAACCGCCATCGGAGATGTGGCTTTGGTCGGTGAGCCCTGAAGCTGCTCCCGCCGATGGCGTGTACATCTCGCTCAAGTACGAGAAGGGTGACATTGTCGCTATCGATGATGTGGCGATGACACCGGCAGAGGTCCTGACTGAACTCAACCGCATCGGTGGAGCACACGGTATAGGTCGTATCGACATTGTCGAAAACCGTTACGTCGGTATGAAGTCTCGCGGTGCCTATGAAACGCCCGGCGGCACCATCATGTTGCGCGGTCACCGAGCAATCGAGTCCATCACTCTCGATGGCGCATCGGCCCATCTCAAAGATGAACTCATGCCGCGTTACGCCGAACTTATCTACAACGGTTACTGGTTTAGTCCGGAGCGCGAAATGCTCCAGGCGGCCATCGATAAGTCGCAGG
>CAWKZT010000019.1:0-20837 GCA_963854565.1 Acidimicrobiia bacterium
TGCCTTGCTGGAACTTGAAGAATTGTTAGAGGACCACCTAGCGACGCGCGTCGAAGTAAATATAGGATCCGGTCACGGCCAACTTGTTGTGGAGTTTGCGGACCTTGATGATCTCGAACGTCTGTACCTATGCATGGTTGATGGCAAAAAAGACCACGAATAGAAAGGTTTTGGCGCGCGAGCCTCAAGTTGACGCGCGGACTTTTGGAAGCCTTAAGTAAAACTTCATACTTTCCCACACTGGGGGACAACCCTGTGGGTAACTATCCTTCGACGGGATTTGTGAGCCACGCGGTAACCGCTGTAGCCAGCGATCTAGCCAGATCGGGGACAGTGGTCGTTGATGGTCCAAAGCGGCAAACAACGGCCGGCATTCGAGTTTCTCGCAGAACTGGTGTTCGCATACCAACAGGGGAGTGAACGACGTCAAACCAGACATCGGGAACTTGTAGCGAAATTACCTGGGCTAGGTGATGCCCACCGACTGACTGAAAGCCCTCGGTACGGAAATACGAAAGCACCATGCGCTCAGGGTCATCACTGAGCAGACCGATATAACCCGTTGCGTCGAAGTCATTGGCAGCTTGTGCATGACTGGAACCATCTGGATCGGTAATCACCACGACGTCGATGCCATGCGAACGCAAAAAAGTGGAGAGAGCATCGGCCAGGTCGGCATCTTTACCAAAATCGCCGACCATGATTCTTCCGGGTGTATCCGCAGCATCAGCAGCAGAGCGCAACCGCTCTCGTTCGCGCACGTTTCCGACTGACATTTGCGTAGTCCGGTGAGCAATACGTCCCAGCGCCGCGAAAGTATCGCGACCACACAAACCATCGGCGGTTAACGCGACATTGCGTTGAAACTCCTCAACTGAACTCTCGGTGTTACCACCAAAGATGCCATCAACCCGGCCACAATCGAAGCCAATTGAGCCCAAACGACGCTGCAACTCAAAGACATCGTCGCCTCGCAACATTGGTTGGCGAAAATAGAGAGTCCGGTCACCGAAGTGGTGGTCGGCCTCAACTAAAGCCCGCCATGTTTGCGGGCCACACGATCCGTCCTGCTCAAGGCCGCGGCTGCGCTGAAACGCAATTACAGCAGCTTCAGTTTCGGGACCATAGGTCGCAGGCGGGTCAATGGTCGTGAAAAACCCAGCGTTCCCCAGTCGACAGCGAAGATTATGAACAGCAGGGCCATTAGCATCGAGGATCAGTGGTAACGAATCAGTTGACACAGATGACCTCCAAGCTGTCGCGACACCTTTGTGTCAGCAAGTGAACACTCAAACGGTAACAGCAAACGACCCCCTAACAGGGGTTGTTCCGGGGGGGCGAATACGTTGGAGCTAGAGGGCGCATACGCCCAAGTTTCTAGACCAAGAACTCGTTGAGGTCCTCGAGAATCGCAGCCTTAGGCTTGGCGCCAACCAGGCGTTTGGCAACCTCGCCGTCCTTGAAGACCAAGAGCGTCGGAATGCTCATGACTTCGAAACGCCGAGCAATGTCGGAGGCCTCGTCGACGTTGAGTTTAGCAATCGACACCTGACCGACAAGTTCGTCGGCTAATTCTTCGAGAACTGGGGCGATCATCTTGCAAGGACCGCACCATTCCGCCCAGAAATCAACCAGGACAGCACCATCGGCAGCGCCAATGATCTCGTCAAATGTGTCGTTAGTGAGGGTTGTAATTCCTTCAGCCATGAGATTTTTCCTTCCACCACAGTGCGTTGTGCACAGTGGGCAAACTTCGTGATCTTGACGCTAGCGCACACCAACGATCCTTACAGATAATGAACCCCTACAAGGTGGATTGGCATTCCCTATTTCTTGTTCTTCGCCCACGAGGCTCATCACTGGGCGACCGAGGACACGACCGCATTTATTGTTCTTCGCCCACGAGGCTCATCACTGGTTGGCCGAGGACACGGCCAACCCTTCTGCTAGTGATGGGCATTCTTGGTTGCTTAGGCTTCTTGGTCTTCTAGCCAGCGCTCGGCATCGATGGCGGCCATACAGCCACTGCCGGCAGCGGTTATTGCTTGTCGGTAGTGATCATCTTGTACATCACCACATGCGAAGACACCAGGAATAGCCGTGTAGCTGGAGTCAGGGAGGGTCACGAGATAGCCGTTGTCCTTGAGTTCAAGTTGGGTGGCGAACAGGCTGGTATTGGGGCGGTGGCCAATCGCCAAGAAAATGCCAGCAACATCCATCTCGCGTTCGTCGCCAGTCACGGTGTCTTTTACTCGGATGCCTTCGATTTTGGTTTCGCCTAGATAGGCCACAACCTGCGTGTTCCACACCAAATTAATTTTGTCATTCGCCGCGGCACGGTCTTGCATGATCTTGGAGGCGCGTAACTCATTGCGACGAACCAAGAGATTGACTTTGGAAGCAAACTTCGAAAGGAACATGGCTTCTTCGATAGCTGAGTCACCTCCGCCAACAACAGCTATTTCGACGTCCCGGAAAAAGAACCCGTCGCAAGTTGCACAGGTCGATAGGCCATGGCCGACCAACTGTGCTTCGTTGGGAAGTCCCAACATGAGCGATTGCGCACCAGTAGAAATAATAAGCGTTTCGGACCGGTACGTAGGCTCGGCGGCTTCAGGATCTCCAACCCAAACACCAAAAGGACGGGACGAAAGATCAACTCGCGATGCTTTGACCGTCTCTAGTTCGGCACCGAAGCGCTGAGCTTGGCCGCGGAACATTTGCATGAGTTCAGGGCCCATCACACCTTCGGGAAATCCCGGATAGTTCTCGACCTCAGTGGTCAACATCAACTGACCACCGGGTTGATCCGAAGTGGACGAAGGCTCACCTTCAAGCACTAGTGGCTTAAGGTCCGCTCGCGCTGCATAGATAGCGGCAGTAAGTCCAGCAGGTCCTGATCCAATAATGATGGTCTGGCGTACGTCGTTCATTTGAAGTCCTTGAAAGTACAGAGGGGAAAACGTTGTAAGGAATAAACCTCGGTATGAGGTGGTGCTATTCCCGGTAAATGGCAGCGACTACCCAGCGGCGTTGTGGGGCCGTTTACGCCACAGCAGCATTCCGACTAGGGAGAAGACGCCACCCAAAATGAAATAGGCCAGCCAGACCCGTTCACCGAGCGCTTCGTTTAGGCCACGGGTTACGCCAATGACCAACAAGATCAAGGCAATGACGGTGAGAACAGCAACAATGATGCCGTAAACGGCCGTACGGGCAATGTTGATCGCGGGACCAGATGTCTTGATTCTGACGGTGTCAACCTTGTCGACAATCTTGATCGTGGCCAACTGGGGCCAGTTATCAGGTATTCCGGGGATGCTGGCTGCCTTTTGGACAGGAGCATCGCTTGAAATTGGTTCGGGAGTCGACGCATCGGTCATGTTCGCAGCCTAGAGCACGAGCACCGGCGTAGCACCCGGCAAATAACACAATCGGATGTTAGAGCAGCGGTTCGGCATCAGTGATTACTACACAGTCCGTTAAAGAAAGGGCTGTGTAGATCGGGATTCCTTCAACCGTTTGCACAAGAATAAGCACGTCACGGTCGGCGACGATGGTGAAGACGACTGATTCAGAAATTGGCCCTAAGGCGCTACTACAAGGCATCGGTTCGGGGGCGGTGTTGTCAGATTTATCAGGGGCATCGAACAGCAGTTGCGCAACTACGTCATTGGCAACATCGGTCTTGGTGAGTTGGTCCAACATAATGTGTCGTCCGACTACCCCACTGTTGCCCTGGTCGTCGCCGGTTACACCGTTGTCAAACGTGATTTCAGATGGTGGTTCTTCGGCCACGGATTCTGCTGTGTAAACCTCATCCTCAGGGAACTCTAAGGATAGAGCTGTGGCTGGATCTTCGTTGGACTCGGCCCGGGCATCAACGAGGGCCTCAGTTGCGGCGGGCGCTGACTCCAAGGCACCCCCGGATTCATCGCTGGTGGAATCCGCAGCAATCGAACCAGCAATCTCTGCGTCTGCGGCAGAATCACCCGAGTCTGCTGTGATGTCACTGGCAATACTAAAGGAATCAGAACTGTCTGATCCCGAGAATACAAAAGGCACAGCCAACATCACGACGGCCACCGCGGCGGCTACCGATGCCCACCTCATAGCGACACGTGATCGTTGGGCTTTGGCAGCGGTTAGGGAGGTTACATTGGGAGCGGTAGCGGAAACGGCAAGAGCGGCCGCAATAGCTGAATCGCGAACCGCCTCAGAGGGAAAAGAAACCGGCGCAGAGCCAAGTAAGGAGAGGCTGCGAAGTTCTGCGACTTGGGCAAGGAGTTTGGGGGACCCCTCAATGCGCGTCACCTCGTCGGTTGTTGCCTCGCCATCTAGGTAGGCCGAAATGGCCTCGAAGTCGTTGTGCGTACTCATGATCGGTCTTTGTTTAGACGTGGGGTGGGGTCGTCCTGGTTCCCAAGAAGTTCAGCTAATCGTTGGCGGCCTCGCGCAATACGAGATCGAACGGTACCCGGGGGAATTTCGAGGGTGGCAGCAATCTCGGCGTAATCCATTCCAAGTTGATCCCGGAGTATGACAGGGGCACGAAATTCGGGAGGCAGTGTGGCCAGGGCGGCGTCGAGTTCTAGGCGGTCGACAATCTCAGTATCAATGTTTATAGAACCGTCAGCTTCGAGCATTGATTCATCGGGAATTCCTGGAATTGGTCGGCGGCCGCGGCGACGCATTTCGTCGAGGCAAGAGTTGGTGGTGACGCGGTACATCCATGTGGTGAACTTGGATTTGAACATGAATCGATCGAGACGTTTTGTGAGGGTTATGAGTGCTTCTTGCGTGGCGTCGGCGGCGTCGGCGTCATTGCCGGTCATACGTCGGCAGATGGCATACATCTGGTTGTAGTGGCGTCGTAGCAACGTGTCGAGGGCGCGCTGGTCCCCGTCTTGAGCCGCGCGCACTAGCGCGTCGTCATCCAGTTCCGTCTTGATAGGTCAAATCGTAGTTGCAGAGAATCAAGGGGCAAGTGATAGAAGAGCGCCTCGGCGGCGAAGAGCAAGAAGTGTGGCCGTGTCCTCGGCCGTCCAGTGATGAGCCTCGTGGGCGAAGAGCAATCAAGAAGGAATGATGCTGAGCTCACTGATGGCGGTTTTGAAGCGGGGGTTGGGTGGGCCATCTCCAAGATCGGTGATCCAGAGGAGGATATGTTGGGCGTTGCGGCCACCCAGGTCGATGCGGGCTTGGTCGGTTATGCCAGCTTGTGTTGCGATGGGTTCACCCCACTGTTCGAGGGTTACTGGCACGGTTTCGGCGTCGGTTACATAAATCTGTGCAGCCCAACCTTTGGTGGGGGAGTGGACCACGAGGGTTGCTAGAGCAGTGACTTGATTGAGTTGCACGATGACGCCAACGCCGGACTTGAGGTTGCCGAATTGGCGGGTGCTGTACCCCTCGGTTGTCCAGACCGTGGTTTGGTCGGCGTCAACAAGAAGGGGGGTGAGTGAATCATTTTCGCCGGGATTGCCAGAACCTTCTGGATCAAAACTGATCAAATTGACGATGCGAAGGGGAAGATCAGCGTTGTCTGCGTTGGTGTCGTCTACTACCTCTGAGCTATCAGGTGTTTCATTGTCGGAAGTGACGGCAACATCAGGTTCAGAGTCGATGCCTACTACATCGCGAGCTCGATGGAACACGTCGCGCCCAGTGTCAGTGCTCCCAATAAGTGCACCGGCAACAGCGAGGGCCCCAGCGATGATCACTAGCAACATTATGGGGACCAACCACCGGCGTTCATTGCGAATAAAGGTGGCCGAGGATCGTGCCGCTGAAGTAGATGGCTGAGAGGGGACGGGGCCAACCGCATCTCCCACAATGGTGCGATCGATGATTGGGACGGCAGGGGTTGGTAGCGGAGCGGACGGGTCGTGTTCCAGCAGTGCGGCGCGGAATTCGGCTGCATCAGCAAACCGCTGGTCGGGCTGTGGAGCCATGGAGCGAGCGATGATGTCGTCGAGCCAGGGAGGGACCGTAGAACGCCAACTGCGTACGCGTGGCGGTTCGCCTTTTAGTCGAGCCATAGCCGTGGCCAGGCTCGTGTTTTCGACGAAGGGTGGCCGCCCTGCGAGGCACTCGAATAACACCACACCAAGGGCGTAAATGTCAGCTCTATGATCGAGCGAATTTCCCGTGACCTGCTCAGGGGCCAGGTACTTGGCTGTGCCGACGAGGGAACCTTGTTCAGTGAGGTCGGCACCTGCACTGGGCTTGGCAATACCGAAGTCGGTGACTTTGATGCGTCTGTCGTCGACCATCATGATGTTGCCCGGTTTGATGTCGCGGTGCACTAAATCGGTCTGATGGGCGGCACCGAGTGCATCGGCGACCTGGACGCCGAGGTCCACGGTGGCGGCGACGGTTAACGGCCCGTGGTCGTCTAGAAACTTTCGTAGATCGACACCCACGAGCAACTCCATGACGATGGCTTCGATGCGTCCGGCCGGCGAGTCTTCCGAAACCGTGTCAAAAATGGACACTATGCCAGAGTGTTGGATGCGGGCCGCAACCTTGGCCTCGGTGGTGAAGCGAGCCAAGAAAGTGGTGTCACGCGATAGGTGCCGGTGCAGTATTTTTACCGCAACGCGCCGGTCAAGGACCTCGTCTCGTGCATCCCACACCTCGGCCATTCCGCCGGTGGCCAGTAGAGCGGTAAGAACATAACGGTCACCAAGTCTAAGTCCGGGACGACCGGTCAGATTGGAGGCAGAGGGGTTAGACATGTACTAACCGACGAACGTCTAGGAGTCGACGGTGAATGCGATGGCCATTAACCTAGGACCGGCATGTGCGCCGATGACCGGGCCAACCAAGTTGATGCGTATCTCGCGATCGGGAAACAAGGCACTTACCTGAGCGTGAAAGTCGTCGACATCATCAGCAGCGCCGTGAATGACGGTTACATCGCTCACCGAGTCGTGTGACATGAGCTCGTTGCATAACCATTTCAATGCTTTCTTGCGGGTGCGTTCTTTGCCGGCCTCACTTACCGCGCCACTGCTCAGGTTAAGTATTGGTTTGATGTTCAATACCGACCCGAGTAACGCTTTTGCTCCACCAATGCGGCCCCCCTTCTTAAGGTTCTCGAGGGTGTCGAGTGCGCCAAAGACTCGCGTGCGGGTACGAAGCTGTTCGACGAGGGCCACGACTTCGTCGGCGGTCGCGCCGCTGGCCGCTGCTTCGGCGGCGCGGAGAACGATGGTTCCGAGGCCCGCGGTGATGGTCGTGGAATCGACAACTCGTACATCGATGTCGTCACCGATTGAGTCAGCTGCCTGTTGGGCTGCTTGTCCGGTGGCTGATAGTTCGAGTGAGAGGTTGATGCACACCACGGCGGTGGCTCCCTCGGCGGCCATACGACGGAATTCTTGTTCGAACTTTCCCGCTGACGGTGCTGCCGTCGCAGGGAGGATGTCGGTGGCTGCCATTTTCTCATAAAACGACTTGGGACTAATTTCTTCTATGTCGATGTATTCATCGTTGCCAAATCGAATGGTAAGTGGGACCACGCCAATTCGGTTAGTGGTGGTCTCTTCGACAGAAAGATCGCAAGCGCTATCGGTGACAATACGGACGGTTGGTTCGGAACTCATGATCGGACAGGTTAGCCAGTGGATTCGGTTGTGGAATCCGGAACGAAAATTAGATCAGGATTTGGGCGGCGGCTGTTGTGAGTTCGAAGCCACCAAACCGCCAAAAACACTAGGGCAACGATGGCGATTATGAGACCGACACCGTTTAGTGCGGTGGTGCGGACCGTACTGCGGTAGTCGCCGAGGTGAATGGTTCGATCCGGAGAGGTAACCACGATTTGTAGTGTGGCGTCGCCGGATAAACGCGCATTAACAAGCAGTTCAATTTTGTTTGTTCCTGGGTTTAGCGTGAACGGTTGTTCGGAGCCATCGGGGAATCCGAGTTTGTCACTCGATAGGCCAATGAGTACAGCGGCGGGTGTGTCCAACGCGTTTTCGATGGTCAGTGGGAATCGACCAGAGTGAGAGGCAAAGGTAATGCGTCGCGGTGGTTCGCCGATCACAATGTGGTCGGTGATGGCGGTTATGTCGTTACGAATGGTTGTGATGTACTGCGCTGCTTTTTCCTGGCTTAGAGCAGAAGATGCTGAGACGAGAAGGCGTTCGTCGAGGCTGGGTAGGAAGGGATGGTCGGCTCCGAGGAGGCTGCGGAGCGAAAATATGGTCGCCTGGGTATCGGCGTAGGAGCGGGCAAATGCTTCGATATTGTTGGGTGGCGTTTCGACCATATGGCGAATCAGGTTGGGCCCAAGCGTTAGAGCCTGACCCGCATGGAAAGCAGTAGAGACGTTGGAGAAGTAATCGCTTAGGTCAGTGGCCACGAGCAAGGGATTGGTGGTGAGTCCGTGACGTAGCTCACTGAGAAACGGGGCGGAGATGGGCCAGTCATGGGGGGGAGTGATGATGATGCCGCGCTCAACCCCTGGTTGTTCAAAGTACAGAACCGAGAGTTCGGCGAGGAGTTGGTGAGCGGCAAGTTCGGGATCGGTGCCGCGTGGGAATCGGTCGCTGATTTGGGTGTCAATTACGGCGCTCGTAAATCGACGGCCGTTAGCGTCAATTATGTCGAATTTTTGGGTGAGGGTGAGAGGGAATGTGTCTGTCGGCAGAGGTTCGAGGTGGTCTTCGCGAAAGAGGACTTGCTCAACACCAAGGGCACCTAGGTAACTCAGGACCCGAGGGTTGAGCGATTCTTGCGCCGGCCAAATGGTCATGTCCGGAACAGATCCAGTGGCGCCATTGGCTGCGTTAAGACCAGTGCTGAGTATGCCGATGTACTCGCTGTCTAGACCAACGTCATACCAAGCGGTGGTATCAATGTCGACGTAGGGACGAGGAAGAATGTCGATCTGGTTACTCGTTGCCAGAAGTCCAGTGGTCGAAGGGAGGGCGTTAAGGGTCTCCGGAGTGATGCCCAAATGAAGAGGACCGTTTGGCTGGTTGGTGACCGCGGCGACAAGGGCCTCGAGGTCGCCGAGGGTGGCGTCACTTAGCGTGCGTGATCCGTCGGCTTGAAGAGCGGGTTCGGCATTGAGTTCCAAGACCGTCACAACTCGAATCGCTTCGACTGGTTCGGCGGGGGCAACCACGATGTGGGTGATGAACGAATCGAGGAGTAAATCGTTGGTTGACCGCAGCGAAACCACCGCGGGGTAGACGCCGGGGGTGGCGAGATCGATGGCCTTGAGGTTGGTGTTGGTTGACCTTGGCGTGGCCAGCGCAACGGAGGCCTCAATGAGTCCACTTTGAGAGAGGGTGATTGGTTTAGTGGTATCGAGCGGAGTGCCCAACGGACTGCCTGCGATACTTGCTCGTAGGGATTCTCGGTTGCTGTTTTTGCGGTAAACGGTTATGTCAATGGTCGCGGATCCATTAACGACTGAGCGCACGGTGGCGGTGAAGTCTGTGGCACTTGTTGTTTGGCCGATCAGATCAAGTGAACCTGATGTGGCCGACGGTTCGGAGGTGATAGGAGTGGCTGCAGTAGCTGTTTCCGCGCCGGCTGCCAAGGGAAAACAATTGACGATCAGGATAAGAGTCAGCACCAAGCGGCTGAGCCATCGGTAGATCATGCCTGGGCCCTCCCCTGAGTTGTCGTCACGTGGGGTTGGCGAGATGAGGTATGAAGGTCAATTCTGAGCACGTCGAGGCCGGCGGTGGCTCGTAGGAAACCGAGGTGAAGATAGAAGTCAAGTGCGCTGGTGTTGGTGGTAATGGTGTTGACGGTGAGATCTTGACCGTTGTTTTGTTTGACCCAATGGATCGCGTCATTTACAAGTTGATTAGCTATGCCGTGGCGTTGCGCCGCGGGCTCTACTGCCAGGCGCTGAAGGTAGCCATGACCTGCTGTGTAGCCGGTGATTGCGTAACCCAGAATCGTTCCGTCTCTGCTCGCGATGCGGTAACGAGATGCGGCAGTAGCGCGGAGAGCATCGTGAAGAAGTGACTCGGTAAATAGCCACTCGGGAGGGAAACATTTGGCATCGAGGGCGAGGACAGGGGTGAGGTGGCGTCGGGTGCCGCGGCGAATGCGAAGACCCGGAACGACGGGCTTGGCTGAGGTCGTCTCAAGGTTGTGTACAAGAAGGGCCAATGAGGCCATGTGTTGGAACCCGTTTTCGAGAAATGGCTGTTGTGCTGTTGGCGTTAATGCTGTGGTGACAGCTGAGGAAAATCCTAAGGGTGGGAGGTGAGCACGGAGTTCGGTGACATCGGTGGCATTGGGCTGCGTGGAACCAGTTGGTACCACAAGGGCAATCGATGGATCGTCCTGCCACGGGGTGATGTGAAAACGAGAGGCATCGAGTTGGTACTCGTGGTGATTGCTACCCAAAGGCATGCGAGAAGAGTACGGGATGGAGGCCAAGTTGTCGGTTCTGGACAAATGTCCAAGCGCACAGGCCGCCGGTCGGTAGTGTCGTGGTGTGCTTACTGTGATTACCGATCATCGGTGTGTTGATCATGATCCTGGCTCTTCGCACCCCGAACGGCCCGCCCGACTGTCGACGGTGCAGCGGGCCCTTGCCGATTTTGAAGAGGGTCTAATACGCCTAGCTCCAACGCCGGTTGATTTGGAACGCCTTGGGGTCCATACCGGCGAGATGATTGATCGGTTGGTGACGATCGATGGTGCTGGTGGCGGGAGGATTGACCCCGATACGGCGATGAGTAATGATTCACTACTAGCGGCGCGGTTGGCTGCCGGCGCTGGATTGACGGCAATTGACGCGTTGGACCGAGGAGAGAGCGAGGCAGCATTTTGTGCGGTGCGTCCGCCTGGTCATCATGCAACTCGGGCTACCTCTATGGGATTTTGCCTAATTAATAATGTGGCGGTGACCGCACAGTCACTCACTGAGCGCGGCGATCGGGTGGCGATAATTGATATTGATGCCCATCATGGAAATGGCACGCAGGACATTTTTTACGACCGTGACGATGTACTTTTTGTGTCGACACATCAGTACCCCTGGTATCCCGGATCGGGTGCTCTTGACGAGCGCGGGCGCGGGGCTGGATTAGGGGCGACCATTAATATTCCGCTGCCGGCAGGTGCGGCTGGCGACACGTACCGGGCTGCAGTAGACGACGTCGTCGTCCCTGCGGTCGAACGATTTGCACCCGATTGGTTGCTGGTATCGCTCGGATTTGATGGCCACCGTGCTGATCCGTTGAGCGATCTTGGACTGACTGCCGGTGACTTTGGTGTGCTGGTACAACGCATTACCGCCCTTGCCCCTCCTGGGCGCTGTATCTACTTCCTAGAGGGTGGCTACGACCTTGATGCGCTGTTTGCTTCCACACAAGCATCACTGGCCACGTTGCTCGGTCTCTCTTTAAAAACCGAGGCATCATCCAGTACCGGTCCAGGTGACGACGTTGTGCAAAGGGCAGCACGATTTGTTTCTGACGTGCCGAGTCCATGAGTTTCACCAATCTGCCGGTTGTCGTTAACGAGGTGGCCGATCTTGGTCGGGCATTTCGCGCTGCTGGGTTTCGTCTGTATTTGGTCGGTGGGGTGGTACGCGATCTTTGGCTCGACACGCCGCTTGACAACATCGACATCGATCTCACCACCGACGCCACCCCGGCCGATACCAAACGCATTGTCGCCGACTTGGCCGATGCCGTGTGGACCCAAGGAGAACGTTTCGGAACGATTGGATGTCGTATTAACGATCGCGACATAGAGGTAACAACCCATCGAGAAGAGGTTTACGAAGCATCGTCACGTAAACCATCCGTGCAGTTTTCCACCGCGATATCAGCCGATCTTTCCCGCCGCGACTTCACCGTCAATGCCATGGCGGTCGAGCTACCCGACGGTGAACTCGTGGACCCATTTGACGGAGTTGGAGATCTAGCAGAAGGCGTGTTGCGCACCCCGATTGGCGCCATGCAGTCATTCTCTGATGACCCGTTGCGTATGTTGCGAGCAGCTCGTTTCATCGCCCGGTACGACATGATCCCGACTGACGAACTTGTTGTAGCGATGACTGATTTGGCCCATCGAATATCCATCGTTGCGGTTGAGCGAGTGCGCGATGAATTCGACAAATTGTTGGCTACGGCTGACCCTGGTCCGGGGTTCCATTTGTTGGCCTCAAGTGGTGTGTTGGCGCAGATGATGCCAGGCGTAAGCAAGGTTTTGGTCAGTGGTGAAAATGCACCATTGAAAGTTTTGCAAGGCACAGACAGCAATGATCCTATTGGCCGGTTAGCAGCGCTGGCTTGGTTTGACCTGGTTGGCGATCACATCGAACCGACCGTTGATGGCGGGCAAACGTGGGCGCGTCAACGTCGTTATTCGGCTGATGAGGGTAAACAAATCGGTCGCATTATTGGGGGAACCGCAACGCTAGGAAAAGCGGTCGGCGATGATCCCAATTTACGTCGATGGGCCGCAGGAATTGGACGCGACCGAAACCGGTCGATGTTGTTGGCAGAGTTACTCAACGAAGCCCACCCCAACGCCGACTTGCGCAAGGTCATCGATCAGGCCAGCGCTGGCCTCCACCGTTTAGCGCAGACCGAGGACCTTGACGACTACTCGATGCCATTTGGTGGTGAACGGGTCATGAAGATTCTTGGTATCGAGAGCGGCCGTGTTGTGGGCGAAGTTCTTGAAGCGTTCCGCGAATACCGGTTTGATCACGGACCACTAACCGAGGCAGATGCGTTAGCCATAGTTGAGACGTTTCGTGACCCCCAACAGAACTTGACCACCGAGAGCTAGCGGTTCCCAAGTCAGATCAACTACGGTCGCACCCATGCCCATCCGCCCCAATGCTGTCGACGCCACCACGGCAGTCAATGGCGTAATCGACTACCGCCTCGCCCGCTTGGGCGTAGTGCAACGGTTTCACTCCGGCGAATTGGCGGTACACGAAGTATGTGATTCGCACCCCGAGTTAGTGCGCGCCGCACGCGAGATCGGAACGCCAACCGACGACGAATGCCCCATCTGTGAGAAAGCAGACCTGGTAACCGTCCGGTACGTATTCGGACCAAGGTTGCCCGCTCATGGACGGTGTGTGGCTACCGAGGGCGAATGGGGTCGATTACTGCAACGCAAAGGAAACTTCACGGTTTACGAAGTAGAAGCATGTCCCTCGTGTGCGTTCAATCACCTCAGAAGAAGCTTTCCCCTGCCCAACCACTAGGCCTATTCGCCGCACCGCTAGTGCGACTCCCTACGGCTGATAGGCACGGCGCTTATCGCCCTGCACTTCCGTTCCGGGCTCACTTAGGAGAAATTGCTTGGCGGGTTGACGTTTTCCTCTACACTGTCTACAACTGCCGGTAGCTCATGCACTGGACGGGGTTAAGGAGAAAACTTATGGCTCGCAATACTGTGCCTTCAATTGCCTCTCGCAAAGTTCGCGATGGATCTGACCCCATGGTCATGATCACCGCTTACGACGCGCCTAGTGCACGGATGGTGTCCGAATCTGGCGCCGACATGATTCTCGTAGGCGACTCTGTAGCCATGGTCGTGCTCGGGTACGAAGACACGTTGCAGGTCACTACCGACGACATGGCCCATCACACCGCCGCCGTCGCTCGAGCCAAACCCGATGCGCTTATCGTGGGCGATCTTCCCTGGATGAGCTATCACGTTTCCGTCAAAGAAACTGTTCGTAATGCCGCCAAATTGATTCGCGCCGGCGCTCAATGCGTCAAACTGGAAGGCGGACGCAACCGCATCCCGATGGTCGAAGCACTCGTCGCGGCCGAAATTCCTGTCATGGGCCATGTGGGCCTCACTCCACAGTCGGTCAATGCCTTCGGGGGCTTTCGAGTGCAAGCAAAAAGCACCGAAGCTGCGCTGCAACTCGTCGAAGAGGCCAAGGCCCTTCAGCATGCGGGTTGCTTTGCGATCGTGGTCGAAGGTGTTCCTGATGTTGTAGCCAACATGGTGACCAACGCCATCGATATCCCGACCATTGGTATCGGCGCCGGCGGCGGCTGCGATGGTCAGGTCCTGGTGTTTCACGATGTGCTTGGCATCGAAGATCGGTTCGTTCCAAAGTTTGTGCGCAAGTACGCCGATATCAATTCAGCCAGTATCGAAGCACTCAGCGAGTTTGCCGCTGATGTTCGAAGCGGTGCATTTCCCAACGACGACGAGACCTACCACGTTGATGACGAAACCGCTGATGAGCTAGCGCTTTACGGACGTGCGGTCGACTAACCGTTGGCCCGCTTGGGACGAGAGGGCTGATCGCTGCCGAAATCTATGTCAATTGGTGTGACGCTGCGCAGTTAGGGTGCTCTGGTGCTTATCACCATGCCATGGCGACAGATCGTGCGTCGTCTTCCTCAAGTCTGCCTAGGTCTGGTGCTTTTTGGCGTCGGCGTGACGCTGATGAAACAGGCATTCTTGGGCAACGGCGCATGGAATGTGTTCCACGAAGGCATCTCAGAATTGACGGGGCTTTCGTTTGGCGCCGTGATCATGTTGACGGGTGTCTTTGTCGTATTGCTGTTCATCCCGTTGAAGGAAAAGTTGGGCCTGGGAACCGTGCTCAATGCGGTAATCATTGGGGCGACGGTGGACATTGTGTCGCCGTGGCTTGGTGAGCCCGATGCGATGTGGTTACGCGTTGCGATGATGGTCGGCGGTCCGGTCGTAATTGGGCTGGGATCGGGGCTCTACATCGGCGGTGGCCTTGGCCCGGGCCCACGTGATGGATTGATGACAGCCATCAATCGTCGCGGTGTCGAAATCTGGAAGGCTCGCACAGGTATCGAAGTTACCGTGCTGATTCTCGGGTTGCTGTTGGGTGGTACGGCTGGTTTTGGTACGGCGTGGTTCACCCTTTCAATCGGTCCGTTGGTTCAGTTCTTCCTGCCTTATTTCACCCTTCCGGCAGTTGACTGACTGGTGCAGGTTCCGGCGTAGAAATTAAGGTAAGCGACCTGAAATATTGGCCAAAATGAGCTAGGTTTAGTTCATGGAACCAGAAGTGATGGGTCTAATTTGGTTAGTGGCCGCCTTTCTATTCGTGGCGGGCGAACTCGCATTACCAGGGTTTGTTTTGTTGCCGTTTGGCGTTAGTGCCTTTATCGCGTCGATCGTCGGATTTGCTGGCGCTCCGATTTCTATCCAGTGGGTCATCTTTATTGTGGGCGGCATCGTGTTGTTCGTCATAATGTGGAAGTTTTTCCGTCACAACTTGTCCGACATGCCCCGCCTCTTAGGCGTTGGGGCATCGCGTCTGGTGGGTCTCAAAGGCGCCGTTATTGACGCAATCCCCGCCGGGTCTACCGGTGCTGGCGAAGTCCAGATTGGTACCGAGATCTGGCCGGCCGAAACCGACGACGGATCAGGTCTGGCCGTAGGCATGGAAATCGAAGTACTCAAAATGCGTGGTACCCGTGTGATCGTCCGACCTGTTTCGTTGGGCACCATAGTTCTCTAGTTGTTTGGCCACCTCGGCCGTTACTGTCACCTCGCGTGGCGCTGAAAGGTAAGCATGATTGCCATTATTTTCATCCCGATTGTCCTAGTTATTTTCGCGTTCTTGTTCTCGGCGATAAAGATCGTCAGCCCGTATCAGCGAGGCATTCTCGAACGACTAGGTAAGTACAAGGGAACCGCTGAACCTGGGCTGCATATTCTCATTCCGTTCATCGATTCGATCAAGTTCGTCGACATGCGCGAACAGGTAGTTGATGTTCCGCCGCAAGAGGTAATCACGGCAGACAACGTGGTTGTGTCTGTTGATGCCGTGGTGTTCTACGAGCCCACTGATCCGCAACGGTTGGTGTACAACATCGCCAACTTTGTGTTAGCCATAACCAAACTGGCCCAGACCAACTTGCGTAACTTGATCGGCGATCTGTCCCTCGACAACGCCCTCACGTCGCGCGACAGCATCAACACCCAACTTCGGCACGTTCTTGATGAAGCCACCGACAAGTGGGGCGTTCGTGTCGTTCGTGTCGAGATCCAACGCATCGATCCTCCCATCGACGTCATGAACGCCATGCACGAGCAGATGAAGGCCGAACGTACTCGCCGTGCCACCGTCACCGAGGCGGAGGGTTTCCGTGAGTCCGAAATAACTCGGGCCGAGGGCGACAAGCAGGCCACGATTTTGCACGCCGAGGGTCGCCGCCAGCAACAGATTCTCGCCGCCGAAGGTTCCGCTCAGGCGGTACGTACCGAGGCCGAGGCCGAACGCTTCCGACTCGAACAGGTTGCTACTGGTCGCGGTGAGGCGATTCGTCAAGAATTTAAGGGCATCCACGATGGAGCACCCGACAACGAGTTGTTGGCGGTTAAGTACCTCGAAATGCTCAGTGCTTTGGGTGACGGTAAAGCCACCAAGCTAATTGTGCCTACTGATTTTGCCGGGATATTGGGTGCGGTAAGTGGCATAGCCGAGGCGATGCGTGGCGGCGGAACCGATTTGGAAGAGCTACCACCAGCACCAACAGCCGATCGTCCACCCGCACCGGCACCGCCCCAGTAGACTCCTCCTTCCTCTTTCCCTTCCCCAAACCCCAGCGTTTACCCCCGCATCAGCGGGTCAAATCGCCGGGATTTGGGAAACGGGGGTAGGGCGGTGGTTTGATGCGGCTAGCGTTTGTCGCTATGCGTTGGTCAAAGCTCTTTATTCCTACTCTTCGTGATGCACCGGCTGATGCCGAGGCGGCAAGTCACAAACTGCTCATTCGTGGCGGCTTCATGCGTCAGTTGCATGCGGGCCACTACTCGATGCTGCCCCTTGGCTGGAAAGTCCACGAAAAAGTGGCGGCGATTGTCCGACAGGAGATCAACGCGATTGGCGGTCAAGAGTTCTTGCTCCCAGCTATGCACCCCGCGTCGATCTGGAAGAAGTCAGGCCGCTGGGAAACCATGGGCGAAGAAATGTTTCGCTTCACCGACCGCAAGGGCGCCGACACAACGCTCGGGATGACCCACGAAGAGGTCTTTGCCAGCGTGGCCACCGAACTCAACTCGTACAAAGCGTTCCCCCAGATCTGGTATCAGATCCAGACTAAGTTCCGTGACGAAGCTCGTCCGAAGAGTGGCCTTTTGCGGGTGCGCGAGTTTGCCATGAAGGACAGTTACAGCCTCGATCTCGATCAGGCAGGCCTCGACGCAGCCTTCGATGCGCACCATGCCGCGTATCTGCGTATTTTTGAACGCTGTGGCCTTCCGGCTTTCCCGGTTGAAGCTTCCTCGGGGTCGATGGGTGGCAGCGATTCGGTCGAATTCATGGTTCCGTCACCTGCAGGCGAAGACGATGTCATCCGCTGCTCGTGTGGGTATGCGGCCAATGTTGAGCGAGCCACCTCGGCCCTCACCGCGGTGGCAGATGGAGCCGAATTTGACGCGCCAGAGAAGTTTGCGACACCCGGCGTTCGTACGATCAAGGCGTTGGCCGAGTTCGATGGCGGTGCTACCGCGGAACATCAGATCAAGAGCCTCATCATGGTGATCGATTACGAACTAGTTATCGCCTTGCTACGTGGCGATCATCAACTGAACGAACAAAAACTCAAGGACACGGCGCAAGCCATTGCTATGCGTCCGGCCTCCGCCGAAGAGGTGCTTAAGACGTTGGGTGCCAACCCCGGAAGCCTCGGCGCCGTCGGTGTTGAGGGGCTCAAGATTGTGGCCGACGAAGCGCTTCGTGGCCGCACCTCGATGACCACCGGAGCTAACGAGGACGATTGGCACTGGCGTGGTGTGAATGTAGAGCGTGACATTGCCGTGACCGATTGGGCTAATCTTCGCGAGGTAAAAGCGGGCGAGAACTGTGCCGATTGTGGCGAAACCCTCGAGATTGTTCGCTGTATCGAGTCCGGTCATATCTTTAAACTTGGGACGAAGTACGCCGAGGCCATGGGTGCCACTGTTATCAATCAAGATGGCAAAAATGTGCCGATTGTCATGGGTTCGTACGGCATCGGTATTGGGCGTGGCATGGCTGCCGCGGCCGAAACCCATCACGACGACAATGGTCTCATTTGGCCAATGTCGATTGCGCCGTACGAGGTGGTCATCACCATCGTCAACATGAAGGATGATGCATCGGTCTCCGCCGCCGAAGCCATGTACGCCGAGCTTCTCGCTCAGGGCATCGACGTAATTCTCGACGACCGTGCTGGCCGAGCCGGGGTCAAGTTTGCTGATGCTGAACTCATCGGCATTCCGCTGCGTATTACGATTGGGCCTCGAGCGTTGGACGATGGTGAGGTTGAACTTACCGATCGTTCCACCGGCGAAACCACGCGTGTAGCTGTCGGCGAAGTAGTCGAAGGGGTCAGCAATCAGGTGCGACAATCACGCTGATTGCTTTTAACGGTGCCGATGAGCGGCCCGTTGACCTAGATGGCGTAGCTGGCGATCGTGCAACCCACGGCGAATATGGGGATAGGTGCGTAGAAGTGCACGGTGCCGGGTGCCTGCTTTGCGGCAGCGCTAATTGCGATAAACGTGCGGATTTCAAACCCGCCCTGACCAGCATCGGCATAAATAGTGGTGTCGTCGTAGTCGAGTAGGGCGTCGCGATCGTTGCGGCACCATCGGTCGAGAAACTCAGCATCCCATGGTTCGTTTATCTTCCCGGAGTCGGGAGTGGCAGGCCAGTGCGAAATACCGCCCGTGCCAACGATTGCGATGCGTTCTGGAAGCGCGTCGGCTGCGGCACGGAGTGACTCACCAAAGGCCCAGGATCGGTGCAGTGGCGCAAGCGGCGGACCTTGGCAGTTGATGTTGACCGGGATGATGGGGAGGTTGTAGTTGGGAGTGAGGAAGTGAAGCGGAACCATGATGCCGTGGTCGAATTGCCATTCTTCGGCGTAGGCCACATCGGAAGTGTTCATTACTTCTTTGATGAAACGTTTGGAGAGTTCGGCGTTGCCGGGGACCTTCGTTTTGTCGATTCCGAGCCACGCCGTATCTTCTATGGGGCCGGTGTAAGAATTGGCCATACCAATGGCGAAACTGGGCATGTTGTCCATGAAGAAGTTGGCGAAGTGCTCGGCGGCAACGACGACAAGTGCGTCGGGTTTGGTGGCTTCGATGCCCTGGCGCATTTGGTCGAATGCGGCGTATAACTCGTTGCGAATGGTGGGGTCGGCTTGGTCGGATCGTCCGACGATGCCTGGGGCGTGGCTACAAACACCGGCATAAACGAGTGGCATTTCAGGACTCCTCTGTAGCTGACGTTGTGCTTGGGACACCATCGATGGCGTGGCTTTGTTGACCGAGGTTGTCGGCGTGATTGTCGACTCCCTCATAACCGGTTATGGCGTATACCCCAGCACGGACGGGGCCGTGTTCGGCGATACCTTCGCGCATAAGCCGGAGGTAGTCAAACCACTCAATGCCGTGCAAGGGGGCGAAGTGCATGAGGATTTGACCGTTGACACCCATGTGGAAGAGCATCCCAATGTCGGGTTCGACGAGGGAGCGGACCTCTTCGTCGGTGAGGTCGTAGGAGGCTAGCGATCCGGTCCGATCAGCAAAGTACTGGTCGCGGACGGTTTCGCTACGGTTGATTTCGTAGAGAAATTTTTGCACGTAGTACAGGCTCATCAAGACCTCCTAGGCCTGCTGGTGATAGTAGACGCCGAAGTCGAACCGGCGAAAGCGACGAGCCAATAAGGGGAAAGTCCCACATGGGCGAAGAGCAAGAAACTAAGTGGCGAATATGAGAATGACCGGATAGGCGAGCAGTAAGGCGATTCCTGTTGAGCGGCTGTAGCCACGTCCGACAAGGCCGACGGTGAGCACGATGGCTGAGACTCCGATCATGATCCACAAACTGGTGTTGGTGGTTTCGACGATCTCACCTGTTCCCAGTATTCCGGCGACGCCGCCGACGGCAAGGGCATTGAAGATGTTAGAGCCGAAGACGTTGCCGATGATGAGTTCAACTGATCCGCGGCGGGCCGCCGCAACCGCAGTGGCGATCTCGGGCAGGCTGGTGCCGATCGATACGATGGTGAGGCCGGTTAAGGCTTCGGATACACCCAATTCCTTGGCGATGTCGACGGCGCCGCTGACCAGCAGTTGTGCACCGATGACCACGCCGATTAGGGCAATCAGTGCAGTGATAAATGCTTGGGAAATTTTGCGCCGGTCGATGTGCACAATTTTTGAAGTGGTTTCCGCTGGGCCATTGAGAGCAATCATGATTGCGGCTCCAATCATGACGATCAGTAGTGCTATGCCGTGCCATTGTTCGAGTCGTCCGGTGAGAGCGAACCCGCCGAAGAGCGCGGCGGCGGCCAACATGAGGCCGCCTTCTCGAACGAAGATTTCGCGGGGTGCGGTCACATGGGTAATGAGGGCGGCGGCGCCGAGAGCGAGTGTGAGGTTGGCGAGGTTGGAGCCAACGATGTTGCTGGCGGCGAGGTCGATGGTGTCTCGCTGGGCGGCGGCGATGCTACTTACGACCATTTCAGGAAGTGACGTTCCGAGGCCAACGACGAGAGAACCGACGATTATCGGAGAAATGCCAAGTTGTTTAGACACGCCTTCGGCGGCATCGACAGCAGTGTCGGCAGCAATAGCCAAAACGATGATGCCGCCAAGCACCGTGAGTATGGAAAGAATCACTTGCTAAAGCTAACGCGTAGACCTCCAACCCCATCCCACCAAGACCCCGAACGTAACCATCAAGATCCAACTGGTAGGCCCAAAGGCGGGTCAGGGTGTCATGTACGCCTACCAGTTGGGAATTGGTTGGGGCGCGAAGTTGGGTGTTGGGGAGGGTTTGGGAGGGTTTGGGAGGGTTGGGCTAGGGCTATTGCTCGATGTAG
>CAWKZT010000020.1:0-19690 GCA_963854565.1 Acidimicrobiia bacterium
CTAGGTAGTAGCCAACGGCCGACTGTTCCGATCATGCCGATCCGTACGGTTCCGGTGATTTCGTCGTGCATGGCGGTGAGGTCAGGGACGATCGACTCGACCTCGCCTTGGATACGACGAGCCCTAGAGGCGACAGCTTCACCTTCCGCGGTGAGGGCTCCAGTTGACCGATCGACCAATTCGGTGCGAAGCTCTCTCTCAAGACGTGCGATATGGGTTGATACGTTTGACTGGACGGTGTGCAAGGCGTCGGCGGCAGCGGAGAACGTTCCGTGGTCGGCGACGGCAAGCAAAACGTTGAGTTGGCGAATGTCCATGGCTGCTTCTCGGATCTGTATTCCTCGAACGGTGCGGAATCGTAGGTTCCCTCCGAAGATGTATCACTAAAGCATATCAGATAGTGAATCATTATCTATCAAAGAGATGCTAACTATCGCGATCATGTGTTGGACAGCTCTAGTGAAACAGTGCACAATATAAGCAATCGAAAGCGTATCTGATTCCCCCCGATCTGCGCTTTCGTCCAATAGCTATGAGTCGGTGTTTCCCCCCAAACACCCCCTCAAAGGCGAAAATGAGCGAGGCCGGAGTTTCTCCGGTCTCGCTCCTGTTTTGGGGTTCTGTTCCAGCGCATTCAGCGGCTACCTTTAAGGCATGCGTAGCGCGGCCATTTTCGACCTTGATCGCACCCTTCTCGACGGAGGCAGCGGCCCAACTATCAGCCGAATCTTGGCTGAGGAAGGGATTACCAGCGGCGAGGTGCCCGGACAAAAGCTCCTGTACTGGATCTATAACACGTTCGGCGAGAACCGCGCATCAATGGTGGTCGCTAAACAAGGAGCCCGATTTGCCAAGGGTTGGAAAAAAGCGGCGGTGCAGAGCGCTGGTGAACGGGTGGCGATAGCCCTTCAAGATGTGCTGCAACCCTTCGCCCTGGCTGAACTGGCCAAACACCGCAAAGAAGAACGGTTACTGGTCCTCGCCACAACGACGCCCTATGACTTGGTAGCCCCGTTCGCTGAACTGCTCGGCATGGACGCGGTGTTGGCGACCCGCTACGACGACACCAACGGCATCTATAACGGCAGCATCGACGGTCGTTTCGTCTGGTACAGCGACAAGCGTGACGAGGTAGCCGATTGGGCGGCAGCCAACAACGTCGACCTCGCTGAGTCGTACGCCTACTCCGACTCTCGCTATGACGCGCCAATGCTTCGCTCGGTAGGTAATCCCGTCGCGGTCAACCCTGATCCGCGTTTACGAGTGCTCGCAGAACTTAGCCGGTGGGAAATCCGGTATCTCGATGCGCCCCCAGGTGTTCGGCGCGTCGCCGGTGTCGAACTTCAGCAACTCGCCTTCCCGTTTCTGCAACCCGAATTGCTGCTTTACGCAGATCTCACTATCGCGGGTGAAGACAACATTCCCCTAGAGGGCCCGGCCATCATTGCGGCCAATCACCGTTCGTATTTCGATCCAATGGCCATTGGCTACGCCTTAGCAAAGCGTGATCGACCAGGTCGGTTTCTCGCTAAGTCAGAGCTCTACAAGATGCCTGTTGTCAAGCAGTTTATGCAGAGCGTTGGCGCAGTGCCGGTGTTTCGCGGGACAGGCTCCGATGAGCCTCTCCACGCTGCCGCCGAAGCGCTCGACGCTGGCGAGGTCGTTGTTATTTTGCCCGAAGGCACGATCCCGCGAGGCGAAAAGTTCTTCGATCCGCAGCTTACCGGCAAGTCCGGTGTTGCTCGATTGGCCGCGCTCACGAAAGTCCCCGTGTTACCCATGGGCCTGTGGGGCACCGAACACGTGTGGCCTCGCAATGCGAAGTTGCCCAAGTTTCTCAACGTCAACAACCCGCCAGCGGTGTCAATCAACATCGGAGCGCCCGTCGAATTGGCCTACAAGGGTGTCGAGGAGGACCTCAACACCATCATGGCGGCCATCAGTGCTCAGCTGCCGCCCGAGTCGCAAATCAAACGCATACCGACCGAAGCAGAACTGGCGGCTACTCACCCCAAAGGCAAGTAGCCTCCCGTCGCTGATCGCGATGGTGGGCGGGTTGCCCGTTGTCTAGCCGAATGTCTTCTGGCGGATGACGTTCAAGGCGCTTCCGGCCTTAAACCATTCGATTTGAGCGGGGCTGTACGTGTGATTGGCCTGGAACGTCCAGGTCTCACCGACGGGTGTAGTGACCTCGACCGTCATCTGCTCGTCCGGAGCGAGCCCGGCAATGTTACGCAAGCTAATGCGGTCATCTTCACCAATACGGTCGTAATCGGCTGCATCGTCGAAGGTGAGCGGAATCATGCCCTGTTTCTTGAGGTTGGTCTCATGGATGCGGGCAAAGCTGCGAGCGATAGCGATGAGACCCAACCGGAAGCGGGGTTCCATAGCCGCATGCTCGCGACTTGAGCCTTCGCCCATGTTCTCATCACCGATAACAACCCAAGGCTGACCGGCTTCGTGGTAGGACTGGGCCATGTCGGGGAAGCTTTGGCGTTCACCGTTCAACTGGTTCTTGCCCATACCGATGATGCCCTCGTTGTAGGCACTGACCGCACCGATGTAGAGGTTGCCCGAGATGTTCTCGAGATGGCCGCGGTACTTGAGCCACGGGCCGGCCATCGAAATGTGGTCGGTAGTGAACTTGCCTTGGGCCTTGACCAAAATGGGAAGGTCCTCGTAGTCGTTGCCATCCCAAGCGGGAAATGGGGTAAGTACCTGAAGTCGGTCCGACGTCGGTGAAACCGCGACGGAAATGTCACTGCCGTCGGCGGGGGGAGCGACGAAGGTCTCTTCACCCGGGTCGAACCCGAGCGGTGGTAACTCGACGCCGATGGGGACGGACAGAGAAACCTGCTCGCCGGCATCGTTGGTAATTGTGTCGTTGATTGGATCGAAGTCGACCGAACCAGACAATGCCAACGCCATGACGGTTTCGGGGGACGTCACGAAGGCAAGGGTTGCGCCGTCGCCATCGTTGCGCTTAGGGAAGTTGCGGTTGTATGAGGTGACAATCACGTTGGGAATGCCAGGCTCGCGGTCATCGGAGCGATCCCACTGGCCAATGCAAGGGCCGCAAGCATTTGCCAAGACGACCGCACCAAGAGCTTCGAAATCGGCCAGGAGGCCATCTCGCTCGATGGTGGCACGGACCTGTTCGGAGCCGGGCGTGATCATGAGCTTGGTCTTGAGGCTGATCCCTTTGGCCTTGGCTTCGCGAGCAATGCTGGCCGCACGAGTGATGTCTTCGTAACTGGAGTTGGTGCAACTGCCAATGAGGGCGGCACTGATTTCGAGGGGCCAGCCGTTGGCTTTGGCTTCGGCGCCGAGGTCCTTTACTTCACGAGCAAGATCGGGGGTGTGGGGACCGTTGATGTGGGGGGTGAGTTCGTCGAGGTTTATCTCGACCACCTGGTCGTAGTAGGCCTCGGGGTTAGCGAGAACCTCATCGTCGGCCCGCAGATGGTGGGCCACGGCGTTGGCGGCAGCGGCGATTTCTTCGCGTCCGGTGCTCTTGAGGTAGCGGGCTACCGCATCGTCGTAACCGAAGATGGAAGTGGTAGCACCAATCTCGGCGCCCATGTTGCAGATGGTGGCTTTGCCGGTGCAGCTAAGGCGGTTGGCGCCTTCGCCGAAGTACTCGACGATTGCTCCGGTGCCGCCCTTAACGGTAAGGATTTCGGCGACCTTGAGAATGATGTCTTTGGGGGCAGTCCAACCGTTGAGTTCGCCGGTGAGCTTGATGCCAATCACCTTGGGCCACTTGACGTTCCAGGGGAACCCAGTCATAACGTCAACAGCGTCCGCGCCGCCGACACCGATGGCGATCATGCCAATGCCACCGGCATTAGGGGTGTGGCTGTCGGTCCCGATCATCATGCCACCGGGAAAGGCGTACTGTTCGAGAACCACCTGGTGGATGATGCCGCTTCCGGGCTTCCAGAAGCCGCCACCGTATTTGGCGCTTACGGACTCGAGGAAGTCATAGACCTCGGAGTTGGTGTCGGCCGCGACCATGAGGTCGGTCTTACCGTCCTTGCGGGCTTGAATGAGGTGGTCGCAATGGGTGGTGGACGGAACAGCGACTTCGTCTAGGCCTGCGGTCATGAACTGCAACCAGGCCATTTGGGCGGTGGCATCTTGCATGGCGACACGGTCAGGGCGAAGGTCGACGTAGCTCTCGCCGCGCTCGAGTTCTTGATCGGTGGTGTCGAGGTGGTTGATGAGAATCTTCTCGGCGAGGGTGAGACCGCGTCCGAAGCGCTCGCGAGCGGCACCGAGGCGCTCGTCGAGGGTGGCGTACACGCCGTTGATCAATTCGATGGGGGTACTTGCAGCAACTGCCATGGGGTTTCCTCAGGTTTGGACAGGTGGTTTGATGATACGAAGTATATGACGCGAATCAATAATAATACAAGTTGCATACAAGTTGGGCTAAGGTCGGTGTATGGCATCGCCTTCGAGTCGCACAATCCGGTACCGACAGATCGCATCTGAGCTGCGCACGCGCATCGACGCGGGGGAGTTCGGGGCTGGTCAGATTCTTCCGAGCGAGTCAGCAATGTCCAAGGAGTACGGCGCCAGTCGGGTCACGATCCGTAAGTCGCTCGACATTTTGCGCGACGAAGGTCGAGTTGAATCTCGTCAGGGCTTTGGTTGGAGTGTGACTGCTGATCCATTGCCGCAGTCGTTGGCGCGCCTCGGAACGATCGAAGACCAACTCGAGGCATCTAATCGAACGTCACAGCGAGAGGTTTTGTCCTTCGCGTTTGTGTCAGCGCCAGAGCGGGTCGCGGCGGTGTTTGGTGAAGGAATAGTGCTTGAGGTGATCCGCCGCAATCTGGCGGATGGTCAACCGTTTGCCCGTGTCACGGTGTGGTGCCCGGAGCGTCTCGGGGGAAGGCTCACCCGAGACGACGTAGCGGCATCTCCGTTTTACGGCCTGCTTGGCGTCGATTTGGCCAGTGCAACGCAAACTATTGGCGCCGGAGCGGCGGACGACTCCGACGCCGGGTTGCTGGGTATCCCGGCCGGCTCACCAGTGCTGGTCTGTCGACGCGTCACCTGTGATTCATTGGGTGAACCTATTTTGGTGAGTGAACACGTTTTCCCATCGCATGCCACCGAGTTCGTAGTCGAGTTGGCGCAGGCTTCGGACTCAATGGCCCCGACCGGTCTTCGCGTAGTAGAAAACCCCGCCTAATAGTCGGTGGACATCCCGAACTGGTAGGCCTGTTGGGGGGTCGGGGTGTCGTTTGGGCCTACCAGTTGGGGTTGGGGTGGTTGGATGGCGCCCGACTCATGGTTCGTGCGGTGGCGGTCGGCTATACCTTGGGCCAGCGGGGCTCGGTGGACTTGCGTTTCCGGGTGGAACCTAGGGCCCATTGTCGACGCCACGAGCCGGCGTTGGGACCACCCAGTGCTGGACTGGCACCCGAGTAGGCCCGTTTACGAGCGGTGTACCAGTCGGCTGTAGTTTCGTCGCCGAGAACCGACACGGCCGCCTCGATGCGCTTATTGAAACTGCGACTGGATTCGCCCTCTCCGGGCCAAATTGGCTTACCAAAGTTGATGACGGTGCTACCGCGTCTGATCTTGGAAGACCCCTTGCGCCAAATACGCCCACTGCCACCGACATACACCGGGACGACGGGAGCATTGCATCGCGCCGAAAGGTAAGCGGCGCCACCACGGAACGGCTGGCCCCAGCCATCCCTACTGCGCCCACCTTCGGGGAAGATCAGCAGGCTATATCCGTCGTCGATGACATCGGCGGCCAGATTCGCTGAGGAGCGACCCACCTTGGCGCGTTCAATCGGAATAGCCCCAATGGTGAGTGCGGCTAGGGCACCGGTTACTCGGTTGCGGAAGAAATAGTCCGATGCGGCGGCAACTACCATTTCGTGACGCCACGGAAGAGGAATCGACGTGAGCAACAGCGATGTATCGAGGTGGCTGTGGTGGTTGGCTACGAAGATGGCTGGACCGTCGAGATCGGCAAGTCGATCGATATTGACACGGTTGGGCGAGGCAATACCGGCCACGGCAGCACGCATGACCGTTTCGACCATCGCAATGCGGGCCGCTTTCGCCTGGGGGGAACGGGCCCAATCGGTCGAAAAGTCGGCGCCAACCTTGGGGCCATCGGTGCGGACGTCGATGCCGTACGGGGCACGTGGTGCCCGAAGCGGAAAGCGGGTCTTGGCCGTCATCGAGTTAATCCGACGCTGTACCTTGCGGCCAGCAACAGAGCGTGCCATCAGTTTCGTCGCGCGCCGGCCGAGCAAATCGGCGGCACGGCGGTTGAGACTCACGTGACGTCGGCCATTACTACGGGCGGGTTGTGCAGGTGGGTGAGCGTGGGCTGCGGACCGACAACATCAGATGCCATTTCCAGCGCGTCCATCATGGTGGAGGCCGGCTTGAACCCGAGACGGCGAACCGCAACAGGATCGCCGCCGACGATGATTACTGCGCCGACGTGCTTTAGCGCATGGGCGCCCCAGTACCAGGCGTAGAACGGGTGCACGCCGTGGTAGGCGTAGCTGGTGCGGTACAGATGCTTGTACCACTCGTCCTCGGCAAATTTCTGCTCGTACTTGACGGCCATTTCGGCTGGGTCGGTGGTGTCGGGCAGCACCTGTTCAAAAAAGTCGATGTAGCTGGGGTGGTGTACGGGGTGGAACTCGTTGGGCGTGGGGTGCGTCATGATGATGACGCCGCCTTCACGGACAACGGGCTTACCGCGGTAGAAGTTGAACATGTAGCCCAAGCCCCAGCACATGACGACAACTGGGTTCATGATCGAATGCACGCTGTACGGCGAGGTGTAGGGGAGTCCGAACGTGACGATGTCGCTTTGGCCCTCGAGTGGTGTGATGTGTTGTTCGAGCACCTTTTCGAGGGTGATCTCGTGCACTTTGTCGACATCGCCGGCTTGCACTGACGTCATCTCATACGGCGAGCGCCAGTCCATGAACGCCTTGCGCTTGGCCCGGGTGGTCATAGCTTTGAGGCCGGCCTGCATACCCATGAACTTCATTCGATCGCGACTGTTCCACTCCCACTCGCGCTTTTGCAGCATTGACAGCGGGCCGTCGTAGCCAAAGGCGTTGGTGTTGATGGTGGTTTCGATGTGGAAGATGTTGGGGCCATGCTCTTTAATAACCTCGCCTTGACGCCAGATGGAGGTGTGCAGCGCCGAATTGTGCCGGTCATTGAGCGACTTGGTTGCTTCGAGTGTCTCGGGGTTGTGGTGGTGACGGAGTGACGAATAGCCGGTGAGGCCGGTGGCCGTGCTCTTCCAACCGCCGTCCATGGACACCGCATTGATGTTGACGTAGACCAGAAGGTCGCTTTCGGCTACGCGTCGATTGATACTGACGGGTTCGTCGTGGCGCGTCGTGCCCAACTCGACCATGCCTTCGGGATCTTCGGCATCGTGGTTGTAAAGGTTGCCCTCAGGAGCAAACGCATCGTAAACGCGGTCGCCGACGGCGTGACGAAGCTCGGATTCGGTCATGCGGCGATGCAGGCCCAGAGCGGCGATGAGATGAACATCGTCGACGCCGGCTGCCGCAGCGCGGTCGAGGACGGCCTCGATTACCCGTTGGCGAACATCGGGGCCAGCCATTTGGGGGAGCGGCAACGACACATCATCAAACGCAATCGTGAGCTTCATTCCCGCGTAGAGTTGCGTTGCCAGTGGGTCTTGATCGATGGGGTTGTCGAGGGCGTACTCGATGGCCAGATCAGGATGCCGAAGGCCAGGTTTCGCCTCGGGGCCATAGACCACTCTGGACCGTTCAGCAGGCAGTTTCTCGAGGCGAAAGCCTTCGCCATGGTGGAACAGTATTGGTGGCGTCGAACGATCGACGTCGAGGACGAATCCGGGACGAGGGGTCGGACGGTCGTCGGCTTTCGTAGCGAAAGCGAGTTCCTTGGAGGGGGAGCCAGGAGTAGTCATCACGCGGTCTTTCTTGAGCCGATAGGCAAGATCTTGCGAGGGCCACCAGGGGCCCGGGAGAAGTTTTCGATGAGCCAGCCGCGACGGCGGGCCAGCGAGGCGAGTTTAGTTTCGGGGTTTACCGCTACCGGGTAGCCGACCGCTTCGAGCATGGGCAGGTCGCTAGTGCTATCGGCGTAGGCAATGGAGTTGTCGAGGTCGATGCCGTTGGCGTCGGCGTAGTCGCGTAAGGCCTGGGCGCGGGTTTCGCCGGTGGGTGGGACCTCGTCCATACGCCCGGTGTAACGCGTGCCGTCTTCGCTGATCATGAGACTGGGAGCCACGATGTCATCGAACAGTGGGCGCAGCGGTTCGACGACAAAGTCGAGTGCACCGGTAATGAGCACAGTGCGATGGCCGAGTGCCCGATGTTCGCGGACTCGGCGGATGGCCTCGGGAAACGATTTGGTCAAAATGAGATCGCTGAACATCTCGGCGCTGTCTTCTTGCAATTGTTCGAGCGACGCGCCTTTGTAGCGGTCGTAGAAATAGCGCAAGAAGTCGCTGCGGTCGGCCGCATCGAGGGACAACATCTTGGGCGCCTGCAGCAAGGTGCGACCCACAAGTTTGACTCGTTCTTTGGGTTCGAGTCGGCGTGTTGCCAGCCAACCCCAACTGGCTACAACGTTGGATGCGATGAGAGTGTTTTCGAGATCAAACGCCGCCAACTCGCGATCGGGTGACATCACGCGGTCACGGAGACGGTCGGAGCGAGACGGGCCGGCCTTACCACTTGGGGCAGTCTTGACGCGCCCGATCTTCATGACCGAAGGCATGTGTATTTCGTTGAAGTAGACGTGCCAGTCAATGACTCGGGGGTCGCAGCCGATGACTTCTTGATCGGCGGGATCGAGGTTGTTGTGTAGTTCGATTAGGCGGTCGGTTTGGTAGACCGCTTCGCACTCGGTGTAGGCGCCGTACAGGTTGACGTAGTCGAGTGCTTTGCTGACGAGTTCGCGTTTTTCTTCGAGTTCGGCGCTGATTGATGCTTGTTGGCCTCGAATGGGCAGTTTGTCGATGGCCTTACCGGCGATGGTGAGACCTTTCTTGGCTCGGGCTAGTTGGCGCGGCACTGCACCTCGGCTGGCGTACTGCCAGTTGGGAGGAGAAATGGGCTGGTCGCGGTCATCGTAGAGAGGGTGCTCGACGTACCACTGATGGGTCTCGTCGACGAGCTTCTTATACCGCAGCGGATTGCACGAGCCGGTGGCGGCTTGGAAAACTTCGGGTTCTTCGGCGGGGCCCTTGGCGGCGACGGCCACGATGGTGTTGACCACGATGTCGACGGGGATGACGTCGACGATGCCTTCGGAAACGCCAGGGAATTGGCTGAGCAGTCCTTTGCCGAAATTGAGCAGAATCGGTTCGGCCATGCGGAAGCCGCGAATCCAGCCGGAGAACGGCTGGGTCCAAGCGGACTCGATGATGGAGGGTCGAACGATCGACACTGGGATATCGCCGCGGGACTCGATCAGCGCCCGTTCGCCCATTGCTTTGGTAAACGCGTAAGCGTCCGGGAAACCGAGCGAGCGCGCCCGGGCAATGCCCGATTCGCTCATCTGATCGCTGATCCAGCGTTCGCGGACTTGTTCGGACTTGGAAGCAATGGCGGCAACACCGGCGGCACCGATTTGTTCGGCGGCCTCTTTCTGAAAGTCCTTGAGTTTGTTTGGCGTGCGACTGAGGCTCTCGACATCTATGCGTCGCTGCCGGGCAGAGATGACCTCGCTGCGCCAATCGACAGTTACGTCGAATGGGGTGTGCTCGAGTAGGGATTCGGGGGCCCTTCCTTTGCGATTGCCTGCCACGTAGCAGGTTGAGACGCCGACAAAGTGGGGAGTAACGCCGATGTCGTTGAGGGTGTCGGCGATGCGCTTGGGGCCCAGCAGATTTACCTCGACAGCGAGGTCAAAGGCAGAGTCGAATGAGACCGTGGCGGCCGAGTGAATGATTGTGTCGATCTGGGCTAATGCCTCTCGGCCTTCGTCCTCAAGACCCAGTCCATCGACGCCGACGTCGCCCACGAGGGCGTGCACCCGGCGATTGGTCATCTCGGTGAAGGCGTCTTTGCCCAGCTGCTTACGGAGAACGTCGAAGCAATCGTTTTTCAAAATTTCGCGGCGGACACGTTGGTCGGCGCCCCGGCGGCCGGGCCGTACCAGTAGGTATAACTCGCAGCCAGGAGCATTGCGAAGAAGCGACTCGACAATGGCGGTGCCCAAGAAACCGGTGGTACCGGTAATGGCAATCTTCTTGCCGTCGAGTTGGTCAGCGATTCTCACCCTACTGTTTTACCACCATCTCTTACCAAATGGTATAGAGGACTAGGATGAATGTTGTGAGCGAGCAAACCTCCACCAAAGAACGAACTCGACAGGCCGCCCTTGAGGCGTTTGGCACCCGTGGCTACGACGCCACGTCGCTGGACTATTTGGCCCGCGAACTTGGCGTACGCAAACAAACAATCCTTTACCATTTTGGTTCGAAAGAGGGCCTGCTCGAAGCAGTAGTTGACCAAGCCGCTACCGATCTGGCCGGAGCGCTGGAGGCTGCACTGGCGCACGCTGATCCTGCCATTGGCAATGTAGAGGCCTGTGTACGGGCCGTGTTTCGCATTGCCATTCGACAACCAGAACAACTGGGACTGGTACGGGAAGTAAGTCGACTCGGCGACCGGTGGGCAAGTCGACTGGTCACCTCTTTGGATCCTCTGGTTCAGCGAGCGACCGCATTTCTGGAGCGCGAGATGGCGGCCGGCCGTATGCGTAAGTCGGATCCTAAACTTCTGCTCGTTTCGGTCTATTCGACCGTAATGGGAGTCGCTACGGAGGCCGAAGTTCTGCGGGCGGTCGGTGTTGAGACGACGTTACGGACGACGGTCATACGACGCCGCGAACTTCTCAACTTTCTTCATAATGCCCTAGACGCCAACTAGCGGAACGCCCTCGATAGTGATGCGGTGCATCTCTCGTCGGTGTCCTTGGTAGTCATTTAGTGCGTAGTGCCATGTTGAGCGATTGTCCCACATTGCGACCGATCCGGGTTCCCAAGAGAACTTGGTGACGAATCGGGTTTCGGTAATGTGACCGAACAATAATTTGAGCAGCGCCTTGGATTCTTCGTCTGACCACCCAACAATTCCCGTAGTGAATCCGGGGTTGACGTAAAGCACTCTTCGGCCCGTCACGGGGTGCTGGATTACAACCGGGTGGGTGGTGGAGCCGACGCCAACTGGATTGGTGAACCGATCACCCATGGATTTCGCATAGGCGGAGTCGGGACCAAAGATGTGTTCATTGGAATGGTGAGCTTCAAGCCCATCGAGCATTTCCCGGAAACCGTCCGAAAGGGCATCGTAGGCCGCGGCGGTGTTCGCGAAATGGGTATCGCCGCCCATCGGTGGCACGTCACGAGCGACAAGAATTGAGCCGCGCGCCGGAGCAATGTCGTAGCTGTGGTCGGTATGCCACCCTCCGCCGATATTTACCGTGTGGTCGGCTTCCTTGAGTACAAGTGCGACCTCCGGGTGCTCGGGCACCGAAGCAAAGAACTGGTTGACATCGATGGGGGCAAACTTTTCGGCCAGGGCAATGTGCTGCTCGGGCCTAATGGCCTGGTCGCGAAAGAACAGCACACCGTAGGTATTCCACGCGTCGTTGACCGCGTCGAGGTCGTCGGCGTTTAGCTGGGTTAAGTCGACACCTGTCACGTCGGCGCCGGCCGCTTGGCCTAGGGGATTAAGCGCAATGGGCATGGTGTTCCGATCTGTCGTTTGAGACTGTACTGGACTGGCTCCTATGCCGGAAGTCGCGTTTGTTACTCAGTACGCCGATGCGCCAAGCGTCGGTCGTGGCGCGCTACGGCCAGATCGACGAGGCGACTGATTAGATCGGAGTATTGGATTCCGGTCGCGGCCCACATTTTGGGGTACATCGAGATCGGGGTAAAGCCGGGCATGGTGTTGATCTCGTTAAGCAAAATGCGGTCGTATTTAGCGTCGTAAAAGAAATCAACACGGGCTAGCCCTTCACAGCGCAGCGCACGATAGGCCTTCACGGCAGTGGCACGGATTGCTTCGTTGACGTCATCGGGCAAACGCGCCGGGATGTGCAACTCGGCCACACCGTCGCGGTATTTGTCTTCGTAGGTGTAGAACGACGCTCCGGGGACAATTTCGCCGGGAATAGACGCAATCGGATCATGATTACCGAGGACAGCTACTTCGATTTCGTGGCCAGCAATGTTCTCCTCCACGACTATCCACTCGTCATAGGAAGCGGCGAGGTCGAGCGCTTCGGCGAGTTCGTCGAGCGTGGCAGCCTTAGAAACCCCGACGGATGAACCCATGTTGGCGGGTTTGACGTAAACCGGGAGCCCGAGATCACCTTCGATTTCAGCGACTAATGCATCGGAAATTTTTGAGAAATGAACGGTGCGCCATGCGGCTTGCGGGATTTCATGGAACGCGGTCAACTCCTTGGCAAGCGCCTTGTCCATGCATACGGCTGAACCGAGTACGCCGGATCCGACATAGGCAATATTGGCGAGTTCGAGTAGACCCTGAACGGTGCCGTCCTCGCCCATGGGGCCGTGGATGGCAGGAAACACAACGGTTTGCATGCCGTCGGGTTGGGCCAGAGCGGTCATTGGCTCGATCGGCGTGCCAGCCGAGGACAAGGCGTCGGGAAGCGTATCGGGGCCATCTGCCAGGGCAGAGAGTGCTTCATCAGCGGTGCGCCAGACGCCGTCACGTCCGATAGCGATAGGAACAACGTCGAACCGATCGGGATCTGCTGCCGCCAAAACGTGCCGAGCCGAAACGCAGGACACATCGTGTTCAGGGGACTGACCGCCAAAAAGAACGATGAGGCGAGTGCGTTGTTCCATATTCGCACCGTAATCCCCCGGGGGTGTCGCGTGGTGTCATGGGCGAATACCTGCCATGGTCACCGAAACGTGAACATTCCTGCAACACTTCCTCCGTGCGCTTTCGACTGACTTCCCTGGCCCAGGTTTGTAAGGGCACCCTCGTAGGCGGCGATCGTGAAGTCGATGCCGTGTCGATTGACTCGCGGGATTTGCCCACCGGGGCACTGTTCATCCCGCTTGTCGCGGAACGCGACGGTCATGGCTTTATCGACGACGCAATTGCCAGTGGTGCGGTGGCGCATTTGGCGAGCGACGGTGTCCGTCGAGATCAGCCCCATATCGCCGTTACTGATACCGCCCTAGCACTGACCCAGATAGGCACCTATGCCCGATCCTTGTTATCTGCCCCGGTTGTAGGGGTTACAGGTTCAGTGGGCAAGACCTCCGCTAAGGACTTGATTGAGGCCGCAGTACGCCCCCAACGCAGAGTGCACGCCAGCTACAAGAGCTTCAACAACGAGTTGGGTGTTCCCCTGACCCTGGCCAACGCCCCCGACGATACGCAGATTGTTGTTGTGGAGATGGGAGCGAGAGGGGCTGGACATATTGCCCATCTCTGCGATATTGCGGCGCCGACGATAGGGCTAGTGACCCGCGTGGGCGCTGCTCATACGGAGCTGTTTGGTTCGGTGGCCGATGTGGCAACCGCCAAAGGAGAGTTGATCGAGGCTCTGCCCCGTAGCGGTACCGCCGTATTGAATGCCGACGATGATTTGGTCCTCGCCATGGCATCACGAAGTTCTGCCGATGTGCTGACCTTCGGACTTTCGGTCGGCGACGTGCGAGCCGATAACATTTCTATGAACGCCCAACTTCGCCCCGAGTTTGTTGCTCGTACTCCGTGGGGCGATGCTGATGTCCGTCTGGGCGTCTCTGGAATGCACAACGTTGCCATGGCGCTCGGCGCTTTGGCGGTTGCTGGCGTGTGTGGTGTCGCGATCGAAGAAGCGGCCTTAGGGCTAGGCGAGGCGGTGTTGTCTCCGTGGCGTATGGAGGTAAAACAATCGCCGGGTGGGGCCATGGTGATCAACGACGCCTACAACGCCAATCCGCTTTCGATCGAGTCGGCTCTACGGTCCCTCGCCGCCTTGCCGGGGCGCCGTGTTGCCGTCTTGGGAACTATGGCCGAGCTAGGAAGCGAGCACGACGCTAGCCATCTGGCGATGGCTGAGGTCGGCGCATCGCTTGATATCGAAGTTATTTCCTTCCAGGAACCCGCTTACAGGTGCCCAACGGTGCAGACCCACGATGAGGCGCTTGCCGCAATTGGGTTGCTCGACGATCGCGTAGCAGTCCTTGTGAAAGGCAGTCGGGTGGCGGGGCTGGAAGACTTGGCGGAAAGACTGTGCTCGGAACCGACTACGTCGTAGGCAACTCGTCGGGAGGCAGTGGCCGGTTGCTTACCTTGTAGACATCGAGCACATCGGCGTCGCACACCACACAGAGCTGCAGCATTCGCAGTGACTGCATCGAAAGTTGTGTGCCGCGGCTCTTTTCAACCAACACCTGAAAGGCGGGCCGCACATTGGTTGAGTCACATTTTTTGCACCGGGGCGTGAGGTCGCGGTCCCAGACGGTGGCGCACTGTTCGCAGGTAACGGTGATAATTCCATCAACGGTTTGCCCCCGGAGACGTTCACCTTCGCCGCAGTGTGGGCAAACGAGGTCACTCATGGTCAGCGATACTACGCGACGGTGGGCGACCAAGCCATAACCGCAATCGCCACCCATTCGCCCTGGTCCCCGCCCCAACATAGTGTCGATAAGTGGATCCCAGTATCCTTGCCAGTTCTGGACCGTTAGCTCAGTTGGCTAGAGCGCTCGCCTCACACGCGAGAGGTCACTGGTTCGAGTCCAGTACGGTCCACCAGAAAAATCTGCGCCTGGCGGAGCGGCTGCTGATCTACAGGGGACTGTCAGCCGCCTTGGTGTCGCCAATGCTGTCGGCGTCGACGGCCCGCCATAGCAAGACGCCGACGATTGCTCCGACGAGCGGAAATACGATGAAGGCCCATAGCTGCTCGAGGGCATCACCACCGGCAAAGATGGCCATAGCAAATGAGCGGGCCGGGTTGACCGAGGTGTTGTCGATGGGGATCGTGACGAGGTGAATCATTGTGAGGGTCATGCCTACGTGAAGACCAACCGCACCGGCGTTGTAACCCTTGCGGGTGGTGGACAAAAATACGAAGACCAGAATCGCCGTAAAGGCGACTTCGGCGATGACCATGGCCCAGAATCCGGCAAAGCCGTTGCCGCGGTCCCAGAGGTTGGTAGCGAAGTTGAGAGGCTGAGCATCGAACGGGCCGTCAGCAGATCGGGCAATGAGCCAAACGAGTGAGCCGCCAGCTGCCGCGCCAAGAAACTGGCCAATGAGGTAGGTGGGCACCCGTCTACGATCCATGCGGCCGGCGAGGGCAAGTCCGACGGTTACTGCGGGATTGATGTGGGCCCCAGAAATGTGACCGACGGCGTAGGCGACCACTAGCCATGAAAGACCGAAGCTGAGGGCGACGCCTAGGATGCCGATGTTGCCGCCTGCGTAGACCGCCGCGCCGGGGCCGCCGAGGATAAGAATTGTGGTGCCGATGGCCTCCGCGGCCAGAATGCGTCCGTTGCTCATAAAAAGTGTTCCGACCTGTCTTAATTTGTCTGCCCGCATTGTAGGAACGCAGCCATCACACGTCCAACATGACAGACTTGTGGCGTGGCGATTGATGTCTTGTCTCCTGGTTCCGGCGTCCGCATACCCGCGGGCTTTGTGACTTGGGCCTTTGGGCCGTCGGGGGGTCCCGGTGGTCAGCACGCCAACAAAGCCAATACCCGCGCCGAAGCAACACTAGATCTCGTGTCTGCGCCGGGAATTCCTGAACCGGCGCGTCGTAGGCTCATTGAGAAGCTTGGGCCTCGCTTGGTGGTCGTCGTTGATGATGAACGATCGCAACTACGCAACCGGACCATCGCCATCGAGCGCATCGAAGCCAAGTTGCAAACAGCCCTACATCGCCCAAAACCGCGTCGTCAAACTAAACCGTCGCGAGGTTCGGTGCGCCGGCGACTTGACACAAAACAACGCCGCAGCGAAGTCAAACGAGGGCGCGGTCAGGTTCAACGCGACGACTGACTCGACTTGCTCCTGGCGGGGTTGTAGATTCTCGTCCATGAATAGCTGGAGTGAACGCAAGAAGTACGTCGAAGTCGGCGGCCAACAAATGGCCTACATCGAAGAAGGCCACGGCGACCCCATTGTCTTTTTGCATGGCAACCCCACCTCGAGTTATTTGTGGCGCAACGTCATGCCCCATTTGTCAGGTCAAGGGCGGCTACTTGCCCCCGACCTCATCGGAATGGGCGACAGTTCGAAGCTGACCGACACCGACGCCAGCAGCTACACCTTTGTCGAACATCGCAAGTATCTTGACGGATGGTTCGAGGCCATGGGTCTCACAGAAAATGTCACTCTGGTCATCCACGATTGGGGATCGGGGTTGGGGTTTGACTGGGCGAACCGCCATCGCGACGCAGTCAAGGGAATTGCCTACATGGAGGCGATCGTGCGTCCGACTGATTGGGCCCGTTTTGCCCCCGCCGCGACCGATATGTTCAAGGCGCTGCGCTCCGATGCTGGAGAAGAAATGGTGTTGCAGAAGAACCTGTTTGTCGAGGCGATTTTGCCCGCATCGATTCAGCGTGATCTTAGCGACGACGAAATGGCCGAATACCGGCGTCCGTTTACTGAGGCCGGTGAGTCCCGGCGCCCAACACTAACGTGGCCTCGTCAGATTCCGATTGATGGCGAACCAGAAGACGTGTCGGCCATCGTTAATTCGTATGCAACTTGGCTTGAGACGGCCGCCGTTCCAAAACTCCTATTCTCCGCAACGCCGGGCGCAATTTTGGCGGGCGAACAGTTGGAGTACTGCCGTTCGTGGGCCAACCAGACCGAAGTAGCAATCAACGGAATTCATTTTGTGCAAGAGGACTCACCCGATGAAATTGGCCAAGCGATCAGCGACTGGGTTACTGGCCTTTAGACCTGAAGTGATAGCGATTGGCGAAACTGTCGCAGGGTTGCCAGCTGGTGACCGTGCAATTTGTAACTTCACTTTTCAAACCCGAGCCAATGGCTCAACCGCCCAAGACGGAAATAAGGAGTATTGCGATGCGCGCTGTTGTGCTTAGAGAAAAGGGCGGGCCGGAAGTTCTCCAAATCGAGAATGTTCCCGATCCGACGATTGGTGCGGAAGAGGTCCTAATTGAGGTCGTATCGACCGCAGTAAATCGGGCTGACACCTTGCAGCGAATGGGGTTGTACCCCGGGCCAGATAGCGAATATGAGATTCCGGGGCTTGAGTATTCTGGTCGGGTGGTGGCGGTGGGCGAACGGGTTACGACCCGTCAGATCGGCGACGAGGTAATGGGTATTGTCGCCGGCGGAGCGTACGCCGAGCTTGTTGCCACCCATGAGCGCACTACGTTGCCCGTTCCATCTTCGGTTTCGGTCGCCGATGCAGGAGCTATCCCCGAGGTCTTTATTACGGCGTGGGATGCGCTTGTTGTTCAAGGTGGGCTGGCCTCGGGTCGAACTGCGTTAGTTCATGCAGGAGCATCCGGCGTTGGTACTGCTGCCATTCAGATTGCGAAGGCGCTGGGAGCAAAGATCATTGTTACCGCTTCGTCAGGAAAGGTCGCGGCATGTACTGCTCTGGGTGCCGATTTGGCTATTGATTACACACAGGACGATTTTGTGGACGGTGTCAACGAATTTACCAACGGGGTTGGAGTTGATGTAGTCCTTGACGTCATCGGGGGCGACTATTTCGTTCGCAACATTGCGTGCTTGCGAACCCAGGGGTCAATTATTCAGGTTGGCGTTATCGATCCGTCGCCGGTCACCTTCAGCCTGCTGCACCTATTACCAAAACGGGCAACCGTTACCGGAACCGTGCTGCGGGCTCGTCCCCTCGAAGAGAAAATCCTGACTGCTCAACGGTTCGGTCGAGAGATCCTGCCGCGGTTTGATGATGGGTCGCTCCGCCCGGTCATCGACAGCCGGATGCCTCTGGACCAAATCGCTGACGCACACCGTCGCATGGGGGACAATGCGAACATCGGCAAGATTGTTATTGATGTTGCTTAAGCAAGCATGGGCAAGATGTTCCACTCTCCTTGGCAACTCCAACGATAGGTCTGCTCAATGCATGTAATGATCGCTACCGATGGAACGCTCGATCCGGCGAAGACAACACGCATCGCGACGCGGTTGGTTGGCGCCGAGGGCAAGATTACGGTCTTCACCGCGGTGATCGTGCCGCGTGGCCTTCTTGACGACATGCGTGCTGCCGCTGGCGAAGGGGCCGCGGAAAAGGCCTACGACAAAATCAGCATCGAAAATCGCACTACACAGGCCGGCAATCGGGCCCCAGTACATTGGCTTGGTGATGACGCGGTGATGGACCGATTTGTCAAGAATCACATTGCCCAGGCCACCGCAGACCTTGCCGGCGCTCTGACCGAAGCAGGTGCAAAGTTCGAGATTGTTGGAGTCGAGGGCGAGGATGTTGCGAAGCAGGTCCTCAAACATGTCAACGAAAACAGCGTCGATGTCTTGCTGATTGGCACCCACGGCATGGGACGTTTCGATGGTCTGCTGGGAGCATCGTCCACCAAGCTCGCCCGACGCGCGGCCTGTTCGGTCGTCTTGGTCCGCTAGGCGTACGCTGCCCAGACGAACAGGTAGGTCGACCACTCGGCCACTGATCGTCTCTAGTCGGTGGTTGTGAGGGGTGGGCGCCGAGATTCGCTGGACCTCATTCGTCGAGTTCGTTTAATGGATCGTCGGGAAGTGGTTGCACCTTCGGCCGCGAGCGGCGACGTCGGCGTTCGGGTACGAGGTGTCGCATCGACTCCTGATTGCCAAAGCAAAGGAGTCGATCGTGGGCCTCAAGGACACGAGAGTCTTTGGGGTTGGGGATTACGGTTGTGCCGCGTGTAATGGTCAAGACGGCGATGTCTCGCTCCCGGAGATCCGATTTGCCGATCTGTTTACCGACCAAATCTGAGCCGTCGCGAACTAACAACTCGGCGACGCCATAACCGGTGCTGACAGTCAGTCGCTGTCGTATGTCCAGTTCGGGGAAGGAAACCTGACTGGACATGTAGTCAATAATGGCTCCGGCAATGTCGAGTTCGGTTGCGGTTTCGATGCCTTCAAGCCCCGGTGAACTGTTGACTTCCATCACCGATGGTCCGTCATTGCTTTCGAGCATGTCGACACCGGCAACGCGCAGACCCATGATCTGCGCGGCCTGAACCGCAACTCGTTTGTACTCGGGGTCGAGTTCGATGGCCTCGGTCGTGCCGCCGCGGTGCACATTGGAACGAAATTCGTCGCCCTGGGCTGAGCGTCGCATTGCGGCAACCACCCGGTCTCCAATGACAAAGGCCCGAACATCGCGGCCGCGGCTTTCTTTCACGAATCGCTGGATGAGCACGTTTTGCTTAGTGCTCTGGAGTGTCTCAATTACGGCTTCGGCAACCTTGGTGTCGGGGGCCAAAATGACGCCGATGCCCTGGGTTCCTTCAAGGAGTTTGATCACTACCGGAGCACCACCTACCTGTTTGATAGCGGGGAGTACGTCGGCGCGTTCGCGTACAAACATCGTGCCGGGCATTCCAATGTCGTGGCGCGACAGGATTTGTGTCGCCCGCAATTTGTCTCGTGAGTTAGCGATGCCTGCCGCGGTGTTGGGCGTG
>CAWKZT010000021.1:0-19676 GCA_963854565.1 Acidimicrobiia bacterium
CTAGGGCTCGTCGTATCCAAGGCGAGGTCGAGTCGATCGTCCCTGACCTCACCGCCATGCACGACGAAATCACCGGAACCGTACGGATCGGCATGATCGGAACAGTCGGCCGTTGGCTACTACCTAGTTTATTGAAGGCGCTTGCCGTCGAGTTTCCCCGCATCCACCTCCAAATCGCCGGGGCCACGACAGTCAACCTTGCCCCCCACGTTGCTGACGGATCACTGCAGCTCGCACTCGCCAACTTGCCGATCGACGATCCCGACCTACGGGCCGAGCCACTCCTCGACGAGAACCGAGTGCTTGCCGTCCCCTGTGGCTCCGAGCTTGCCCTCCGCAGCGAAATCAGCATCGCTGACCTGGCCGACATTGATCTCATCGCCGCTCCAGCCGGCACAGCATTCCGCGACGAGATCGACAACGCACTCGGCCACCATGGACTCACTCTGACGCCCATTGCCGAGGTCGACAGCATGGGCCTCGTGGGATCGGTTGTCAGTAGCGGCGTGTACTCGGCCGTGCTCCCCTCCAGCGCCGTACCGGCAGATGGCACATGTGTATCAATTCCGATCCGAGGGCTGCCTCCCCGGTCGGTTGGCCTCGTTTCCAGTCGGCGAGTGCCACCATCGGCCACTACCATCACGGTCGTCGACGTGATCCGGCGTATTGTCGCCGACGAATCAGCCCGCCGACCAGGTTTCGACCTAGCGGTGGTCGCGGAACGCACGTTAACGTGACACACTCACCATCGTGACTGATCTCGCCTCCGCCGAAACCACCGGCGAACCTTCTCCCCTCGCCGTCGCCCGTCATACCAGTGACAACACCGAGGTGGTGGTCCGGACACTCGGCGACCACCGCGTCGTCATGGTGACAATCGGCGGACAAAATGAGCCTCGTCCGCTAGCCGCCGCAGATGGCAAGAACCTGGCCTTAGCGGCAACCATGGCTGTCGAGCAGCGTCTTCCGCTGGTCTACCGCTTGTCCTCGACGGGTGCCGATGTCCACGAAGGCCTAGCGGCCACCAACGCATGGGGCATTGCCGCTCGTAGCATCGCTCGGGCCTCTGGCGTTGTCCCAACCATTGTTGTCGTGCACGGGGCAGCCGTCGCCGGACCGGCGCTCCTCATCGGCCTGGCCGACTTCGCAGTACTCACCGAAACGGCGTACGCCTATGTGTCTGGGCCACAGGCCGTACAACAATACACCGGTGTGCCGATCACCTCAGAGGCGCTCGGCGGCGCCGCACTCCACGCTCGCACCGACGGCTCGGCGTCATTTGTCGTCGCCGATCTCGATGAGGCTGACGATCTAGTCTCAGATTTGCTTACCTTTCTGCCCGCCCACGTCGACGCCCTTCCACCAGTTATCCCCACCGCCGACCCGATCGACCGCCGCACCGACACACTCACCACTATCCTTCCCGATTCCTCCACCGGTGCCTACGACGTCCGCGACGTGCTGCGAGCCGTCGCCGACGATGGTGAGATTCTCGAATGCCGAACCGACTGGGCCAGCAACATCGTTACGGCATTCGGCACCGTTGGCGGCCGCCCCGTGGGCTTCGTGGCCAATCAACCGCAGAGTCTTGCCGGGACGCTCAACATCGAAGCATCCCAAAAAGGTGCCCGTTTCGTTGGGTTCTGCGATGCGTTCAACATCGCACTTGTCACTTTCATCGATACACCCGGGTTCTACCCCGGCAAGGACCTCGAATGGCGCGGCATGATTCGTCACGGAGCGCAACTTGCCTTCGCCTATGCCCGAGCCACGGTTCCGCGCGTGGCCGTCACATTGCGCAAGGCCTACGGCGGGGCCTACATCGTCATGGACTCCAAGTACATGGGAAATGACGTGATGTTGGCTTGGCCTAGTGCCGAAATCGCCGTAATGGGTGCCAAAGGGGCCGCCGAGATCCTCCATCGCAATGCCACACCCGAAGAACGAGTCGTCCACGAAGCCGAATACGAAGAACGGCTGCTCAACCCCTATGTAGCGGCCGAACGCGGCTCGGTCGACGCGGTAATCGACCCCGCTGAAACCCGCATCCACATCGCATCGGCTCTAGATATGTTGAGCACAAAACGCGAAAAACTACGCAGCCGTCGACACGACAACATTCCGTTGTAACTCCCTCAACCCACATTGAATCTTGTGCTACTCGGTGATGTGTAGCGTCACGTTCTCCAGTAAAGTGCAACCGCAGCTACTAGAGGAGCATGGGTGTCCGAAACCATCACCATTACTGACAATCGCACAGGGAACACTGTTGAGGTCCCCATTGTCAACGGGGGTGTCGACGCGGCCGAGTGGCGAAAATTGGTACCGGGAACGTGGTTCGTGGACCCATCCTTCAGCACCACTGCATCGTGCGAAAGTGCGATCACCGACCTCGATGGAACCAACGGCATTTTGCGCCATCGCGGTTACCCCATCGAGCAGCTAGCCGAGAAGTCCACCTTCCTCGAAGTTGCTTACCTCCTCATAAACGGCGAACTTCCTAACGAGACCGAATACGCGGACTGGAAGCATCAGATCACCACCCACACCTACGTGAATGACAGTTTTCGGCGCGACTATTTCGACGCGTTTCACTACGACGCTCACCCCATGGGTTTGCTTACCTCGGCAACGGCAGGACTTTCCACGTTCTACCCCGAAGCAAAAAACATCGAAGATCCTGAAGTTCGTAAAGAGCAGATGGTTCGCCTTATCGCCAAGATGCCCACGATGGCTGCTGCTGCATACCGTTTCTCGAAGGGACTCCCCTTCGTATACCCCGACAACGACCTCGACTACTCCACCAACTTCTTGTCGATGATGTACAGGATGGCCGAGCCGTCCTATGAGGTAAACCCTGTTCTTGCTCGTGCACTTGACCTGCTGTTCATCTTGCATGCCGACCACGAGCAGAACTGCTCCACTACGGCGGTACGCGTTGTTGGTTCAGCCCACGCCGACCCTTACTCCGCTGTCTCCGCTGGCTGCGCTGCTCTGTACGGACCCCGTCACGGCGGCGCCAACGAAGCAGTGCTCAAAATGCTTGCCGAGATCGGCAGCCCACAGAACGTGCCCGCCTTCATCGAAAGTGTCAAGTCAGGCGAAGGCCGCCTCATGGGGTTCGGACACCGCGTTTACAAGAACTTCGATCCCCGGGCGACCATCATCAAAAAGGCGGCCTACGACGTCTTCGAGGTAACCGGTACCAATCCGTTACTCGATATCGCCCTCGCTCTCGAAGATGCGGCCTTGGCTGACGACTACTTCGTTAGTCGCAAGCTCTATCCCAACGTCGACTTCTACTCCGGCCTCATTTACGAAGCCATCGGCTTTCCTACCTCGATGTTCACCGTGCTGTTCGCTATTCCTCGCACCTCTGGCTGGCTCGCCCACTGGAACGAGATGCTCCAACAGGACTCCCGCATTGCCCGACCCCGCCAGGTCTACACCGGCTCCGACGTACGCGACTACGTAGACGTCTCTGCTCGGTAGTGGCTAAGGCTGGTTGTCAGCCTTAGCCAGCGCTCAAGCAAGCTTCACTGACACTGGCTAGCCCCGCGGTGTGACGCGCCCCGAGAAAAACCCCTGGACATCTTTACGTCTTTTCAGTATGTTTCATGTTGTGTCATCTCATTCCCTTTTATTCCGTCCCGTAGCCTGATGGCCGTCACCACTCGGGTACTCGACGGCGACCGTCTGGTCGTGGCCAAGACTGGTCCCGCCGACAAGCTGGTAGCCGAAGCAAAATTGTTACGTCACTGTGTTGGCCCGCATGTCGTTTCGGTTATCGACATCGTGGTAGACGGCGACCAAGCGGAGATGTTGCTGGAGTCCGCCGGCAATAGCACCCTGAGCGAATATCGCCCGGATAACTTCGCTGCTCTCGCCGCCACTATGGCCTCAGTTGTGCAGGCCGTGGCCGATCTACATCAGCAACGGGTCGGACATGGCAGCCTCGCCGACGAGCACGTGATCCTCGGCACCAACCGACACCCGGTGCTGTGCGGCTTTGGCCATGCGGCCAGTCACCCGTCCTCACCTACAGAACTCGACGTGCAAGCGTTAGGACGAATGCTGTACCACCATCTGCTTCGACTGGCTGGTTCGCAGACGTCTACGTGGGTGGAACGGATGACATCCAGTGACCTGCGTATCGAGCGTCAGCTTCGCGAGTTGGCAACCCAAGCCAAGGATGACCCAACCACCATTTCCGCCACCGCTTTGGCGACATCTCTAGCCGATCTGTCGCCGCCTCCCCCTACCCTCCGGAGCGCTCAAGCGGTACCAGTGGTGGAGCCGTCGCAACCTACATCACGCGACGGTTCCACCCCGGCGACCCCTTCTACCTCAGACGACCAACTATCCGATGATGTGCCCCGCATCTGGCGTATACCCCCACGCCCACGGGTACCGGTTTCGACGCGGCGCCGTCCAGTCGTTGGGGGTGCGGTAGTGGCGGTACTGGTCGCCATCACCGCTGGCGTAATGCTATTTCGGGGAGCAACCGCACCGCCCACCGAGATCGCCAGCAGCGCCCAACTGGCGACCCAAGACGAGACCCCAGCGACACCCACCGGAGTGCCAATTCATCCGCAGCAGACCACCGTGGCTACCCCTTCAACGACCATCCGATCCGAACACGAATTGCTGGTTCCATGTCCTGTCGTCGTCGCGGTATTCACCGCTGACCACGATCGCGATGGTTGTCTTTCTCCGATAAACATCATCCAGGGTTCGGTCATCGTTGACGACCTAACCTTTAGCGTCGGCGTGCCAGAAGACACCATCCTGGTTGGGGACTGGAACTGTGACGGACGATCCACACTGGCCGTTTTGCGGCAAAGTACCGGTGAGATCTTCGTGTTCGATGACTGGGCCGTGGATGGCCAGGTAGAAGCCACCCTCGTTGGCCAAGTGACGGGGCCGACTGCATTCACAGCCGTAGAACTGCCCAATGGGTGTCAAGACCTTCGTGTCACTCACGACACCGGACAATGGACCCTCACCGAGACACAGACGTGACCAGCATTCTCACCCCACATTCCGGGCCAAGCCTTCGCCGTAACCTCAACTGTCCAACCACGCAGATCCCCTTGCGTATTTGGTCCACAGTTTTTCTGGCGGGTTGGGCCTTCGTTCTGGTCCTCGCAATTCGACTTCTAGGTGCCCTCGGTTCCGGCTCATTAGCAGCCCCGCGACTAACCGACCCCTCTGCCATCTGGCATTGGGCGACCACCACGCCGCCTGCCGATCTCCTCATGACGATGCTTCGCTTGGCCGGCGTGGCCATGGGGTGGTATCTCCTGGCACTCATGGCTCTTGGGGTGTTGGCGCGAGCAACTCGCTTCGAGATCGCAGCCACAAGATTAAACCGCTGGACCCCCCGGTCGTTGCACACACTGCTCGATAACGCGATGGGGTTTGGCTTGTTGGCAGCCCTAACCCTGGCTTCACTAACTCCTATTCGCTCCACCGCATCACCCCAAGAGTTCGCTCTCGGCCCGGACCCCATGGTCCTCGTGCTCCAACCCGATACCTCAACGGAACCCGCTGTTCTCGAACTCGATGCCTTCGCAATGTCCGATGTCCCCATGGTCATGCGTCGAGCAGAGTCACCTTCGTTGGCCCCCAACAATGTCTCTACGACTCAAGAATGGGTCGTAGTCCCGGGCGACAACCTCTGGTCGATCGCCGAATCCACCTTGGCCGGCCAGTTCGGTTCCGAAGTTTCTATCGCACAAATCACTCCGTACTGGATCGACCTCACGACAGTCAATAGGTCTCGTCTCAGCGATCCTTCGAACCCCGACCTCTTGCTGGTGGGCCAAACCCTGCTGGTCCCGTCCGTCGAATAACCCATCGGAATCAGTCCGACTCATCCGACTGGGTTAGATTTGGCGGATGGACAACCCCGAGCAACCCCCCGAACTTGGTGTCTTCGCCAACCGCACGCTCAATCTGCGATCGGTGCAAGCGATCGGGTTCGACATGGACTACACCCTCATCCACTATCACGTCGACAAGTGGGAGGGCGCAGCGTTCGAGCATGCCCGCGGCCATTTGGCAGACCGTGGCTGGCCGGTGGACAACCTCACATTCGAACCTGACAAATTTAGTTTGGGTCTCACGTTCGACCTCAAACTCGGAAACCTTGTCAAGGCAACCCGTTTCGGCTACGTCGTGCGAGCTCAGCATGGCCAATCGGCACTCACATTCGATGATCAACGCACGGCGTACAGCTCCACAGTGATCGATCTCGCCGAAGACCGCTACGCGTTCATGAACACGTTGTTTGAGATCTCCAGAGCTTGCCTTTGGACCCAACTCATCGACCTCCACGACCAATCAAAACTCGATGGTGTGCACAATTACCGCGACATCTACATCGCCATTGATGACGCTTTGAATGAGTCCCACCTCGGCGGGCGGCTGAAAGCCGAAATACTGGCTGACCCCGACAGCTTCGTCGTCCGCGACGAGTCGCTCGTTCCCACCCTTGTCGACCTGCGAGAAGCAGGCAAGAAACTCCTTCTTATCACGAACAGCGATTGGGCCTACACCCGTGAAATCATGAAATACGCGGTCGACCCCTTCTGCCCAGAAGGCTGCACGTGGCGCGAGTTATTTGACGTCGTCATCGTGGCGGCCAATAAGCCGCAGTTCTTCGCCAACCAGAACCCGTTGTTCAAAATTGTCGATGAGAACGCCGGTTTATTGAAACCTCACTGGGACGATCTCGAAGCTGGCACGGTCTACTTCGGGGGCAATGCGCTCGCCGTCGAATCAAGTCTTGGCCTGGGCAATGCCCAGTTTCTTTACGTTGGCGACCACCTATTTGGCGATGTGCACGTCACCAAAGATGTGCTTCGGTGGCGCACAGCACTGATCGCCCGAGAACTCGAATACGAAATCCGCGACGCCGCCAACTTTCACGACGACCAGCGCCACCTCGAAGAACTCATGCGCGACAAAGTCGCTATCGACCGCCAACAAGCTCAGCTACGCCTGGCACGCGACCACAACCGTTCGGACAAATCCCTGAGCGCCAGTCTGGACAAGGCCACCAAGCAGGCCATAAAGCTCGACAAACAAATTTCACCCTTAGCGCAGAAAGCCGCCACGCTGGGTAATGAGGTCTGGGGCCCACTGATGCGCGCCGGGAACGACAAAAGCCTATTTGCCCGACAGGTCGAAAGGTACGCCGACATATACACCTCACGAGTATCCAATCTTGGCTACGAAACGCCCTATGCCTACCTACGAGCAGCTCGTGGTTCTCTCCCCCATGACGCCGCAACGGACTAAACAATGACACCAGATTCAAGCTTCACCCAAGCGGGCGACGTTTTCATTGGTACTGATTTCGCCCGCGGTCCGTGGAGCGCCGACCACTGTCATGGTGGCCCACCTACCGGGATCATCGCTCGGGCGTGCGAGCATGCCGTCCCTCATCAACGGCTCACGCGATTGACCGTTGAGCTGAGTCGACCGGTGCCGCTCGCCGGATTTACCGTAGAAACTAATGTCCTTCGATCCGGTCGCAAGACCAGCCTGGTCGCGGCAACGCTCACTGGCATAGATGGCAGGGTTTGTGTGACGGCCACAGCGCTGCACCTCCTCGCTTCCGACCATGCCGCATTGCCCACCACCGAATGGGACACCCCGAGACGCTCCGATGCCACCAAAGGTCCGCCACCAGTGCGCTCACTGGCCCATGGCCTGCCGGGCTTTTTTGACGGCACACAATTACTCTTTGACCCGGGATCAGCCCCCGGTCCGGGACCGTGCACCCTATGGATGCGCACCGTCCCGCTTCTGCCCACCGAACCAATGTCACCGTTCCAGCGAGTCTGTCCGTTAGCCGATTCCGGCAACGGAATCTCCTCAAATGGCGACTTCACCGACTTTTCACCCATAAACCCCGATCTCACTGTCTCGCTACACCGAGATCCTGTGGGCGAGTGGATTGGATCTCAAGCAACATCTCGGTGGGAACCAAATGGCATTGGGCTCGCCGAGGCGTTGTTATTCGACGAGATCGGCCCCATCGGGCGAGCCACACAGACCCTGCTCGTAAGCAGCAACCGCAGCTAGCAAACGCTGACCTGCTCTGTTCTAATACCCCCATGGCTCAGCCCATCAGGGGCAGTACGCACATCTACGGCCTCGTCAACGACACCGTTGTCATGATGTCTCCACACTAAGCAACATGGCTAGTTGACGAGCCTGTACACACAATGCGCCCGTTGCATCCCATACTTTGGCATCTTCGATCATCAATCCGTTCGATAGATCACGACACACCAATTCGGCCAACATCGGGCCCGGCGCCGGTCGCCGACGAACCTGAACAGTAAGTTCAACCGTCGGCACCCATCCAACCCGACCCAGTGTGGTGAAAATGGCGGGAGGCAGAGCGTCAGAAAACATGGCCGCAGCAATGACATCGGGTTCGGTCCCGTCTCGAAGTTGAACCCAGGCGGTGACAGCGGCCTCGGTGCCACCCCCAGCAACTGATTGGGACGGATCAATCCGAACCTCGATTTGGTCGAGCATCGAAATATCCACGCCTTGCAGGTGGCCCATCCGCGACACGCAATCGCCGAAAGGCGCAATCGTTGGCGGCTCGATGATGATTTCGTGGTCTGGACCCGCCGTCGTCAAATCACCAAACACCGCCGTCGACCGAATGCGCTCTTTGCCATCTTGATAAAGAACACCCGTCACCAAAGATGTAGTCCGGCCGGTACGGATGACCTCGACCTTGATCGTGGCTGCAAGCCCCTCAGATGTCGGGCGAGAAAAATGCGTCGTAACTGATATTGGGTCGGGCTGCGCCACCTTTTGCTGCATCGCATTCAACACGATCGCCAGCAAATAACCGCCATTGGGCTTGTCCCCAATGCTCCAGTGATCACTGATCGTGATATGTCCGACGCCGTCGATATAGGTGACAGCCGTGTCTTGCGTAAATCCCATCAGGTGAGCATGGCAGGCCATCGCTCTTCGGCAGCAACCACACGAAAAACAATCGCCCACCAATGTGCATTGCGGACCTGAATAGTGGCACTGTTAGGGGGTGACGAACCTTGCGCAATTAGCTATCGAAGCCCTCCGTGCCCTCGAAATTGACACCCTGTACTGCATCCCAGGCGTGCAGAACGATTTGTTCTTCAACGAACTCGTCGATGCCCCCGACATCCGCCCGGTGGTGTGTCGCCATGAACAAGGCACCGCCTACATGGCCGCAGGTGCATCGCTGGTTACGGGCAAGCCAGCCGCCTGCTCAGTTGTCCCCGGCCCCGGCCTATTGAACGCCTCGGCTGCGCTCACCACCGGCTATTGGGGTGGCGCCAACGTGTTCGCCATCGTGGGCGAGATTGCCACCCGCTTGATGGACAAGAACATCGGCACGCTGCACGAACTTCCCAATCAGCACGCCATCTTGCAACAACTGACCAAGCACGCCGAACTCATCACCGACGGCCAAACAGCGGTTAGCCAAATGCAAGCGGCCATCGATGCCTTGGTTAATGGGGCGCCTCATCCCGTAAGCGTTGAGATTCCCGTCGACCGTTGGCTCGAAACCGCCACGGGAGCGCTGAGCACTCCAGTACGAACCAACCCAACCCTCGATCCGGCCGTTATCGACCAAGCAGCACAGCTCATCGCCAATGCCAAGAATCCGCTTATCGTGGTCGGTTCGGGCGCATGGGAGGCAGCCGACGAGGTTCGTGCTCTCGCCGAACTTCTCCAAGCTCCCGTTACAACCCGACGCATGGGTCATGGCGTGCTCCCCAATGACCACCCTCATTTCGTGCCGCTCGCCGTTGCCCACAGCATGTGGGTAGACGTGGACGTCGCCATCGGTATCGGCACCCGACTCGAATGGCCCATTGACGTGTGGGGCATCGACGACGATCTCAGCGTGGTGCAAATTGACATCGACCCCAATGGTCTCGACCGCCATCACATCGGCAGTCTCGGGGTACACGCGGATGCCGCCGAAGGCACCCAGGCCATCATCGATGCCATCGGCCCAATAGCGGCCCGCAGTTCCCGCACGGCCGAGTTCGCCGAATTCAAGGCGCAGTACGTCATCGATATCGCTCATCTAGAACCGCAGCTAGGGTTCCTCGGCGCTATTCACGATGTACTGCCCGCCGACGGGGTAATTGTGGAAGACGTCTGTCAGATTGGCTTTGCCGCCCACATTGGGTACAACTTCAACCAACCGCGCACGTTCTTATCTTCGGGGCCAGCGGGAACCCTCGGTGCAGGTGTTGGTATGGGCATCGGTGCCGCAGACGCCGCCCGCGACAAGTCCGTAATCACCGTCTCAGGCGATGGTGGATTTTTATTCGGCGCCACCGAAATGGCCACCGCCGTACAACACGACATTCCGACCAAGATCCTTGTGTTTAACAACAGTGCCTACGGCAACGTACGTCGCATTCAGACGCAACGTTTCGGCGCCGACCGCACCATCGCCAGCACACTACGTAACCCCAATCTCATGCAGTTTGCCGACAGCTTCGGTTTCGCCACATGGCAAGCACACTCCCCCGATGACCTGCGCACCACACTCGATGCCGCACTCAGCCACGACGGGCCTGCGTTCATCGAGATTCCGCACGATCCACTGCCGGACCCTTGGCCATTCATGAGGTTGTCGCCTGGCCGTCGAGGTAAATAAAGCCGACTAACGAACCTCTTCGAATGTCGCCAAGAAACGATCGTTCTCGGCCGCGGTTCCTATCGTTACGCGTATGCCGTCTCCGGCGAATGCTCGAGTAACCACGCCTTTGATTTCGAGGGCCAGGCCAATGCGTTCTGTGTCCTCGCCTAACGGCAAATACACGAAGTTCGCGTCCGTCTTGGTCGTCCTCACACCAAGTTCACTCAACGCAACCGATACCCGATCCCTTTCGGCCACAATGTCGGCGACGCGTTTATCAACCTCGTCTTGGGCACCGAGAACAGCGAGGGCCGCGGCCTGAGCAACGAGGTTGACTGAAAACATCATGAGCGTCTTATCGAGCGTGGTAATGATTTCGGGATCGCCAACGGCATAGCCCACCCGCAAGCCCGCTAACCCATGTGCTTTCGACATCGTCCGGGTAACCACAACATTGCGGAAACGGGGCAGAAGATCGACGACGGGATCGCCAGCAGCGGGATCGTTGAACTCCCGATATGCCTCATCAACGAGCACTATGACATCGTCAGGAATCGACTGAACAAACGCCGCAATGTCAGCGGTCGATTCCGATATGCCAGTCGGATTGTTTGGCGTCGCCAAGAAAACGACCTTGGTCGCGGGAGTCACCGCCGCGGTCAACGCCACAAAGTCGACGGATAGGTCATCGTTGAGCGGCGTCGTTACCGAAACTCCACCAACCATCTGGACGAGAATTGGATACGCCTCAAACGACCGCCATGGATACACCACTTCGTCGCCAGCATCCACGTAGCACAGCAGAACCTGTTGGAGCAGTCCGGACGAGCCGGCCCCGACACCAATCTGATTGGCGTTCAGCCCAAGTTTGTGAGCCAACCGTTCCCGCAGAGCTACTGCTCCATGGTCGGGATATCGGTTAACTCCAGTACTCGCCGCGACGATCGCTGCTTGCACAGATGCCAACGGCACCAGAGGGCTTTCGTTGGAAGCGAGTTTGATGGCATCGACTGCACCATGTTCGACTTCGGCCTGCCCGGCACTCTTGCCCGGCTTATAAGAAGGCAGCCCGATAACAGTGTTACGTGGTTTTCCAATAGTCATAGGCCATTCACCCTAGTTACTACATTCAGCCAGGCAAGAACTGTTTCTATAGAAGCCGAACAGTGGGTACCCAGATCGCCTCAATTCCGCGTCAGCGCAATTCTTCGGACCAACCCGCAATACCCTTCTAGCTCTGACTATTTCCGGCGTTGCCTCACCCCAAGCAGTCCGTCGGCAAGGTCGGCCCGAGACCATTGCTTTCCTTTCGCTACTGGGAGCAATAACCGCCGCCGGGATCGACGTCATGTTGCCCGCGTTTGACGAAATGCGCGAGACATTCGGACTCGACCCAGACTCCACGCAACTAACCACGATGCTCACCACCTACTTTGTTGGCCTTGGCCTAGGGCAACTTTTTTGGGGCCCGGTGAGCGACGCAATCGGTCGCAAGCGAACGTTGCATGCCGCATTGACCATCTACGTCCTGGCCGCCCTCGGATGTGCCTGGGGACCCTCGCTCAATGCCCTGTTCGCCTTCCGCTTTATCTGGGGGCTTGGTGCCGCTGGAACCGTCGTGTTGTCGCTGGCTATTCCTCGTGACCGCACGTCGGGTAATGACCTAGCTCGACTGCTCATGTTGGTGCAGACGGTATTCATGCTGGGTCCGGTGATATCGCCCATGCTCGGCCAGATCATCGTCAGTCTGGTGTCGTGGCGCTGGGTCTTTGGCCTCTGCGTGGTTCTTGCTTTCATCGTGGCGTTCTGGTCGACCCGACTGGAGGAAACCCTGCCGATCGAGCGCCGACGCTCCCTGAGCTTCGGACGCACATTTGAAGGCGCCCGAGCAGTGGTGTCCAACAGAACTACGTTGGGCTACGGAATCAGCCGACTTTTCAACATCGGAGGGTTCTTTATTTATCTTGGGTCAGCCGAACTTATCTTCGGTGACATATACGGCAAGGGTGACAGTTTCGCCTGGTTCTTCGGCGGCCAAGCAGCAATCATGGGGGTTATCTCGCTCGTAAGTTCGCGCTTTGTAAAACATATTGGTGCGCTCGCCGTTCTTCGGTGGGCAATGATCTCGTTGGTAACCAGTGCCATAGCCTTGCTGGTCTTGTCCGTTGCTACCGACGGTGTTCCTAACCTGTGGGTCTGGTTCGGCATTTTGACCATCACCAACAGTGCCAGCACCATTGTGACACCGGCCGCGAACAGCTTGTCAATGGAGCCCATGGGCGAAATGGCCGGGACCGCCTCAGGAATCCTTGGCGCCGTTGCCATTAGTGGTGGGGCCATGCTGGCCGCCATATTCAGTGGACAAATCAGTGGCTCAGTCACGCCCTTCGCCGTCGGCTACCTGCTGTACAGCTGTATCTCTGCTGGCGCATTCTTGTGGGCAGCAGCTGAGACAGAAGTACCGGTACCTGCGCTCAGCACTACGGCTTCGCACTGAGCAGACGCCTGGCCTAGAGCAATGAGTCGCGCAGAGCCACGGCCACCATCGTGCCGATAACCAGACCAGGCCCGAACGGGAAAGGCGTCTTTAGTACCGAGGGGCGTGGCGCCCCGGGTTCCTCATCAGGGTCAGGGAGCAGGTTTCGACCGGTGACTCGACGAGCTGACGCCAGCAACAGGCCATTGACAACACCCAACACTGAGGCGATGAGCATGGTTATCAATAGCAGACGCAAACCGTTCACAAAATTGATAGCAACAAGCCCCAAAACAAATCCCAACAACAGCGCCAACTTCACATCGCCCAGTCCCATTCCACCCCCGGAGACCAACGCGATCACCAACAACAGCCCCCAGAAAATAGCGCCAAAGGCCAGCGCACGGCCAACTTGGCTGGGTTCGCCCGGACCAAGGGCCACAAACGAAGCTGCCAATACGGTGACACCGAGACCGGGGAACAATATCCGATCGGCAATCCGGTAACTGCGAACATCAGTCGCGGACACGGCCACCATGGTGGTAGTCGCGAGCAACACCGAGACCAGAACCCAATGATCGCCAAGGGCCGCTGCCATAGCGACAAAGGCCACCACCATCACCATTGCTAGGGGCACAAACCCAACGGGTGCCGCGTTAATGTCGTCCTCACGCAGTGCCACCAAGTAAGCATTGATCATCGGCAACGTAGCGGCTGCGGCTACCACGGCCAGCCCAGCCGCAACAAGGACTACCCAATCACCCACGACTAGCTGTTCCGTGCTGCGTCAAGCATCGCATCGATCGGTGGCTCAAGTCCGGTCCAAAGACGAAACTGGTTCGCGGCCTGGTGAGCGAGCATCCCGAGCCCGTCGATGGTCCGACAGCCTCGGAGCGCGGCGGCTTGAAGCAGTGGCGTTTCGATCGGGTTGTACACGATGTCCACGACGGTGGTGCCGTTGGTGAGCAGAGAAACATCAAACGGCATATGGCCTGCGAACGGTGTGCCGTTCATACCCAATGGAGTGGTGTTCACGACAATGTCGGCGTCGATAACGGTGTTGACTGAATCCACACGGGCCATCGACGGGGCCAACGCTGCGGCAAGAATTGCCGATTCGTGGGTGCGATTAACTACGACGATCTCAGCTGCATTAGTAAGCCCCAGAGCGTCGACAATGGCACGGGCCGCTCCCCCGGCCCCCAGCACAACAATCCGCGACCCGTCGAGAGAAACGCCTTCGTGTAGAAGCGAGGCAACAAAGCCAGCACCATCGGTATTGTGCCCCACCACGGTGTCTTCGTCCCACGCCACGCAGTTGACAGCACCAAGTGCTTGGGCCGATGACGTCAAATGATCGACAGCGGCGGCCGCCTCTTCTTTGAGGGGCATGGTGACGCTGAGCCCAACAAGGCCCAGGTTGCGCAATGATTCAATAGCCGCCGCCCCACGGCCCGCTGGCACGTCGAACCGCACGTAGTCCCATTGGAGACCGACCTCGGCAAAGGCCCGGGCAAATATCTGGGGCGAACGCGAATGACTAATCGGCGATCCAATTACCGCGGCGACTCTTTGGGCACTCAACAGCCAAGTTCTTTCTCGATACAGACCAGTATTGCTTCGTTGTGTTCCTGAAGCGTGTCAGAGAAGTGGTGGGCACCGACTACATCATCTTCGTTGGTGAGCACATAGAACAACCAGTTGCCTTCATCGGGGTTGAGTGCTGCTTCCAGCGAGCTTCGGCCTGGCGCGGCAATCGGACCAGGAGGAAGCCCAACATTGCCCGGAAAACGGGTGTTGTAGGGGCTGTCGAAGGCCAAATCACTTTCGGTGAGCGGTTCACCCGGCGCTTTATTCAAAGCAAAGCGGGTAGTAGCGTCGATGCCCAGCGGCTCTCCCAAAAACAGTCGATTGTAAATTACACGGGCGATTTTGGGGCGATCGATCTGGACTTGGGCCTCTTTCTCGATCATCGACGCAATGATCACGATCTGGTACGGGGTAAAGCCCATAGCGGTCGCTTTTGTTTCCAAATCAATGTCGTCGGCAACGAACTCGAACGTTTCAACCATTTGTCGGAGCAAAGCTTCTTCGTTGGCAAGTTCAATCTCAGAGACTTCGTAGGTGGCAGGAAAGAGCACACCCTCCAGCGAGGTGACATCGGCTGGCAGGATCGAGGGAAGGTTCAGGGGGTTGCTAAAAGCCAGGTTGAGGTCACCGGTGTCGAAGTCCGGAAGTTCGCTTAGCATCCGGCCGCGGATTTGCTGAACTGTGAGACCCTCAATAAACAGCACCCTCTGGGAGGGGACAATTTGGATCTCGGCCGGACCATCCTCGAGGACCTCTTTGGCCTCCCACACTGCCATATTTTCACGGAATTCGTAGGATCCGGCGAGAAAGCCACCGGAATCCTTCCAGCTCAAGTAATAACGCAATGCCCACGAGCGGGGCACCACCTCAGCGTCGTCAAGCATGCGGGCGATATCACTTGTGGTGGCCCCTTGAGGAACCTCAATTGCCACAAGCGCACCCGGATCACCCGCCGGATCAAGCTGGGCTCGAGCCCAAGCGGTAACGCCCGTAATGACAACGAGACCAATTATCCCAACCGCGACAGCAGCGACGACAACGCGTCGAACTGGTCCGGATCTACTGCGAAGGTTTTCCCACTCCTCAAGATCTTCGGCTTCTTCCCATCCATCATCCCACGCAGCCCGAGGGCCCGTAGGTTGTGGGGAAGATCGCTGGGGCGCATTGGCCACCGCGTCGACAACTGGGGCGTACTCGACGTCCTCCGGGTTTACGTAGCGATCGACTGCGCCGCGGGGCGAATCCGCTGATGTTGTTCGGTCCACCTCGGATGGTTCGCCGAAGATGGAGTCGTCGTCGGGCAAAATCTGGCCGTCTTCAGAACCACCATTTGACTCGTCCGGGTACGGACTGCGGGGCTGATCGTCGGGTTCGTCGGGGCTCATGCGTTCTCCTCGCGACGATCGCGACCATCGAGCCATGCTTGTAACACGACGGCGGCGGCCACCTTGTCCACAACAGCTCGGCGATCTTTGGCAGCAACCTCGTTTTGTTCAAGAATGCGATGCGCAGTGACCGTCGTCAAGCGTTCATCGTAGGTCTCGATTGGTACCCCAAGGGTGTCACGTAGGGCAGCAATTTCTTCGAGGGCGCGTTGTGCGGCCGGACCAACGGAACCGTCCAACGAAAGAGGCATGCCAACGACGACGAGTTCTACGTCATATTCCTCCACGATGGCCCGTAATTGTCGGCGAATAGCCTGCTTATCATTGTTGCGTTGCATGACCAGGAGCGGACTCGCAATCGTGGCGCTGGCATCAGTAATAGCCAGACCAATCCTTTTCGTTCCTAGATCAATACCAAGAATTCGCATGGAGGTTCTAATCCGGCCGATGTCTAGATGCCCGCGGCGGCTCGCACCACAGCAAGCGCCTCATCGATGCCAGCCGGATTCTTGCCGCCGGCTACACATAGCTCGGGGTTACGTCCTCCGCCGCCACCAATGTGTTTGAAGGCACCGCTAAGCAAATCGCCAGCATCGAGACCACTGTCGGGGGTGCATGCGGCCACCAGGGCCACGCCACCACCATCGGTAGCACTAGCCAGAACTGCGCACCGGATCTCGGGCTTATCGCGAAGTGCCACAGCGAGATCGCGGACATCGTCGCTTTCGAGTCCATCGACACGTTCGACCACGACGCCATTGGTTGCATGGGCGACGAAGTCGTCGACATTGGACAACGTGGCGTATTTGTGAATCTGGTCGAGTTCCTTGCGAAGGCCCTTGAGTTCGGCCAGGCGGCGATCGAGGCCATCGGCGATGTCTTCGTCGGCTACGCCTAGCTGGCTGGCTATCGCTGCGAGACGAGTTTCCTGTTCTCGTAGGCGCACGACCGGTGCCGCGCCGGTGACGGCCTCGATCCGGCGAACACCGGATCCGACCGAACCTTCGCTCACAATCTTGAAAGCACCAATATCGCCGAGGGCCCGCACGTGGGTTCCGCCGCAGAGTTCGGTGGAGTTCGGGCCGGCTTCCAACACGCGGACAATGTCGCCGTATTTGTCGCCGAAGAATGCGATTGCGCCCATCTTCTTGGCTTCGTCCATCGTGGTTTCGATGTGTCGAGCACCGAGATTGGCCAGGATCTCGACCATGACCATGTCTTCGACTTGGGCAATCTCTTCGGCCGTCATACCGTCGTGATGACTGAAGTCGAAACGTAGTCGATCGGGCCCGACTTCGGACCCTTGCTGTTTCACGTGTTCACCCAGCACCGCCCGAAGGGCATAGTGCACGAGGTGCGTAGCTGTGTGGTTGCGACGGATGGCATTACGCCGATCGACATCAATTTCGAGGGTGACCGTCGTGCCAGGGTCAGGAAGTTGCGAGCCATCGGCTACACGATGCAAGTTCAGTCCGGGCGCTCCCGCAACCGTGTCGGTTACGTCAATGTGTCCATTGGGCCACGAGATGGTGCCCGTATCGCCCACCTGGCCGCCCGATTCGGCATAGAACGGGGTGCGATCCACCACAATGCCCTCGTCCGTTGCGACGAGCACGGTGCCGTCGATGGCGAAGGTGTCGCGGCCAACAAACTCGGTGGCGCCGTGTTCGGCAACAACTGCGGGGTAATCAACGGTTGAGCCTTCGCCCATCGCAAACTTGCCACCTGCTTTGGCCCGCTGTCGTTGGGCGGCCATTTCGGTGTCGAAGCCCTCGTGGTCGACGGTCATTCCGTAGTCCTTAAGTACTTCTTCGGTGACCTCGAGCGGGAACCCGTGGGTGTCGTGTAATACGAAAGCAACTGCTCCGGGAACCTGGTCGCCGGCCGCGTAGGGCTCGATCAATTCTTGCAACTTGGCCAGGCCAGTTGCCAGCGTGCGGCGAAACTGCTTTTCTTCTCGTTCAACCGTGCTGCGAATAAGACTGTGGTTGTCGACGAGTTCGGGGTAGTCGGCCCCCATGATCTCGATCACGCGGTCAACAAGGCGAGGGGTAACCAAGTCGGTTACGCCCAACAGGTGAGCAAACCGAACCGCCCGACGCATGATGCGACGCAGCACATAACCGCGATCTTCGTTGGACGGAAGCACACCGTCGCTGATGAGGAATGTCATCGTGCGGGCGTGCTCAGCAAGCACCCGCAAAGCAAGATCAGAGTCATCGTCGGCGCCAAGCTGATAGCCGGTGATCTCCGACGCAGTTTCGACCAGCATGACCATCTCGTCGATGTCGAAAACCGAATCCTTCTCCTGCAACACCGACAAAATGCGCTCAAGTCCGGCACCAGTATCGATTGACGGCTTCGGGAGAGGGTGCGATTCGCCGGATTCGTCGGTGGCAAATTGCATGAACACGAGGTTCCATATCTCGACGTAACGATCCTCGGCGTCGGGATTTTCGGGGCCGCCGGCCGGACCATATTTGGGGCCCTTGTCCCAGAATATTTCTGAACACGGACCATTGGGTCCGGTATCGGCCATGCGCCACCAGTTGTCTTCATCGAGGCGCTGGATGCGCTCCATCGGCACCCCAACTTTGGTGGCCCATATTTCTTCGGCCTCATCGTCGGTGAGGTGCACGGTTACCCAGAGTCGTTCGGGGTCCAGACCGAGGGTTTCGGTAACGAACTCCCATGCCATGGGAATGGCCTGCTCTTTGAAGTAATCGCCGAAACTAAAATTGCCCATCATCTCGAAGAAGGTGAGATGGCGCTGAGTGCGACCAACTTCGTCGAGGTCGTTGTGCTTGCCACCAGCTCGAACGCACTTCTGAATGCTCACCGCGCGAGCCGCTGGGGGTGGTTCTTCGCCCACAAAATAGGGCTTGAATGGCACCATTCCGGAGTTAGTGAACAGCAGCGTATTGTCGTGCGGAATCAGGCTCGCCGACGGAATCGGGAGATGGTCGCGTTCGGCAAAGAACTCAGTAAAGGCGCGGCGCAACTCATTGGCATTCATCGTTTGCTTAGCCTAGTGCCCGTACCCCGTGGGGAGGTACGGGATTATAAGGGTGGGCGGTATGGGTGGATGCCGTGCGCTACATCCCTGGACGGCGCTCGGAAGACGCGGGCCGGTAGGCACCGCGGCGCCGTTGTGCTTGTATCTCGGACTTGGCATCGTCCTGGTAATCCTTAGCTACGGTTCGACCTTCGCTAACCGCATCTTGCACTGTCCTAACGACACCAGCGGTGCGTTTTGCGGCACGATCAATGACAGCTGGTGGCGTGTATTTCTTCAGACGTTTCTTGGCACTGCGCTGCGCCCATACGGAACTGCCAACGCCCATGCCAAACCACAAAATTCGTCGCATCAGCGGGTCCTGTTCTTCTGGTCGTCGGGTTCTCCGGCCCCTCGTAGCTTACGGGCTACTCGTGAAGTACCTTTCAGAATCGAGGCGGTCTTAATGACTGGTTCGGCAATGGCTCGATAGGTGGCCTTGGACACAACGTCGCTGCGAGCCGCGATTTGATCGAGCGTGTCGAGCAATCC
>CAWKZT010000022.1:0-19336 GCA_963854565.1 Acidimicrobiia bacterium
CCACACTTGTTTGGGCCGGAACGGCAAGTGATGGCTGCAGGTTTGCGGCCGACGCGCACGCCGACCCGAAAAATACCGCTACCCACACGCTAAAGACGATGCGACGGGCCATGACCCAAAACGGTAGCCACCCTGTGGTCTACTGGGCGGGTTCCCCAGCCGCATTCTTGAAAGTCGTCATGAAACGTAACATCGCACAACTTGCTGCTTTACTGCTCGCCATCGCCTTGTTGGCAGGAGCCTGCTTCGGCGGCGGCGATTCTGATGGCCTCGCCGTATCTACTGAACCAACGGCCACACCATTCCCCACGCCGCTACCCACCGTCGATTCCACCCAAACCGGAATCGAAGTTGGCAACGACGAAGCGACCGAGGAAGGGGTCGACGCAGACACAACTCCCCTTGAGGATCTCGAAGATCCCGAGGCGATTATCCCCGATGACGTCGATCTGACAAAACCAGCGTTCAACGAACTTTCCAAAATCTCCACCGTGGGCCTCGACGAGATCTTCTTCGGGATGACCGCCGCCGATGCCGCCGATGCGGCCGGAACTGCCTGGGACCCTGATCGCCCAACAAGCTCTACTTGTTGGCTAGCCACTCCCGTCAACGGTCCCGTGGGCGTTGAGTTCATGATGATCGACGGAGGCGTCGAACGCGTCGAGATCACCACCGAACTCATTACTACTCGTTCCGGAGCTGGCGTAGGTTCAACCGCCGATGAACTCCGGGCTCTCTGGGGCGACCTCCTGGACGAATCGGATCCCGCTCTACTGCAATTCGTGCCGCAGGACGAAGAAGATGCCAACTTCCGCATCATGTTCACCATGGTCGATGGTGCGGTCGAAAGCTACCGGGCCGGTCGACTTCCCATCGTTGAATACCCGACTTGCCCATAATTCTGCGTAATTTACGGTCAAGTGTTCTTCATCGATGCTCGCGACGTGGCATTCTTCAATAGTGACTTCCGCAAGTAGTACCGCATCACGAGCCGACGAGGTCCGGCTCCGTCTGCCCGGAAAAGCCGAGTACGGGCGCGTGGCCCGCGTTGGTGCCGCTCACCTGGCTCATCGTCGTGGATTTGCACTCGCCGAAATTGACGATCTCCGCCTTGCAATCGATGAAGCCGTCATCCTGCTTCTTGGACCATCGCCTCGACCGGGTCGTATCGATGTCGAGTTTTACCTCGACGACAACACCATTGTCATGGTCATGCAAAGCATCCTCGACGACATACAACTCGACTTGCCACCCGAACGGATCCAACGTTTCGAAGGTATCAACGAAGGTCTAGTCGAAGCCGTAATCGATGCGAATAGCCGCTCGATAACGCTAACCAAACGCACCACCAGCGCCTAGGCGGCCCCTACCCGCGGCAGCGCGACAAAGGCCACGAGTACGTAGTGCAAGGCAATGCCTGCGGTGACAAAGACGTGAAAAATTTCGTGATACCCAAACCAACGGGGCCATGGGTCGGGGCGCTTAAGGGCGTACACAATCGCGCCGACCGTAAAGCACATGCCCCCGGAAGCCAACAGCGCAAAACCACCGACCCCCAGACTGGCCCAAACCTGCGTGATCGCCGGTGTAATGGCCCAGCCACAAAACAGGTAGGGAATCACGTTCACCCAATTAGGGGCGGTAGGCCACATGAGCTGTGTAGCAATGCCAATCGCCGCCCCGCTCCACACCGTTATGAGAATCCATTTGGCGGTCGAGCCGGGCAATAGAAAATGGGCTACTGGTGTGTAGGTGGCCGCAATCACCACAAAGATCATCGAATGATCCAGCCTCTTCCAGAACCCACGCACAACCGGATTCCACGCAAAACGGTGATAGATCGCACTAATTGAGAACAATCCTACGACAGCGAACGCATAGACCGCAGTGATTAGACGGGACCCAGGCGGCGCTTTGACGATAAGAATCGGCGCCAAAGCGATTGCCGCTGGCGCGGCCGCAGCATGCATCCAACCGCGCAGTTTCGGCTTGATACCCACAAACGGTGCGGAGAACCTTTGTCGACCCATACCGTTCAGGCTAGACCACTACATCAATCCTCCGATGGTGCCCCCTGCCACAGGAATCGATGTGCCAGTAATGAACCTCGCTTGCTGGCTGCAAACAAAGGCCACAACCGCTCCGAAGTCGGCCGGGTCCCCAACATAACCAACCGGGATTGTTGCGCCCAAGCCGTCGTATGCGGCGCCCGCGAGTTGTTTGAGTCGGTCCGTACTGTGGCTTCCGGGTTGCACGGTGTTTACCGTCACGCCGTCGCCAGCCACTTCGAGCGCCAGCGTCTTCATATAGGACGTAACCGCAGCACGGGTGCTATTGGACAGCACCATATTGGCCATGGGTTGGCGGACCGACTGGGAGGTAATAGCAACGATGCGACCCCAGCCTTGCCCGACCATTTCATCGATGACCGCTCCACACATTGTCACCGCCGACGACAACGTGAGTTCCATGGCTTCGTTGAGCGCATCTGGTTTAAGTTCTCGAGCCAGACCTTTGGGCGGTCCGCCCGCATTGGTAATCAATATGTCAACGCCACCCAATACTGTGAGCGATTCGTCCATAAACCGTTGCGCGCCGGCCACTGTCGAAACATCGCTGACAATGGCGTTAACCCCCGGAAGGCGCTCGGCCGCGGCTGCCAAGCGATCGCCATCTCGGCCCGAAATGACAACTTCACAGCCCTCGGCTACCAGCGCAGCCGCCGTAGCGAATCCAAGTCCGCCCGACGATGCCGAAACAACTGCCCGTTTTCCAACAATCCTAAAGTCCATCAGCGACCGCTCGACCCGAAGCCGCCCGCTCCACGTTCGGTTTCGCTGAGTTCTTCAACCTCAAAGAAGGCAACCGACTCGACTCGTTGGATAACAAGCTGGGCAATCCGTTCACCCTTTACCACCTCAAAAGGTTCGGTCGGATCGTGATTAACCAAGATGACTTTTAGTTCACCTCGGTACCCCGAATCGATCAGACCCGGAGAGTTGAGGCACGTGACACCGTGTTTGGCGGCCAGCCCGCTGCGGGGTTGGATAAAGGCGGCATACCCCTCAGGGATCGCTATGGCTATACCTGTGCCGACGAGTCCCCGACCACCACCTGCGGCCAAAGTGGTACTTTCACAAGCAACCAGATCGGCTCCGGCGTCGCCCACCCTGGCGTATTTGGGCGCCACAGCGTCGTCGTTGAGGCGAACAATTGGCAGCTGAATCTGGGAACCTTCGGTCATGGTGCGACCTTACAGGTCTGGCAGCGACTTCGCGAGTGGACCCACAGCTAGGTAGCCTCGCTGGATGCTTGCTTGGATGGACCTGGAAATGACTGGCCTTGATGCCACTCGTCATGTAATCGTCGAGATTGCCACGCTCATCACTGATGATGAACTCAATCTCGTTGCCGAAGGCCCCGACTTGGTAGTGCACGCCAGCGACGAAGAGCTGTCACACATGGACGACTTTGTCACCGAGATGCATACCCGAAGCGGCTTGCTGGAGCAGATCAAAACATCCACGATCAGCCTCGAAGAGGCTGGCGCCGCCACTATGGCATTCATCACAGAACACATTCCCGAAGCTCGGAGTGTGCCGCTGTGCGGCAACTCCATCGGCACCGACCGACGCTTCCTCACCGCATATTTGCCCGAAATTGAGGAGTACCTCCATTACCGCTCGATCGATGTATCGACCTTGAAAGAACTCGCCCGACGGTGGGATCCCGAAGTTCTGGAGAATCTGCCCGAGAAGGCGCTCGGCCATCGGGCCATGGATGACATCCGCGAGAGTCTCTACGAGCTTCGTTACTACCGCGGCACGCTCTTTTCCGATGCTGCACGGCCTACCTCCGATGCTCCAGCTGATCTTTTGGTAAACGACCCCACTGATGACTGAGCCCACGGAGACTTTGACCCCACGACCCATCCGCCAAGAAGCCGAACGGGCTGGCACCGAAGCCATCGAAGTGGCCACCAATGTGCTGCGCATGCAATTGCCCATCGACTTTCCCGGGCTCGGCCACGTCAACTGTTACGCCATGGAGGACGAACGAGGGTTTGCGTTAGTTGATCCGGGCATGCCTGGCCAAAAATCTTGGGAGGCCATACAGGTTCGCCTCAAGAATGCCGGCATACCCCTCAACCGAATCCACACCATCATCGTCACCCACTCGCACCCCGATCACTATGGGGGCGCCGAGCGTCTGCGGGCCGAGACGAATGCTGACATCCTTACGCACGAATCGTTCAAGCTGTTCTTCGAAGACAACGACGACTTCGAGGGCGAGGATTCCAGCGCACTCGTACTCAACGATGCTGAGGCCATGGAGAAAGTGCGCGAGCGTTTCGCGCATGACACGGCATGGGGTACCAAGCGCACACCGCCCAACGAAGAGTTCCTCAAGCAGGTCATCGCCGACCGCACATCCGGTGGTGCTTTCACTACGGTTACGCCAACAATTCGGGTGAGCGACGGCCAACCGGTCATGTTTGCTGGCCGCGAATGGCAATCCATTCACACACCAGGACACACCCACGATCACCTGTGCTTGTTTGATCCAACCGAAGGCGTCATGTTGTCCGGCGACCACGTGCTGCCCACAATTACCCCGCACATCGGTGCATGGCAACCCCAGATTGACCCGTTGGCACAGTTCTTCTCGTCCCTCAAACGCATGACCACCTTCGAGGGTGTCACGACCGTGCTCCCGGCCCATGGTCACCCATTTAGTGATCTAGCCGGCCGCGCCAACCACATCATCGATCACCACATCGAACGACTCGACACGATTCGTGAATCGGTCGACATGTTGGGCAACGCCAACGTCAACGATCACATGAAACTGCTGTTCAAGGAGCGTTCGTGGGGCGACATGGCCGAAAGTGAGACCTTTGCTCACCTCGTGCACCTCGAAGAATTAGGCGAGGTAGTAACCCTCGACCAACCCGGCCCCACCACCTTCGCCAGAGCATAAAACCCGCACGACCAAAAACGTGAGTGAAACGTTGACCGTTTCCTCGGCCAACCAGCGAAGAGCAAGCAATACAGTTTTAATCAGTTGACAGGCTTGGCTATGCATGATTGCCTAGTTGAACTCGTGCGAGCTACTGTGATTCGTACTTACCCACCTCGATTCTGCCAAGGAGGCGAAATCCAATGAAGACAGCACTGATCACTCAGAGCAATACGTCCATGTCAGCAGCTGCCCTGAAGCACGCGTGCACACATGCGACGGTGAACCGCGATTTTGCTACCGAAGCGAACCGTCAGTGGTTTACCCGTACCACCACTGCGACCACCCAAATTGTGTTCGCAGTCCCGGCGAATGGTTTTAAGCCATATCGCCAGCGGCCGAAGGAGGTTTCGCCACCCAGTTGAGGTGACGAAAACCAATAACTCCTGAGGCCGCCGGATTTGATCCGGCGGCTTTTCTGGTTTTCGGCCCCAAATACCAATGTCTGTTCCCCCTACCAAGCACAACTTCCAGCAACGAAAGCAAGGCAATCCCCATGGTCACCATGGAACTACTTCCCACCATCGCCACCGACACCATCGACGTCGAACCGCACACTGAGGCCTGGCGTGCTTTGGCGCGCTGCGCCAGCGACAACGCGGAACTGACCAAGCTGTTCTTCTCCGAGGAGCTCCACGAAATCACACAGGCGAAGCAACTGTGCGCCGAATGCCCCGTCATGGCGTCCTGCCTTGAAGGGGCCATCGGACGCGAGGAGTCCTATGGCGTATGGGGTGGTCAGCTGTTCCTGAACGGCAAGGTGCTGATGAACAAGCGTCGTCGGGGTCGCCCCCCCAAAGTGGCCCGTCCCGAGGACCAACTCATGCAGGTTCCGGTCCCCGAACACTTGGTGCCGTTACTTCGTACGGCGTAGTTAATCCACCAAGCCAAAAACCACAAATCCCAGCGTTCTTCTCCGCCGAGCGGAGTTAAACGCTGGGATTTGCCAATTTTGGGGAACAGTTTCGGTGATGACAGCGTTTCCCTTGTATCGGTGTCATCACCGAGTCCGTCCGCCCGCCCTGCAGTACCGTTGAGGTTGTCATGAGCGATCACTCTGTCGATTCCCACCCATCGACCCCCCTACTTAAACGCATCCCCACTGTGGGCTGGCTTATCCTGAGTTTTGTGGCTCTCCTAATGCTCGCCTTCACGGTGAGTTCGATTCTTACCGACTCCGATCTCGAAGCCGTCGCCGATCCGGCTCCTAGCGCTCCATATGACCTCTTGGGTGGTGGCACTGCGTCGCTTGTCGATCATCGGGGTCAGCCTGTGGTCCTCAATTTCTTCGGCAGCTGGTGCCCGCCCTGCATCCGAGAAATGCCCGATCTTCAAGCCGCCAGCCAAACCTACGCCGACGATGTTCACTTCGTCGGGCTTGCCGTTGCCGACCGCGAACAAGATATCCGTGCGCTAATTGAATCAACTGGGGTCACGTACGAAATTGGGCTCGACCCGAACGAAGCTGTCTTCCGGCAAATTCCCCAGGCGCTGGCGATGCCCACCACCGTCTTCATCAAGGCCGACGGTTCTATCGGGCGGGTGCATGCCGGCATCTTGACTGCGGACCAGATCGATGATTTTGTTGGCGAACTGATAACAGGCGAACAACCATGAGTCTCGACTGGGGCCTCGTCAGCTTCGCGTTGTCGGCGGGCTTCATCGCCGCGTTCAACCCCTGCGGGTTCGCCATGTTGCCGGCCTACCTGTCCTATTTCCTTGGTCTCGAATCCGAAGACGAAACCGATACCGGCCACAACATCATGCGCGCCATGACTGTCGGCCTTACTCTCACGGCTGGGTTCGTCCTATTTTTTGCAGTCATTGGCATCATCACCCAAACCGTTATCGACGCTGGAGTAATTGAGCGCCGTATCTCCTATGCCACCTTCGGGTTTGGCATCTTGATGGTCCCGTTGGGTATTGCGATGATTCGGGGCTATGAACCTCGCCTCGACATACCCCGCCTCAACAAAGGCGGCAAAACACGCGAATTGCCGTCCATCTTCATGTTCGGTGTCTCCTTTGCAATCGTCTCACTCAGCTGTACTGCTCCGATTTTCTTCGGCACCGTAATCGGCTCGTTCACCAGTGACAGCACAGTCGACGGCATCGCCGTATTCATTGCCTACGCACTGGGCATGAGTTTGGTCATCATGGTCCTCACCCTCGCGATGGCCATAGGCAAGACCACCATTGCCACAAACATGCGCAAGGTATTGCCGTATGTGAACAAGGCATCAGGATTTCTGCTCACCGTGGCTGGCGTCTTCCTTGTGTTCTATGGATGGTGGGAAATCCAAGTCGTGCGAGGCAACATCCAGTCCAACTGGCTCGTAGATACCTCGTTACGAGGTCAAACTCGCATTCAAACCTGGGCCATTGTGAGCGGCGAACCTCGCCTGGCCCTAGCGGCTGGCCTCATCCTCGCCAGCGCCATGTTGTGGGCCACCCGAGGTCGCCTGACCGAAAATGCCCAGTGGCTCAGCTTTGGACTCTTGGCCGCTGTTTACGGCGGGTTTGAAATCCTCCGCTACCAGGGCGATCTCATCGTGTTACCGGGGGTTCGAACCATCGTCGATGTACCGGGCCGCGTCGGTAACTGGTTCACCGATCCAACTCGCTGGCCAGTGATGTTCGAAGTCTTCGCCGGGGCCCTTATTGTCGGCATCATTTGGCTGTTGCTACGGCCACGCTCCAGCGAAAAAACACCGGTCGCAGCATAAGCACGCTTTCGCTAGAGAACAATCAGCGCGGTTCCTGCCACCGCTATTACCGCTCCCACCCAGGCACCTATGGCAGGTGCTCGACGGGTGACAACCCAGATGAGCGGTAGTTGTATAACTGGTGCCACGCCGGCCAACACCGACACCACCCCAGGATCGCCTTCAGTGAGCGCGTAGAGCAGCGAAGTCTTGCCAACGACCATGCCAACAATGGCCGATATGACAAGGAGCCGCCAAAGGCGCGCGTCCAACGTGCCGGTCTGTGGCCGTCGGTGCAGCAAGATCGGAACCAACAGCCAAAGTCCGATAGTGCCAGCAATCGCCCGCACCGCTCCCCCGGCCCAAACATCGAGCGTGCCATCGAATACCGGATCAGCTATTACAAGGCCAACAGCTTGCCCAAGCGCCCCCAAAAGACCAAACAAGATACCTACCCGGAAGTCGCCCTTGACGTCCTCCCAGGTATGGGATTGTCCCGGCTTGGTGCCAAAGGCAATAGCAAACACGATGCCGACTAGCACGAGCAAAGATCCGATAATCACCTGCGCGCTAAATCGCTCTCCCAAGAAGATGGCGCTAAGGAGCGCCGCCATTGGAGCGGTCGTCGTAAACAACATCCCGGTCCGACGGGGGCCAAGACGAGCAAAAGCTTCAAACAATGCAACGTCGCCGATCCCAAGCCCAATAAGGCCCGAGAGGATCAGCGGCCACAGATCGGACCGTTCAACCGTGGACCAACCGCCGGCCAACCAACCACCTAACGCCAAGATGACCGTGACAAGGCCCATGCGCGCTCGAGTAAAGCGGGCCCCACCCAGCACTCGACTGGGTTTGGCCGAAATTAGACCACCAAAGGCCCACGCGGTGGATGCAAGAAGAGCAGCAGCTTGATACGACACAAGATGTGACGCTACGGGGCCAGTCGGTGCATTATCCACCCATTTTCGCCCTGCACATACTGGGCGCGATCGTGCAGTCGGCTGGGCTGACCTTGCCAGAACTCAACTTCGGTGGGGAGCAATCGGTACCCGCCCCAATGGGGTGGCCGTTCAATCGGTCCGTCGCCCATTTTTTCGGTCACGGTGGCCAGCGAATTTTGCAGTTCGGCGCGGCTACGAAGCAGCCGGCTTTGCGGCGAGGCCCATGCCCCGATTTGGCTTTCGCGTGGACGGGTCCCGAAATACGCATCTGAAGTAGCGTCATCCACAATTTCGATAGTGCCGCGTACTCGGACCTGCCGGTGCAGTTTGTGCCACATGAATGTCGCCGCCGCCCCACTGTCGTGACGTAATTCGTCGGCCTTGACGCTGCGGTAGTTGGTATAGAAGATCAGGCCCGAATCGAGACCACGCATCAGGACGACTCGCCCATTGGGACCATCCGCCCCTGCGGTCGACAAGACCATGGCGTTGGGTTCGTCAATCTCGGCGTCGATCGCTCCTTGCAGCCAAACCGCAAATTGCTCCAATGGATCGGCGGACATGACCGTCAGATCGATTCCTGCGGACTCGTACTGGCGACGCAGCGCCACCAGATCGACAGCCATTAGCCCATCACAGTCCCACTCGTCTTAGAAGGTTCTCGTAGCCGTGAGAAAGCCCCCAGGTTAATATCTCGTCCCGTTACTGGTCCCCGGTATTGCACAGGATCGGCATCATGATCACGACCGCTAACCACCGCGTCGATCAACGTACGCATGAACAGGCCGGCGATGGGCGCGTTCTTGAACTGGTTACCGCTGCTACCGCAGGCCATGAAAAATCCATCGAGCGACGACTTGTCATAGATCGGGACCCAGTCATCAGATGCGTCATACGCCGACGCTAAACCACGGGGAGCCAGCGGGATGCCAAACTCGGGCACCCGTCGAGCTATCCGCAGCATTGCCGTCTCCCATGCCTCGACAGTGGTGTACGGAGTGAGGTCGTTGGCATCGTCGATCCACTGCAATTCGTCGCACTCGGGTTCGGTGCCCCCCACCAGGATTTGACCACCGGGCTGAGGCCGGAAGTACTGTCCCACATCGAGATCAGCCACCATCGGCATACCGTCGTCGAGTGTGACTCCTTCCGGTCCAGCGGCACTGAACACTTCTTGACGGAGTGGCCGGTGGCCTATCTTCATCTCGTCGGCCACACCCGCCATGTGGTTGATTGCGTTGGCGTGAGGACCGCCGACATTCACGACAACCTTGGCCTTGATCGTTTCGCCCGAGGCCAGGGTTACGCCAGTCACCATTGCGTCAACCTGATCAATCGACACGACTTCGCTGTTGAACTGGAAGTCGGCACCATAGTGCCGTGCTGCATAGGCCAAGTTTTTGGCAGAAAGCATAGGATCGTCGATGAAGCCACTGCCCGGTTGATAGTAAGCATCGAGTTGCTCGGTGGCATCGTCGGCGAAGGCAGGATCATCGATGGGTTTAGGCGGGTAATACTTGCCCGTGTCTAGCCATGGCCACCGCTCATTGACCTGCTCGGCGCTCAGTCGTTCGTAGGGCACTTCGAGTTCGTCCCAGATCGCCAAACCAGCTTCGCCGTCGTATCCGGTTGTCCGAAACACGAGGGACCCGGTCTTGATGAACTTGACCATGCCGTCGGGATCGGCCACACCCAGGTGGTCCTCCCAATCGAACCAGAGATGCGATGCCTCCCACGAAGCCAGCACCGCATCATGGGTCGAGTAACTGAACCGCACAATCGCCGATGACGAACTCGTCGAGCCCGAACCGGCCGATGGACCCTTGTCCAAGCACAACACCGAACGTCCACCCCGCTGCAGTTCTAGGGTCACTGCTGACCCGATAACTCCTGCACCGATCACCACGGCGTCATATGTCAACATTGGATTACTCCTAATTGAGAATGGCACGTTGCCACTGCACCGTTTCGGCTACCGCATTAAAGGTAAACGAGTGGAGACCCACTATGCCTAATTGTTCGGCATCGCCAGCTAGTTCGCCCACCATGTCGGTCGGGTCATACCCACCCGGTGCCATGAGTCTCATGACCGTCGACTTGTTTTTGCTCAAGAAACGTAATGAGGTGCCAATACCTAGCCGAGAGGCCATCCGCATGAGGCGCACCCGGTCGACGACCCCAGGGATACCAAGAAGCACCGGCAAAGTAAAACCGTTGGCCCTTTCGGCCGTTAACCAATCACGAATTTGGGCCGCATCGAAGCACATCTGTGTGCTGACCACTCCTTCGATCCCCGCCTCAGCCAGCATGGCCTGCTTCCTATGCAGCGCATCGGCAAGGACGCCGTCACTGATGAGTGCATGACCGTCCGGGTAAGCAGCAAATCCGACCTTAGTAAGCCCGGTGTCCTGGTTCAATAGATCGGCGAGGAACGCTGCTACCCCTTCATAGGGACCCAGTGGTTCGGGAGCATCACCAGCAATCACAAATATCTCGCGGACTTCTTGGTCGCGAAGCCATATAGCGATTTGCCTCATGTGTTCTTCGCTCTCGACGATTCGAGCAGCGATGTGCGGGATGGCATGGAAGCCGTTGGCCCTTAACTTTTCGGTGTACTCCTGCGTAACCGAGATGCCTTTGGCTGGCGAACACGTAATGGATACCTCTGCACCCTGGGGCAAATCGGCCATGGCCTGATCGATCGACTTCATCGGTACGACTTCGTAGTGCATCGCGTCAACCAGGCTTTTTAGCTCCGGCGAACTCGCGGCCGAAGATGACCAACCAAACGGCCACAGCAATCGCAATAGATTCGGTATTGAGGGAGTTTCCATTACTGTGGCGTGCCGATGTTTCGGATGCTACGAGAGTCCGACAATTTCGCCGTTGTCGTCGAAGTCAATCCGGGATGCTGCAGGGGCCTTTCCTAGCCCAGGCATGGTGCGCATTTCCCCACAAAGGGGATAGATGAATCCGGCACCAACCGAAGCTCGGACTTCGCGTACCGTGACGGTGTGACCCGTTGGAGCGCCCTTCAGCGAAGCGTCAGCTGAGATCGACAGATGGGTCTTGGCGATACAAACCGGCAACTCGCCAAAGCCAAGCCGTTCGTAGTTAGCTAATTGGCGGGTAGCCGCTGGCGTGTAGTCAACCTGCGCAGCACCGTAAATCTTGGTAGCGACGGTTTCGATCTTCTCCTTAAGCGTGGCCTCGCTGTTGTAGAGGTAGTGAAAATCACTTGGCTCATCACACGCGTCGATGACCGCTTGAGCGAGATCGGTTGCCCCGGCACCACCGTCGGAGAAATGGGTGCAGACGGCGACACGGACGCCGCATTCTTCGGCCACTGAGCGGATGGCATCATGCTCGGAATCGTGGTCGGTCGGGAAAGCATTGATGGCCACAACCGGAGAAACCCCATGTGCTCTCACGTTCTCAATTTGCGCCCGCAAGTTGTCGGCACCGGCCAACACGTCGCCGGGATTCTCGGCCAACATGTCATCGGGCAACGGCTTGCCAGCCACTATTTTGAACTTGCCCGAATGCGCCTTGAGCGCTCGCACGGTTACCACTAATACCGCGGCATCGGGCACAAGACCCGAGGCCCGACATTTGATGTTGAAGAACCTTTCGGCACCCATATCGGCACCAAACCCGGCTTCGGTTATGAGGTAGTCACCCCCATAAATACCGACGAGATCGCCCACGACCGATGAATTGCCGTGCGCAATATTTCCAAATGGGCCGGCATGCACAATGACGGGCGTGTTCTCTAACGTCTGCAGCAGGTTGGGCTTGAGCGCATCTTGCATCATTACGGCCATAGAACCAGCCGCCATGAGATCGTCGGCGGTTATGGGGTCGCCCGCTTTGGTGTAGCCAACCACGATGCGGCCAAATCGGGCCCTCATGTCGGCCTGACCGCTGGCCAAAGCCAAGATGGCCATCACTTCAGACGCCGCAGTGATATCGAACCCCGTCTGTCGGGTAACGCCGTCGAGGGGTGAACCGAGACCGACGATGATGTTGCGCAATGCCCGGTCGTTGACATCGAGCACCCGGCGCCAGGTGATGTTGTTGAGGTCGAGGCCGAATTCGTTGCCGTGGTGGAGGTGATTGTCGACCATGGCCGAAAGCAGATTGTGCGCCGCGGTAACCGCGTGGAAGTCGCCGGTTAGATGCAGGTTGAGCAACTCCATGGGAATGACCTGGCTGTATCCGCCGCCCGCAGCGCCACCCTTGATGCCAAACGTAGGGCCCATCGATGGTTGGCGTAATGAGATGACGGCACTCTTGCCGACCTTCTTCATGGCCATACCAAGCCCCACGGTTGTCGTGGTCTTGCCCTCGCCCAGTGGCGTAGGTGTAATGGCGGTGACCACGACATACTTGCCCTTTGGGCGACCACTCGCTTCGAGTTCGGCCACGGCATCCAAACTGATCTTGGCCAGGTCGCTGCCATAGGATTCGAGCAGATGCTCACCAATCCCCATTTCTGCTGCGACAGTTTTGAGAGGCGCGGGTGTTGCCGCCCGGGCAATTTCAAGATCGGTTGGGAATGACATGCTGGCCCCTGGTGGCATCTAGGTTTGCGTCAGTTTTCTACGCGTTGCACTGACCGAACCACACTACGCCACCTGCCCAGCAAGTGGAGTTCTTGCGCTGGCTTCTCACGATGCTCCGATGGTGGTCCGGTGCAACAAACGATGGTGACCGTCGTAGCCACCCGTGGCCCTATGCAGCAGTGCCCGGTTGTCCCACATCAATAACATGTTGGGCTCCCAGGTTTGGTGAAACTGAAACTCCGCCCGCGTTTGCCACGAATACAGGTCCATGAGCAAGGTCGCCGAATCAGCTTCGGCCATACCGTCGAAGCCAGTGATGTAACCAGCGCAACCAAAGATGGCCTCGACCCCGCTCTCGGGATGGGTCTGAATAATGGCATGGAGTTGGGTCGCCAACGCTGCTTTCGATGGGCGAATCTCCATACTTCGATCGGTGGCCTGGTCATCGGTGCCGTAGGTGCCATCGGGGGCGTAGCCACCTCGGGCTGAGTGAACCGCCGTCTGGCCATCGAGGCGTTCACGAAGTGCTGCGGGCATAGCCACTAACGCCGCCTGCTGATCAACGAAGTGGGTATCGCCACCGATCGGCGGAATCTTCAGACCGTAAAGGCATGTGGCTTTAGGGGGTCGTACCTGAAAACTCCAATCGGTATGCCAATTCTCGGCAAACAAAGGCGCAGTCTCCCCTATGCGGCGCTCCACGGCGATCACATGGGGATGCCCTTCGATCGCCGCAATGAACGGGTCGTCGCCAAAAGGGCCAAACGAAAGCGAAAATTGTTCGAGATCTGGGTCGGTCAGGTGTTGGTCGGGAAACGCCAAAACCTTGTGCTGCACCAGGGCATCACTAATTGCTGACCGATCATTTTCCGCCAGCGGCACCGCAAGATCGAGTCCGCTAACGGTCGCTCCACAGATTTTTTTCGTCGCCTCAACCGAAATTGCCATACAACAAACTTAAACCCAATCCGACTGGGGCAGAAATCAGCTCGGCTGCCTCCGGTAGTGGCTCTGCCCCGCCTGGCATACTCCCATGGTGGATTCGGACAAGGTCATTGCGATTGCCGTGGGCGGTATTGCGGGAGCTTTCACTCGTTGGACCATCATCGAGCTAATCCCGTCAACCGACCTGCCGTGGGCAACTTTGGTGGTGAACACGCTCGGGAGCTTGCTCCTTGGGTACTTTGTTGTCCGTCTGGCTCGTGCCCCGGCCCAAACCCCCGCACGAATCGCCGGCGCTACCACAGGTTTCTGCGGCGCACTTACAACGTTTTCGGGCCTCACGGTGACAGTCGCGCAACAGCTCCGTGATGGGGACGCACCCTCCGGGCTGATGTTCTTGATGCTGTCTCTGGTTGCCGGATTAATCTCGGTGAGCATCGGTGTGGTCGTGGCAAGACAACGCCCGAAAGGCACACAGCCATGATCTGGATTGTTGTATTTGTTGGCCTAGCTGTTCTCGGAACACTCGCTCGGGCACTGATCAGCCAGCGTTTCAATAGCGATGCGTTTCCCTACGGAACATTGTTCATCAACGTTGCTGGCTCCTTCGCTCTGGGTTTACTCGCTAATGCCTCGCCCCACGCGGCGACTTCCCTTGGCACCGCCGGGCTTGGCTCATTTACGACGTTCTCAACCCTGGCCCACCAGTCCATCAGCCTTGGTGCTCACAAACGCGTTTTTAGAGCCGCCTCGTACCTGACCATTTCCGTCGTTGCAGGAATTATCGCCGCTTGGGCTGGCTTAGCGCTCGCCAGTTGAGCACAATGGTTCCATGACCGAACCCGTAAAGCTCACCGTGTGGTCCGACTTTCTTTGACCATGGTGTTACGTCGCGACCGTGCGTCTCGACCAACTACAAGAACGCCTCGGCGACGCCGTCGAGATCGAATGGAAAGCATTCATGTTGCGCCCGCAACCCGAGGAGCGCACGCAGGAGAAGTTCGTCAATTACACGCAATCTTGGCTGCGCCCCGCCGAAATGGAACCCCTGGCATCGTTTGTCCCGTGGGCAACTGAGAACCCAGCGCCGAGCCACAGCCTGCCGGCGCTCGTGGCCGGGAAAATCGTTGAGTCAATCAATCCCGAACTAGCTGGCTCGTACCACCGTGCCCTACTGAAGGCCTACTTCACCGATAATCGGACCATCAGCGCCGATGCTGTCTACCGCTCTATTGCCGACGAAACAGGAATCGACGTTGCCGCTTTCGACGACGAACTTGCCACCAACCGAGACGTCCACGTCAACCAGGTGATCGACGATCACAACGAGGCCCTTGCAGCCGGAATCAACGCGGTCCCGACGGTGCTCATGGCCGGAAGTTTCCCAGTTCCAGGGGCCCAAGACGTTGCCACCTACGAACGCTTGGTTACCAAAATCGCCGAACGTTAACGCCGTGCTTTGGCGCCACGCATAGCGTCCTCGGCTTACGTTTTGTCCGGAACCCACGCGCCTAAACGGCTGGGATTACGGTGTGGCCACCCATGTACGGGTGCAGGGCCTCGGGAATGGCAATAGACCCGTCAGGCTGACGGTTGTGCTCCACGATGGCCGCCCATACCCGAGGGACGGCGACAGCTGATCCGTTGACCGTATGCACAAATGCTGTGCCCTTGCCTTCTTCGGGCTTATAACGAATGTTGCCTCGCCGAGCGTGATATTCAGCAAACCATGAAACCGACGACACCTCAAGCCAACGATCTGCTCCTGGGGCCCACACCTCGATGTCCCAACAACGAGCATGAGGCTGTCCTAGGTCGCCCGTGCAGATGTCAAGAATGCGATAAGGCAAGCCCAACGCAACAATGGTTCCTTCGGCGCGTTCGAGTAGCTCTTCGTGCATAGCGTTGCCCTGTTCGGGCGATGCATACGCAAGGATTTCGACCTTGTCGAATTCGTGGACCCGCAACAACCCTCGAGTGTCGCGGCCCGCTGATCCGGCTTCGCGTCGGAAGCAGGACGTGTGCGCCATCATTCGCATCGGCAAATCGCCCTCAGCAAGAATCTCGTCACGAGCGACCGAGGTCATCGGCACTTCGCCCGTGGGTATGGCCCATAGGTCGTCACGTTCAATGTGATAAGCGTCGTCAGAAAACTTCGGGAGTTGGCCGGTAGCCATAAGCGTTTCGGTACGCACCAAGCTGGGCGGTCGCATCTCCTCGTACGCATCGCTGTTTCGATCGAGGCCCAACTGGATAAGCGCCCGAACCAATCGGGCACCAAGCCCGCGATACAACACAAACATGGCGCCGGACATTTTGGTAGCCCTCTCGACATCGAGGATGCCAAGCTCTTCGGCGCTCTCCCAATGCGGGACCAACTGATGTTCGGCGTAACCAGTGGGAGTCCAGTCGAGATGTAACTGATGCTCGGCGAAGGGATCGTCATCGAACCCGTGCACCCGCAAGACCACATTCTCTTTTTCGCTAGCACCAACCGGCGCATCGAGCGATGGAACATTTGGCATCACCAACATGATGTCGGTTAGTTGCTGGGTGAGTGCGGCGGCCTCCTCGGCCAGCGCCGACTCTTGCTGCCCTAGCTCGCGGCTCCGGGTCTGTAACTCGGCCGCGTCAACACCACGCCCGGCACGATGCAATTCGCCCACCTGCTTCGAAAGGCCATTGATCTCCGACCTCATGTCGTCACGCTGGCCACTTATCGCCCGCACGCTCTCATCAAGCTCAATAGCTGTATCCAGCGACTCGGTGGACTCGCCTCGGGACTCCAAACCAACGCGTACAACTTCAGGGGTACTCCGGAGTAATTTGATATCGAGCATGCAAGCAATCTAGTAGACCAGCGAGGATCCGCCCCCTTGTTCACGTCGAAACCCAATGATGCTCACAGCACCGACCTGCCCTCGAATGGACCGCAGGACTACGAGATCTCGGCTGGGGGTTTGGTTGGGGCTTTGGGTGGCGCTTTGCGCATCGTGCGATGTGTGCCATGCGATGGTTTTGACCATCGGTAAAACAAGATCCCAATAAGGCTCCACAGATACGTGCCCGCGACAACTTTCATGATCATGCCGGCCGCTTGCTGATCATGGGCAACGGAGACACCCCACAGACGAACGTCGTGATCGTAAGCCTTGTACACCGCGTCGTCGGCGAACGTAAGCCAAGCGCCTGGCACAACAGGAATCACCGACATCAAGAAGAGGTAGATCATCTGCATCGGTAGCTTCATTCGCAACTCGTGCAACGGCCCACAAATAGGCGTCCACATAAGTAGCGCAGCCAAGAAAATGAGCAAATGTTCGGCGTAGTGAAACGGGCCATTCTCGACTGAATAGTTGACGATAATTGGGGCGTGGCTCAGGGCAATCAAGAGGTTGAACATGACGCCAGCCACAATGGGATGGGCCAGTCGGCGGATCCACTTGCCAGCAATGCCATCGGGGCTAAACACCAAACGTGCCAACCACTCCGGCAAAGCCAATAGGAACATCGCGGGGATGACCAAAGTAATCAGCAAGTGCTGAACCATGTGAACCCAGTACAAATATTCTTCGGCTATGTCGTGAATAGGCCAGTCGCTGGCCAACCACAGCAAGACAACAGCGGCCGCAAACCAGCGGCGTTGACCCGGCGTGGTGACCTCATCAGCAGAAACTACCTTCGGCCCAATGACATGGGACGTATACCAACCCAGAGAAATGACCCCGGCCAACATAAACCAGACCTCAGGATGAAACTGATAGCGCCAGACATCGGTTACAGCGGCGAACATTCCTACAGCCTACGCGGGTGCGCTCTCGTACCTGTGGCCATGGCGCACTCCAGAACGTTAATCCTGGAAGATCTCCCAGAAGTGCACACCAAATGCGGCAAAGAAGATGGCATAAACACCCATGGCCAGAACAAGACCGCCAGCAAAGGCACGACTGAAGAAGCGGGAGTCGAACTTGAGATGCATGAAGTAAGCGGCCACGACGTAGAACTTGGTAACCATCAGAACCAGCAGTACCGGCACAAGTGCCTTGCCCCAGTCGAGAACTGATTCGAAGTAAGTAAATACCTCGATGCCAGTAAGCACACCAAGAAGCAAAGCGATCTGGACGTATTTCCAGTCGGTCATGTGGTCGTCGTGCTCGTCGTGAGCCTCGACGTGATCAGTTGCAGTTGCGGTAGTCATTGGAGATCCTTTGCCAGACTTACTGCGGGAACAGGTAAACGACGGTGAAGATGACGATCCACACCACATCGACGAAGTGCCAGTACAAGCCAATAATTTCGACTTTCTCGGCACTTTCTTGAGAAATACGGCCCGTAAATGAGCCAATGAACAACGACATCAACATGACGATGCCGATCGTGACGTGAACACCGTGGAAGCCAGTGAGCGTGAAGAAGGCCGAGGTCCACAAATTGGTGGTGAATCCGGCGCCCTCGTTGTAGAAGGTAGTGAACTCATAAACCTGGCCGCCAATAAACACGGCGCCCAACATGGCTGTGGTGAGCAACCACACTCGGTTGCGGAACACGTCGCCGCGAGCGATGGCGCTAACAGCCAGCACCATGGTGAGCGAACTCATAAGCAAAACAAACGAACTGACCGACGTAAAGGGAATATCAAAGAGGTCGTCGGGGCCAATCTCGCCCGCAGGAAGCTTGTTCTTGTAGAGCATGTAGGTGGAAATAAGTCCACCAAAGAGCAAGCATTCAGAGCCGAGGAATACCCACATGGCTAACTTCTCGTGGGAGAGGCCAGATGCGCTGTAGTTGTGATCGTCTTCGGCGACGCGACCCTGGAACCGTTCGGGGATTTCGGTCGTGCTCATTAGGCGCTGACCTCCTCTTCGATTACCGCTACTTCAGTGGCATCGTCGCCACCGTGATCGTCGTGGTCGTGCGCTGCTTCGGGATCATCGGCTGGTTCCATGATCCAGCCGAATATAGCTCCAAGAACGATGGCGCCACCAATGACACAGAGCCAAAGGCTAAAGATCAGGCCATAGCCAACGATTGGCAGACCAAAGGCCAACAGGATCGGGTAGTACGAAGGCGAAGGAAGGTGCACGTCGGTGCGAGAACCATCCTGGGCGACTTCTTCAGCGCTGGCGATACGAACGATGTTGCCATCTTCGTCTTCGCCCCACTT
>CAWKZT010000023.1:0-19183 GCA_963854565.1 Acidimicrobiia bacterium
AGCCGGCAATGACCTCTTCGATATTGCTGGCGTCTAGCCGCATATCGTAGGTAACAACGTTGACATCAGGGTTGAGTGCGGTAAGCGTCTTCTTGGCCGAATCGACCTTACGGTCACCTACCCGATCAAGATTGTGAAGGATTTGACGCTGCAAATTCGACTCATCCACCACGTCCATATCGACGATGCCCAGTGTCCCTACACCCGCGGCTGCCAAGTAAAGAGCGGCAGGCGAACCGAGCCCGCCCGCGCCGAGCAACAGTACCTTCGCATCAAGCAATTTGAGTTGGCCTTCTTCGCCTACTTCGGGCAATAAAAGGTGCCGTTGGTAGCGGTTACGTTGCGCAGGGTCGAGCGTGCGGGGCGCGGCCCAGGCCCGACCCTCGTCTTTCCATTTGTTAAAGCCACCATCCATAGAAACGACGTCGGTGTAACCGAGTTGTTGCAAAGTGTCGGCGGCAAAAGCGGACCGAACGCCACCGGCACATTGGATAACAATGGGCGTATCCCGCTTTGGAATCCGACCCTCGATGCCCGACTCGAGTTGACCGCGGGGAATATGTACCGCTCCAGGAAGAGCACCTTGCTCGAACTCGTCAGGTTCGCGGACGTCAAGCAGTACTACTCCTGGTTGCTCCAGCATAGTTTCGGCTTCGGCCGTGTCGACCTCGCGAATCTTTGCCTTCGCTTGGCTGAGTAGATCTCGAAAAGTTGCCATCAATGACTCCTGCGTCTGATTCGGCTCTAAACCTTCGTCGGTTTGGTGACCGTACGACCGAAACCCTACCAAGTTAGTCAGGTATTCCATCGGCGTAACCAGTTGTCATTACCAGAAGAGAAAAAAAACATGAAATTGATCGAAATTGATTGACGATCATCCTCCTGTGCGCCATGATCAGAATGCTTCCCAGCCCTGAATGCGTTCCGGGTCACACCGATGGGAGCACCATGTCACCAACAACCAGTCCAACCCGCCACACCTCAAAGCCACGAGCGCTCGGCGACACCCTCACCGTCATGCCGTGGACCGATCCAGTAATTGACCAAGATGGCCATCACCCACGATCAAGTTACGTCGAGGACTATTGGATGGCCATCCTTGGCCCCACGGCCTATTGCTTGCTCCGCAAACTTTCGGCCGGATTCGACCACGACCCCGATGGCTACATGATGGATCCTTCCGCCACAGCAACCGAAATGGGTCTGGGCAGCGGAACTGGCTCAAGTTCACAGTTGGCACGGTCCCTTGACCGACTCGAACTCTTCGCCCTCGTCCGACGGCGACACGAAGAGGTCTGGTGCCGCCGGCGACTTCCCCTATTGCACCGTCGCCAACGGGCACGGCTACCCGAGCATCTTGGTCGTTCACATGCCTTTTGGCAACAACAACAAGACGACGAGCAATACCGAGCCAGTCAGCTAACCAACGCCACAGTTTTGGCCTCGGCCCTAGTTCAGTTGGGTCACCTCGGCCCGGCCATTGAAAACCGACTCCACGAGTGGCGCTACTCCCCTGTTACCAGTCGAGCAGCAGCTTTGGCAGTGGCAACTCCTAGCTAGCCAAACTCTCCGCCAATGCCAGCAAGGTGCGCACGCCATAACCTGTGCCACCCGCGGGGTGATCGTCACCTGCACTATCTGCAAAAGCAGGGCCAGCAATATCGAGGTGAGCCCAGGGGATATCGCTATCCACAAAGTTCTGCAAGAACAGGCCCGCGGTTAAAGCCCCCGCATATGGTCCGCCTATGTTCTTGATATCGGCCACTTTGGAGTCGAGCAGCGTGTTGTACTCATCAGGCAAAGGAAGGTGCCAAAGTAGTTCGCCCGCAGTGTCGGCTGCATCTTTGATTCGTCCAATGAGTTGATCGTCGTTTCCCATCAAGCCCGCGTACCTATTGCCAAGTGCCACCACGCATGCACCTGTCAAAGTGGCCGCATCAACAATGGCATCGGGTTTGGCTTCGCAAGCCAAAGTAAGGCCATCGGCGAGCACCAGGCGCCCTTCGGCATCGGTGTTGAGAACCTCGATGGTCTTACCACTGCGAGTCACCAACACGTCACCGGGACGGGTGGCATCGGGTCCGGTCATGTTGTCGGTCATGGGACAGATACACGTAACTTTGACCCTCGGAGCAAGTGCGGCTATGGCGCGCATGGCACCGAGTACGGCCGCGGCTCCGCCCATATCCATCTTCATCGTCATCATGCCCGTTCCGCTTTTAATCGAAAGGCCACCTGAGTCAAACGTGATGCCTTTGCCCACGAGCGCCAAATGGGCTTTGGCTTTCCCCTTGGGGGTGTAAGTCAGTCGCACCAGTCGCGCTTCTTGTTCGGAGCCGCGGTTGACGCCGAGAAGGCCACCTAATCGAGCTTTCTTGATGGCAGCCGGGGACATAACCTGGGCGGTAATTCCTCCGGCCTTAGCCATGTCCGCCGCTTCTTTAGCCAGGACTGCTGGGGTTAGCTCACCACCGGGACGGTTGACGAGATCGCGCGACCAATTCACGGCATCAGCGATGATCTGACCACGGTTAATCGCCGCAGCAACGCCTTTGCCCGCCGCCACAACGGAAACCTTGGTGAGTTGAGAAGCCTTGGCCTCGCTCTTGAGTTGATTGAACTCATAATGGCCGAGCGCTACGCCTTCGCTCAGCCCAGCCAGTTGGCCGACATCGGGATCGAGTTCGTCAAGCACCACCGTAATATTGGCGAACTTTTTGGACTTGCGGGCAATCGCCACTCCAGCTTTACGAAACTCGGCCGTGCCGACCGCATCGGCCTCACCCATGCCAACTAGCAACGTCGGTACGCCGTCCACCGTAACCACAGTGGTGGTGCCAGCTTTCCCGTCAAATCCGCTGAACGCCAAGGTGCCCCAGTCGTATGCACCGTCTTCACCGGCGATCCGGTCGCTGGTTACTAAGTGGGCAACAGCTTTGGCCCGAACTGGGACCGAACGCACAACATTGATGGTCAAAGCCACGACAAATCTCCATAGAAAGACGAAGTCAACACCATAGGGCGAAGATGGCCTCTATAGCGAGATCAAAGGGTGCTGCCCAGCAATCAGTTACGTGTCTAGGAGTACTCGGGCTACGAGATCCATGCCGAAGCCCGTAAGAATGGCAAGGTACAACAAGCCCGTTGCCGCCATTACCGCGCTGTACTGCTTCTCCTTTAGGGCAGCCATCGTCACGCCAATGAGACCAATCGTGGTGATAACGCAGCAAACCCAGAACCATCCCAATAGCCCGTTGTATTGATCATCGATTGTGCCATTCAGCACTGACCACATTCCCGTAGGCAACAACAACACCAGAAGTTCGACCGGCCACACCGCTGCGGCCCACCACACCAACTCGTTGAGAGGGGCCCGGCTTAGGCCCGGCTGCACCAAGTACCAGTGACCCAACAACATGGCGTCAGTAATAGCTCCCAAAAACAAGGCCCCGACAAGAGTCCGGGCTATTGCTAGAGGGGCGGAACCACCCGCTTCCAACGCACCCGCTACCAGACCGATCACTCCGACAATTGGCCCAAGCAAATCGAGCACGGGGGGGAACTCAGCCGCGGTGCGATCGAATCGTTGTTCGGGTTTGTCGATGCCCGTCATCTCGGCCACCCGCTTCTCGCGACGCGCTACTAACTCGCGTTGACCTTCCACACCGGCCTTGCGCCGCAAAACAGAAACGACCAGCGCCACCACGGTCAGCAACAGCATAAAAACCGCGGGCCATTCGCGCCACGGCACTTCGGTGGATCGAAACCCAACCCACACTCCTAATCCGCCAATTCCCAGATACGTACCACGCATCGTCCAGCCGTAGCCAATGCCCACTTCGCGGCGACGAGTGGTGATCCAGGTAAAAAAAAGTCCGCCCACAGCCCACTGCAAAAGGACAGTTGGGGCGGCCAAATCAATCATTGACCCAGCGTATGGGCAACGCTTATAGGTCCGACGACTCAGACTTGCCCTTTAACTCTCAAGCGCTGCCAGACCCTCTACCAGTTAGCGGGTGGCATCAGCCGCTTGGCGTGCGTGGTAACTGGATCGAGTAAGGGGACTGGATTCCACATGACCTATGCCCAGCTGACGGCCCACACTAGCCAGCTTCTCGAACTCGTCTGGTGTCCACCATCGACTAATTGGCAGGTGTTCCGACGTAGGGCGCAGGTACTGGCCAATAGTGACAATGTCGGTTCCAATTGCGGCCAGATCCGCCAGCGTGGCAACCATCTCGTCATAGGTCTCGCCGATACCAACCATCAATGAGGACTTCGTGGTAAGCCCCTGGGCCTTGGCACGGGCTAGCACCGACAAACTTCGGGCATAGCTTGCCGAGGGGCGCACAGCCCGTTGGAGTCGGGCAACAGTCTCGAGATTGTGGTTCAACACGACGGGACGGGCCGAAAAAATGGCGTCAAGGGACGACTCAATGCCCTCGCAATCAGAGATGAGCACCTCGACTCCCACGCCGGGGGTGCGCTCTCGTATGGCGTTTATCGTGGCAACGAACCCGCTTGCTCCACCGTCGGCCAAGTCGTCGCGCGCCACGGTTGTAAGGACTGCGTACGTAAGTTTCATCTGGGCAACGGCCGTAGCAATTCGCTGCGGTTCGTGTTCGTCGACCGGGTTTGGCTTGCGGGTGTCAACCAGGCAGAAGCCGCAGGCACGAGTACAGCGCTCGCCGTTGATCATGAAGGTTGCCGTGCCGTCGGACCAACACTCGTAAATGTTGGGACAACCCGCTTCTTCGCAGACGGTGACCAAGTCGAGGTCATTTATGGTCTTCTTGAGTTCGCGATACTCGGCGCCCATTTCGGCCTTCACCCGGAGCCACTCAGGTTTACGGCTCCGAATTTCTAGCCCCTCGGTCACTCCAGCTTCGTTAAGCCGCGAGGTCAATCTCACCGAAGTTCCTTCGCCCAGGTTCTCCCCGCCGGCACGCCGACTAAACACCGATAAGTCAGTTGACCGGTGACGCCAGACCACATCTTGGCGTTCGGATCCGCCATCCGGAGCCCATCGTTCGGCGGCTAAGCGCGATACAACATCGACCACCACTTTCATGTCGACGTCAATGCCCTCGGCCACCAACGACGTTACGGATTTATCAGTTAGTCCGCAGGGGACAATGTTGTCAAACCATGCCAAGTCGGTGGACACGTTCAGGGCAAATCCGTGCATCGTACGTCCACGCGATAGCCGCACACCGATGGCGGCGATCTTGCGTGGTCGCGACCCCTGTGCCTCGAGCCATACGCCGGGAAACCCGTTGAGCCGGGTAGCGCCGGGCAACCCGAGGTCGGCCAGCGCGTCAATTATCAACTGCTCGACATCTGCCACATAGGCGCTCGTGTCAGCCATCCCTCCCCCGCGCTTCCCCTCGATGGAGCGAATCGGGTACACAACGAGCTGACCGGGGCCATGAAAGGTAACGTCGCCGCCACGATCAACGTCGATAATCTCGGCGGCCTGAGCGGCAGCTGGCAATATGTTGGCAATGTCCGCGCTTCGCCCACGCGTGTACACCGGCGGATGCTCCAGCATTAGCAAATGGTCATCACCGCTGTGGGCGAACAACGCCTGCTGCAAAGCCCACGCGTCGCGGTAGGTGACCCGACCAAGCCAACGCGATCGAAGCATTGGCTCGGATGCCACGGCTGAGGCTGCCGTCATCGGTTCCACGCTGGTGCTCAGATCTCGACTTCCCAGTCGCGCGTTTCCAAAATGGTGCGCATGCGGTCGAGAAATGCAGCCGCGTAGGCGCCGTCGAAAGCACGGTGATCCCAAGCCAACGCCAGTATCCCTACCGAGTGAACCGCAATCGCTTCGCTGCCATCGGTGTGGGTTACCACCACCGGCTTGCGACTAATGCCATCCGTGGACAGAATCGCTACCTGCGGTTGATTTATCAAGGGAAACTGCATCAATGTGCCGTACTGGCCAGCATTGGTGATGGTAAATGTCCCACCGGATATTTCGCTGGCCGTGATCTTTTTCTGTCGAGCTCTGCTCGCCAAATCAACAATCTCGCGTGAAATGGCTCGGAGACGTTTGGTGTCAACGTTCTTCACCACTGGGGCCATAAGCCCAGCAAAGTTGAGGTCAACAGCAATGGCCAGGTGAACGTCGCCGTGAACGGTCAGTTCGGTATCGCTGATGCTGGCATTGAGTTGCGGGAAATCTTCCAAGGCATCGGCGAGTGCTCGGGCAATAAAGGGCAGATACGTGAGGCTGAAACCTTCGTCTGCTTTCCATTGGGTCTTGTGGGCTCGACGGACACGTTCGACATTCTCGTAGTCGACCTCGATAGCAGTGAGCACGTGGGGGCTGGTTTGCTTCGTTTCGACCATGCGAGCGCCGGTGACCTTGCGAATGTTACTGAGAGCAATAACTTCGTCTCGCTTACCCGCTGATGCCGCGGTAGGCGTGGCAGCCGCTTCCTGGGGTTGGGCGGGAGGCAACGACGATGCACTTGCTGCGGTAGAAGCCGGGGACGGAGAGCCGTCACTGGCTGCCTGGATTACGAGATCAACATCGGCTCGGGTGATACGACCCGCCATGCCGGTGCCAACAATTTCTGACGCGTTCAGGCCATTGTCGGTGATAAGCCGACGCACAACCGGCGAAAGCAACCGTCCGTCGCCTGGTTTGTCACTAGCCACCGACATCGGCGGTGGCGGTGGCGGTGGTGGCGCCGTTTGCTCTAATGCGGGCGCAGGCGCCGGTTCCGCGGGCGGGGCGGGGGCGGGTTCTGCCGCTGGAGTGGTTTGGGTAGCGGACTCGCCGCCCGTATCGACACGGACCAATACGGTGCCGACGTCAACCGTGTCACCTTCGGCCACGGCAAACTCGGTGATCGTTCCCGCAACGGGCGACGGAACTTCGGAGTCAACCTTGTCGGTGGACACCTCGAAGAGAACCTCGTCGACAGCAATGGTGTCACCAACATTCTTGAACCATTTGGTAATGGTCCCTTCGGTTACGGTTTCGCCGAGTTGCGGCATCACCACGTCGGTCATCTTGGGCTCCTTGTTCGCAGTGAATGGCACTGCAGATTCGACACTATGGGATTGCGGGAAGTTGTGGGTGTTTCTACGCTGAAACTAGCCGTGAATACTGCGTCCGGTAAGGGCAAGAACCGATTCACCAAACAATTCGCTGAAAGAGGGGTGGGGCTGAATGAACTGTGCCACATCGTCAACGGTGGCTTCCCAGTTGATCGCAAGATACCCCTGACCAAGTTGTTCAGTAACCCAAGGTCCTGCCATATGCACACCAATAATGCGTCCGCCCGTTCCATCGGAACGTTTCTCCGCAATAACCTTCACCATTCCCTCACTTTCGCCCACAATAAGCGCTCGACCGTTGCCGGCATATCGATGCTTAGAAACGACGATGTCATAACCCGCCTCGGTAGCAGCAGATTCGGTTAGACCAGCGAAGGCCACCTCGGGATGGCAATAAATTGCCCAGGGAACATTGGCGTAGTCAATAGGAATGGGCGACTCACCTAACAGGTGCTTTACGATAAGCACTCCTTCGGCGAAAGCAATATGGGCTAACTGAGCGGTAGGGATGACATCGCCAATGGCATAGATGTTTGGGTCGTTAGTCTGGCAAAACTCATTGACCTTCACGTACCCACGCTCGTCGGTTTCGACGTTGGTGTGGCTGAGACCGAGACCATCAGTTCGGGGTTTGCGACCCACAGAAACAATTATCTGATCGACCTCTAAGCGCGTCTCGTTGCCGGACTTATCGGCGTAGGTAATAGTGGTTCCGGAATCGTTTGGTGTGTGACCGCTGATCGTCGCGTTGGTCACTACCTTGATCTTGCGCTTCTTGAATGAACGTTCGACGACCTTGGCAATATCGGCATCTGCCCCGGCGAGAATCGATGGCATTGCTTCCAAAACGGTCACATTAGAACCAAGGTCAGAGAGCATCGAGGCGAACTCGCAACCAATCGCTCCCCCACCAATCACTGCCACATCATCGGGAAGTTCTGCTAGCGCCAAGACTTCGTCGGAGGTGAGCACCGTTGTGCCGTCGATATCGAATCCGGGAATAGTGCGAACGCTTGATCCGGTAGCAATGACCGTGTGCGTTCCTGTGACTTCTACCTCGCCGGATTCGCCGCCACTGACCTGCACAGTGCTCGGTCCGGTAAACACGCCTTTGCCATCGTAAACAGTCACGTTGCGGTTCTTGAGCAAGCCCGAGAGGCCTTTGTGGAGGCGGTCGATGATGGCTTGTTTGCGTTCCTGGGCGACCGAAAAATCGAGAGCAACCTCACCGACATTGATACCAAACTCTTTGCTGTGACTGATATGGCGGACCAGCGCGGCGGTCTCAAGCAGTTCCTTGGCCGGAATGCAGCCAACGTGCAAGCACGTACCGCCGACCTTGTGCATTTCGACTAGACCAACATCGAGGCCCGCGCTCGCACCGTATAGAGCCGCAGCCTCGCCACCGGGTCCACCCCCAACAATCAGAAGATCATGCGTTGCCATAATTCGCAATGGTAAAGCCGATTATCGAAAAGAGAAACGAATCTCCTGTGACTTGCGGGGAATCTCTAGCCGGGGGCTTGACCACCGCAACTACCGAAGAAAGAGCCTCGGGTCTACTGGTTCACCATTAACCCGCGCCTCAAAGTGTAGGTGAGGCCCCGTGGAGTGACCGGTGGACCCGACTTCACCGATACCTTGGCCGCGGTTAACCCACTGCCCTTCGCTCACCCACAACGCCTGTTGGTGACCGTAAACGGTCAACACACCACCACCATGGTCGATCATTACGGCGTTGCCGTATCCACCCAGCCAGCCCGAGAAAATAACGACGCCGTCGGCCGCCGAAATAATGGTCTGGCCAAAGTCGTCAGCAATGTCGATGCCTTCGTGCATGTAACCCCACCGAGGCCCAAATTCTGAACTGACCCAACCCGGTGTCGGCCAACTCATCGAGCCCGGCGCCCCGCCAATAATTGCTTCACAGTTGATGTTGTTGCCCAAGTCATCGGTCGGTTGCTCGCCGCGAAGACACATGGCCTCCCATGTCGCACGCCGTTGCGCCTCGGCACGAATCTGTGATTCTTGGTTGGCAATAATACGTCGGACCTCGGCCCGTGCCTCCTCAAGCGCCTCAACCTCGGCCTGAAACTCGGCTATCTCAATATCGAGTTGCTGTTTCATCTCAGCCTGGACTGCTCTGTCACCACCCAAACTATTGCCGATGACCACAAGCTGGGCTCGACCATCGGCAGCTTTGGCCTGAAGGTAGTCCTGCGCGGCGACCTGCTTGGCCTGTTCTGCCTCGGCTATCTTTAGACCAGCAAGTAACGCTTGGTCGGACTCGGCCACGGCGGAAAGTAAGGCCATCTTGGTTTGCAGTTCCGTCAAAGTCTGGGATCGAAGTAGCGGAACAATTGGATTACCCCGCGACGGAGTTACGTAGGCTTCGACAGCTCTGGCTCGTATCAGCGCGGTCCAGGCCTCAATTTCCAGCCTGGTTTCTTTCATCGTAATAGCCGATAAAGCCATGGTGCGAATTGCCGAAATCTGATCTTCGAGTTGCGCCTCGTATTGCGCTTGGGCCCGCTCGATTCGTAAGTCGAGGACGTTGAGCACGTTCTCCATCTGTCCGACGGACAATCGCAGGCCCGAAATTTGCGCGTTGGTGACAGAAATTTTTCCGACAATCCCGACCGCCTCGGCGAGGCCATCTTGAATCGCGCTGTCGTTGGCCACTTGCGCGTCGTAATACTCCTGATCGATCGGCTCCTGGGCCGCGACCGGTGCAATGAGAGTCAGCAGCAGAAGACTGACCAGTACTGGATGAATTTGCAAGAATAACATGCGTGCGCGTTGAGTCATGGAGCAGGCCCGCTTGCAAAACTGACTGTAACAGACCGACCAGCGGGGGTGGTGTACCTATCGGCGCAGCGGTTATGCCAGCGCCATTTGCACCGCAAAAGCAACCAAAATCGCCAACCCACACAACAGTGCGGCCAGAATCAATGCTCGTGTGCTCATGGGGGCCAGCGTAACCGCTTGGCAGGCTCTACTATCAACATCATGGAAGGATCCGATACCGCCTCCACCCATCTGAAATCTGTGCCTGACTTGACGCTCCCGGCGCCGACCACCCCTATAGGACAAGCATGAACGACGCTTTCGGACGCCCACAAAACGTTCTCGTGGTGGGTGCCACTTCTGACATTGCGCAGGCGGTCATCGAGCGTCTGCAACCAACGCTGCAGCGCATCGTCCTCGCAGGGCGCGACGTCGATGCGCTGCAAACAGTTGGTTCGACGTTTGGACCCTCGGTTGCCTATAGGTCCCTCCATTTCGACGCGCTCGAATTCGGCGAGCACGACACATTCGTTAACGATGCCGTCCAGTGGCTCGGCGACATCGATCTCGCTGTCGTAGCCCATGGTGCGTTGGGCGAAACGTACTCACTAGATCTGCCAGCTTCCGACGTTGCCCAGATAGTTCAGATCAACCACACCGGCGCCGTGACCATTTCCCATAGCATCGGCCGCCAACTTCGTGATCAGGGACATGGCACGATCGCTATCTTGTCCTCGGTCGCAGCAGTGCGCCCGAGGGTGACAAACTTGGTTTACGCAAGTGCCAAGGCTGGTCTTGATGGATTTGCCCGGGGGCTTGACCATGCGCTGGTGGGTTCGGGGGCCCGAGTCATGTTGGTCCGCCCGGGTTTCGTACATTCAAAGATGACCCATGGCCTCCCCGAGCAACCCATGGCCTGTAGCCCCGCCGAAGTGGCAGACGCGATGATCAACGGGTTGACGAAGAAGCGCTCCGTTGTTTCGGTCCCGAAGCTCCTTGGTCCGGCCTCGGCTGCGCTGCGTAACCTACCGACCCCGATTTGGCGCAAAATTTCCGACCGGTAACCCCACCGATGCTCGATTCCTAAAATTTCAAGCGCCACGAAATTTCCGGGACGAATGCCCTGGGCCGTAGCTCCATAAGTGAGAAACGAAGAGGGTGCTTGGGGCGATCACCCGGTGCGCCCCATATCTGTCAACCCGGGGCACTACTCTCGCCTTATGACAATTGTTGTGACAGGTGGTGCCGGATTTATTGGATCAAACCTGTGCCGGACGTTGCTCGCCCGTGGCCATGCGGTCACCGTAGTCGACGACCTATCGACCGGATTTGTCCACAATATTGAGGGGCTCGATCTCACGTTTATCGAAGGCTCCATGCTTGACCCTGCCATCACCGATGCGGCGTTCGCCGGAGCGGACAGCATTGTGCACCTGGGTGCGCGTGGCTCCGTGCCCAAGTCTGTGGCGGACCCGTTAGAAAGCCACCTCCGCAATGCAACCGGCACTATCGAGGTTCTCGAAGCGGCCCGCCGAGCAGGCAACGTCCATACCGTCGTAGCTTCAAGTTCTAGTGTCTACGGCGCCAACCCAGAGCTTCCCAAACACGAATGGATGGCAACCCAGCCAATTAGTCCCTACGCCGCTAGCAAACTAGCCACCGAGTGGTATGCCCTCGCCTACCGGCACAGTTACCAACTTCCTGCCCTAGCATTTCGGTTCTTCAATGTCTACGGTCCGCGCCAACCCGAAGCACATGCTTACGCCGCAGTCATGCCCGCTTTCATTGCTGCTGCCTTACGCGGTGAAGCGCTTCCGGTTCATGGCGACGGCAACCAGTCCCGGGATTTCACTTACGTCGACACGGTTTGTGAGACCATCGCCAAGGCCTGCGAAAACAAGCTAAGCCACGGCGTACCTGTCAATCTGGCGTTTGGCACACAAATTAGTCTGCTCGAAACCATCCACCATCTCGAAGCAATCGTTAATCACCCCCTCGAACGAGTGCACAGTGGCGCACGAGTTGGAGATGTTCGCCACACCATGGCCTCCCATGACCTGCTGGACTCGTTAATCCCCGGCATCGAGCCCATCGAGTTCCGCGAAGGCCTCACTACCACAGTCAACTGGTGGAGAGATCAGGGATTTGCCGCAGTCCCTACGGCGGCAAACGAGTAGCTGATCTGGCGTTCGCCACTGTTTTCGCCGTGCCTGCATTGGGCCTCGGCCTGGTCTTACCGGCTGGGCCCAAATCAACGGGCGCAACGCCAGCGAATGGGACGACTGTCGCCTAGGTGCGACGGGACCTACGGTTGCCTACCCACGCGGCGACGACAGAAATAATGAGCGTCAGCACAACCGTGACGAAGATTACTAAGAAGATCGGAATCCGCCCGCCGAACCACAGAAACTCCACTTCGACCTTTTCGGTGTTTTGAATAGCGAACACGGCCAATGCAGCAATAGCGAGGCCCGCCAAAATGATGCCGACCCGCCCTTTAGTCTCGCTTACCTCACCGATGCTCTCATCTCGATGCGCCATTGCGTTCCCCTCGTCGGTGTCTGGCCCAAGGTACCGTCGTGGTCCTGGACAGCGTGCAGTTTTTCACCACAACTCTGCCAACCGGCCTAAGGTTAAAACATGGCTACCTCAGCAGAACAAAGCGTCAGCGTCTCCAAGACCATCGCGGCGTCCCCCCAAGAAATATTCGCGATCCTGTCAAACACTGAGGGACACGTGGCTATCGACGGTTCTGGCACGGTCCGCCAAACCATCGATCCAATAGATCTCACCTTGGGTACCAAGTTCGGTATGAAGATGAAGCTGGGCGTGCCATATCGCATGAAAAGCACGGTCGTCGAGTTCGAGCAGGACCGCCTAATTGCGTGGTGCCATTTCGCAAAGCACCGCTGGCGTTATGAGCTAGAAGATACCGAGGAAGGCACTGTCGTTACCGAAACGTTCGATTGGTCAACGTCGTTGTTCCCCAAAGGAATCGAAATCATGGGGTACCCCACTTCGCATCCGGCCAATATGACCAAGACCCTCGAACACCTAGAGTCCGAAGTTCTACGCTGTCGGAATAGTGACTGACTTCACGGGTTTTTGGTTAGCTCACGACATCGAAAGAAGAGCACCATGCGAGCACAAATCAACGGGACCGTCATAGCCGAAAGCGACGAGACAATTGTGGTCGAAGGCAACCATTACTTTCCGCCCTCATCGCTCGTCCTCGAGCACTTCACCGAGACCGATCATGCAACATCGTGTTTCTGGAAGGGAAAAGCCTCGTATTACACGGTCAACGTAGACGGAAACAGTCACGAGAATGCTGCGTGGTATTACCAAGAACCCAAGAAAAAGGCCAGAAAGATTCAGGATTACGTGGCGTTCTACCCTGTCGTAACCGTTAGTTCTTAGCCGAACCCAACGTTAAATTCGCGGTACCAACGGACGTAGACCCATCATTTGGGTTGGAACCTAATTGCTCCATCGATGCGGATAATTTCGCCATTCATGTAGTCATGCCGCAAGAGGAAGTGCGCCAGATCGGCGTACTCCTCGGCGGTTCCGAGTCGTTTCGGGAACAACACGCTGGCAGCTAGGCCATCGATTACAGCATCGGGCGCCTGCAACATCAGTGGCGTGTGGAAGAGTCCCGGAGCAATGGTGTTGCAACGAACACCAATGGCTGCCAAGTCACGAGCTACCGGCAAGGTCATGCCGATGATGCCGCCCTTGGACGAACTGTAGGCCACCTGACCCGTCTGACCTTCGATTCCGGCCACCGAGGCGGTATTGACAATGGACCCTCGGGCGCCGAACTCATCGGTGGGGTCAGTTTTGGCCATCTCGCCGGCCGCTAGGCGAATGACGTTAAAGGTGCCCATCTGGTTGATCTCGATGACTTTTTTGTAGATGTCCCAGTCGTGGGGAGTGCCATCTCGAGCGATAGTACGCATCGCGAAGCCAATGCCCGCGCAGTTGACCACGGAGCGCAGAGGGCCAAGCTCAGCGGCGGCAGCAACAGCTGCTTTGACATCGTCTTCGTTGGTGACATCGGCTTTGACAAACAGTCCGCCTGTCGCCGCTGCTTTGGCTTCGCCAAGTTCCTCGTTGAGGTCGACTATGACGACTTTGACGCCTTTGTCGGCGAGCAGGTTAGCCGTGGCTCCGCCCAGGCCTGAGGCCCCACCGGTGATGAGTGCTGATGTTCCATTGAGATCCATGACGCTGACGGTACCTCAAGCTGCAACCCTCGCATAAATCAGCTGGTCGTGATGCCCGCAACTTCGGCAGGACTACAAATCGAGCGACTCATGCCCGGGGAAGCTGCGCTGGATCGACTACCCAGATCTCGCCCTCGCCGATGGCCTTACCCAGCGATTTAATAGTTCTATCCACCTCTTTGTCCATATTGTCCCAAATAATAATGGCTTCATCGCTGTTGCGACTAAACCAAGAGTCCCGTCGCCCCAGCGCTCCTCGGGCGTTAACCACCGAATCAGGGTCCTTCTTTTGCAAGACAATAACCTCCTGAGATCGACGAATTAGCGTGTGATAGAACTCTTGGGCCTCGGTGGGCCAGACAAGGTGGGGGTCGGGGTAAGGCAGGACCGCTACCAGCGGTACGCCGGCTGCTAGGGCCGCTTCGGCGCCAAGAATCTCCGATCCAAGGCGCATCCCACTAAGAACGACAAGGTTCGGAAACATCTCGGCTTTGGCGCGGATTGCTTTGGTAAGAAACCGGCGCACGGCATCACGGGTCTCGTTCGGCTCATACCCACCAAGCTCCCGGGGGCGCAAGCCAAGAATCACGAGTTTGTGCCCCACAGGCGCATCGCGTCCCGTTGGATCTTTAAGTACTACCCCTTGCGGTGCCGGGGTAGACGGTCGTGATCCCCGAGGCGGAGGCCCCTGGATCGATGTGGGGGTCTCGCCACCACGGCGCACAGCCTGCAAATAGCCAGCCTCGACCGCCAGACGGTCGGCATACTCGTTCCACTCGTTTCCGGCGTGACCTTTCACCCACGTGAACGTGAGATCGCGCTCCTGGTAGAGGGCAATCAGTGGTTCCCAAATATCTCGATTAGCCACCGGCTTCTTCTGGGAGTTGGTCCAACCGCGCGTCAGCCAACCCTTCCACCAACCATCATTGAAACACTTGACCACATAGGTAGAATCGCTGACGATTTCGAGAGGGCCAGTAAGATTTTGGACCGCATCGAGAACAGCCTGAAGCTCCATTCGTTGGTTCGTCGTGTCGGGCGCCGGACCACTGCCGAAGCGACCGTCAGGCACTATCCACGCCCAGCCACCGGGTCCGGGGTTTCCGCTGCAAGCACCGTCGGTGTAAACCTTGATTCGTTCTGTCACACCGACCATCGTGACACCTCCGGCACCAACATTGAGGATTCCTTACGAAAATACCCAGCCCTTGGAGTAGTACCCGCGGGTAGCTGACAGTATGTAGGGCATGGTCGACCATTTCAGTGATCAACTTCCCGACTTCGATCCCATCGAAACCAAAGAGTGGATCGATTCACTCGATGCGCTCATCGATGGGCACGGCGAGGCGCGGGCCCGCTATGTCGTTAATCGACTGCTGTCGCGAGCCCAAGAACGCCGCCTCGGCATCCCCGCGGTCGTACAGACGCCCTATATCAACACGATCCCGGCCGCCGATCAACCCTGGTTCCCAGGCAACGAGTCTCTTGAACGACGCATCCGGGCCTTCATCCGGTGGAACGCCGCCGTCATGGTGATCCGAGCCAACAAAGCCTCCGATGGCATTGGTGGGCACCTCTCAACATTTGCCTCTTCCGCTTCGCTTTATGAGGTGGCCTACAACCACTTCTTCCACGGAAAGAACGATGGCCAAACCGGTGACCACGTTTACTTCCAAGGCCATGCCGCTCCGGGTATTTACGCCCGTGCCTTTCTTGAGGGCCGGCTCACCGAAGAGAACCTTGACAACTTCCGCACCGAGGTCGGTGGCAAAGGTCTATCCAGCTACCCGCACCCACGACTCATGGAGGATTTTTGGGAGTACCCCACCGTGTCCATGGGTCTCGGGCCTATCAACTCCATCTACCAAGCCCGCTTCAACAAGTACATGTCCGATCGCAGTCTCGACGACACCGAGAACACCAAGATTTGGAGCTTTCTGGGCGACGGCGAGACCGACGAACCCGAGACGCTCGGCTCTATTTCCTTGGCGGGTCGCAGCAACCTGGACAATCTTATTTGGGTCATTAACTGCAACCTGCAGCGCCTTGACGGACCAGTGCGGGGCAACGGAAAGATCATCCAAGAGCTTGAGGGCGTGTTTCGCGGTGCTGGCTGGAACGTTATAAAGGTCATCTGGGGCGGTAAGTGGGACGAACTCCTCCGCCGAGACACCGAAGGCGTACTACTCGCCAAAATGGGCGCCACCGTCGACGGCGAGTACCAACGCTACGCCACCGAAACAGGCGCCTACATCCGCGAGCACTTCTTTGGTCCCGACCCACGACTACGCAAACTGGTCGAGCATCTCACCGACGACGAACTTCGCGAGCTTCCACGAGGCGGCCACGACTACGGCAAGCTCTATGCCGCCTACTCGGCCGCGGCTGAACACACCGGCCAACCCACCGTCATTTTGGCCAAGACCGTCAAGGGCTGGACACTTGGCGAAGGATTTGAGGGACGTAACTCCACTCACTCCATCAAGAAGATGACCACCGATCAGCTGTTCGGATTGCGGGCCCGACTGCACCTCGAAGAAGAGATCCCCGAAGAGCTCATCAGGGATGCATCCGTGCCCCCCTACTTTCGCCCCGCCGAAGACTCGCCCGAGATGATCTACATGCGCGAACGGAGGGCCGCTCTCGATGGTCCGCTTCCGTCTCGGATGGTCCGCAACAAGCGACCAGCTAAGTTGCCGAGCGCGGCGATTTTCACCAACCTCGACAAGGGTTCCAATGGTCGTGCTGTGAGCACCACGATGGCGTTCACCGGCACCTTACGCGACATGCTTCGCGACGAAGTATTCGGCGAACGGGTGGTGCCCATCGTTCCTGACGAAGCTCGCACGTTCGGCATGGACTCGCTGTTCCGCGAGTTTAAGATTTACGCACCCACCGGCCAACTCTACGAACCCGTCGATCACGACTTGTTGCTTAGCTACGCCGAGGGCACCGACGGGCAGTTACTCGAAGAAGGCATCACCGAGGCCGGGTCAATGGCCAGTTGGATAGCCGCGGCCACCAGTTATGCCAACCTTGGCGTGCCGATGGTTCCGTTCTTCATCTTCTATTCGATGTTTGGGTTCCAACGGGTCGGCGATCTTTGTTGGAGCGCAGCTGATTCGAGGGCGCGTGGTTTCTTGATCGGGGCAACCGCAGGGCGCACCACGCTCGCGGGTGAAGGTTTGCAGCACCAGGATGGACACAGCCATCTTCTCGCTAGCACCGTGCCATCGGTACAGTCCTACGATCCCGCCTTTGCCTATGAACTTGGCTCCATCATTAACGTCGGGATGCAACGCATGTACCCCGATGGTAGAGCCGATCAGGGCGAGGACATCTACTACTACATCACGGTCTACAACGAAAACTACGAGATGCCGGCTCGTCCTGACCACGTCACCGACGAGGACATCCATAGTGGCTTGTACAAGTGGGACGATGGCGGCGAGAACCAGGCCCATAAGGCCACCATCTTGTTTTCTGGCCCAACCCAAGGGCCGGCCAGAGAGGCCCAATCCGAACTCGCCGAGCGCTGGGGCGTTGATGCCTCGTTGTGGAGCGCAACTTCCTACAAGAAGCTCCGCGAGGATTGTCTCCACGCCACCCGCTACAACCGACTTCATCCTGATGGTGACCCGATGGACAACCCGATCGAGCTTAAGCTCGCCGACAGTGACGGCCCCATCATCGCCGTGAGTGACTTCATGACAGCCGTTCCCGATCAGGTGGCTCGTTGGATGCCACGCAGCTACATGTCACTCGGAACCGACGGCTACGGCCGTTCCGACACTCGCGAAGCGTTGCGCAGTTTCTTTGAGATTGACATGCCGCACATCGTTGTCGCGGTTCTCGAATCGCTTGCTGCCGATGGCGAGATCGACTCGTCACAGGTTGTCGCGGCGATTAATCACTACGAAATCGACACCGAGGCCACCAATCCTCATCGCACTATCTAGCATCCGTGAACGGCACCCTGAACGTCACCGACGACACTGCGGCTGACGCTCTACTTAATACCGACGGTACGGCCTTACTTATCGCCATGTTGCTTGATCAGCAGGTGGCGATCGAATGGGCCTTCAAAGGTCCGGCCACGTTGCGGGAGCGTCTCGGACACCTTGACGCTGCCACCATCGCCAGTCTCGACTTGGACCAGTTCGTCACTGTGTGTTGCACCAAGCCTGCCATCCACCGCTACCCAGCGGTCATGGGTAAACGCATCCACGCGTTGTGTGCCGCTTTAGACGACACCTACGACGGTCAGGGGGCCAATCTTTGGTCTGACGTCGCCACCGGCAAAGAACTAAAGCGTCGTCTCATTGCGCTGCCCGGATACGGCCCAGAAAAGACCAAAATCTTCACCGCCATCTTGGCCAAACGCTTCGGGATCATGCCCGACGGCTGGCAAGCCGTAGCCGGTCCGTTCGCCGACGATCAGCCTAGATCAGTCGCAGACATGGGATCAGCAGAGATGCGCCAAGCCGTCCGTGAGTGGAAGTCCGCCCAGAAGACAGCGGGAAAATCCAAACAGGACTAGCCGCTAAAGGACCGAGCGGTGACGTTGGCGCTCTAGCCAACCCAACAAGATAGCGACAGCCCTAGGGTCGTACCGCAATGCATGACTAGCGCCCTGCACTACCCGCAGGTTGGCAGATCCATGAGCATCGGCTATGACTCGTGCGTCAAAAACCGGCACCGCTTCGTCATCCCCACCATGAAGGAGCAAAAACGGCTTGTCTTGCATTCGTGTCGCAAAGTCAACCGCCTTGTAGCGACCTAACGCTTCAGCCCAATCATCGAACGACGGCGGAAACTCCTCGTCGGTAACAACACCAATTTTGCGACTGTGCTGCAGTAACAGCTTGGGGTTAGAAACCCAGTCGTCAAAGTCAGCCGGCGGGCCCATAGAAGCGACGCCGCGGACACGGTCATCGCTGGCTGCTGCGGCAATCGCCAATGCTCCGCCGGTGCCAAATCCTGCTAACCAAATAGCGGCCACATCGTCCATGGCACAGAGTTCGTCAATGGCTGCGATGGTGTCGTCATACCAACCGTCCATCGAGAAGTTGCCCTCTGAGCCTCCACATCCG
>CAWKZT010000024.1:0-19175 GCA_963854565.1 Acidimicrobiia bacterium
CGTCGATCGCAAAAAGCCCGCCAGCGTCCGGCTCCGCCCGGAGCCGTTCTTCGGGCAGACCCACACGAGCGGTGGTGATGAATAGCCTCGTTAGATCTGGCCCTCCGAAGGCGCAACTGGTCACAAACCCTCCAGGTACGTTCACGACCTGATCGAGGCGGCCGTCGGGGGTGTAGCGATGCACGGCGCCACCGTCCCAGAGCGCGACCCAAACCCCGCCCTCGACATCGACCGTGAGACCGTCAGGCATCTGCTCGATTTTGACAAGGGTTTCGGTTCGAACCGGCAGCCCATCAGGGCCAAGGTAGAGGGTCTGTATGCAATGAGCGAGCGAGTCGACGTAGTAACACCGACTTCCGTCCTGGCTCCAGTCCATGCCGTTTGAGAGCGCGACCCCATCACGAACCTTTTGAACTTTTCCATCCATGTCGACGCAATAGAGACCACCCGCATTGGCCCCAGAGCGGTCGACGGTTCCGACCCACAGCCGCCCATACGGGTCACATCGGGCGTCGTTGGCGAAGCCATCGCCGTCGGGCGGCAGGGTCGCTATGACCGAGCCGGCATTTCCGAAGTGGTCGAACCGTGTGATGTCGAGCCCAGCGACGCCGACCAACTCACCGTCCGCGTCAGGCACCATCGCGCTGACCTGCCGGTCGAGTTCGGTGGAGGTGTGTGTGCCGTCACTCGCCAACTCATGCAACTTGTGCCCGGCGACGTCGAGCCATAGTAGACGTTGTCGCTCGAGGTCCGACGTCGGGCCCTCGCCGAGCACACATTCGGATCTGACCTCGATGCGAGCGATCATCTGCCCGCCAATGGCTGACATTGTAAGATTCCCAGTGTTCGGGTGTGCTCGGTCTTGGGATCGGTCATCACTTGAGCGGTCTCTCCTTCTTCGAGATTCTGTCCATCCGCCAACCCTTGATTTGTCTGGGAACGAAGTACTTCGTCGAACTTATTCACGGCCTGAGCTGATTCTTTAGTCAGCTGTACCCAGCGTCCAGAGCCGGCGGCAACTGCGGAACCTGTCGATGCTGCCATAGCCCCAACATTGAGGAAGCCTCCAAGTCCTGGCACCGCAAGGTCCCTTGATGAAAGCCCCTCCGCAGCCAATAAGCGTTCAACCTCAGCCGGATTTCCTAGTACAGCCAACCCTTCACCGCCGCTAATTAGCTGGATCTCGCTGTCCACTGTGGCCGCTCCTTAGTGTCCTACATCCCCGGTATCTGCTCAGAGCAGCCTATAGACAGCGATTGGTCGGCACTGTTGGTGGTCGATTTGAACAGCCAGCAGGGAAGTGGCGCCGTGTCAACCGGCCCTTGTGTTAACTGAGCGGGTGACGAGAATCGAACTCGCGTATTCAGCTTGGGAAGCTGACGTTCTACCATTGAACTACACCCGCAGCGTCGGCTTACTGTAGCGCTCCGCTCGCTGGTGAGCTATGCAGTAGATGTCCACTAGGGGAGCACAAATGACCGATACAGCACCACGGGCCAAATTCCATCGAATGGATGAAGGCACCAAAGAGGATTGGGACATCATCATTGGCACATTGCTGCCTCACGCCGATGCCACCGTGGCTGATCGTGTACTCGATCAACTTGCGCATCTCGAAGGAGACCACGGCGGTTTTGCCGTCGATCGACTCACCCACAGTCTACAAACGGCCTACTTGGCCGAACAAGATGGTCGCGACGACGAGTATCTGGTCTGCTCGTTGGTGCATGACATTGGTGACGTGCTCGCGCCGCTCAATCACCCCGAAATTGCGGCCGCAATTCTCAAGCCGTACGTCAAGCCCGAGAATCACTGGATGGTTCAGCACCACGGCACCGTGCAGGGCTACTACTTTTGGCATTTCATCGGCATGGACCGCAACGCCCGGGATGCCTTCAAGGATCATGAGTACTACACCTACACCGAAGAGTTCTGTGCCAAGTACGACCAACTGGCGTTTGACCCCGACGGCGTTACGCCACCGTTGTCGCACTATGAGCCGTTGCTGCGCGACGTCTTCAAGCTGGCGAAGGACCCTCGTGACGCCTAGTTAGTGCCGGTGCTGCGACCGGTGGATCTTGTCGCTCAACGCCGATTCGGTCACCATCTCGGCAAAACGTTCGATAGGCGGTAGTCCATCCACGGGCCCGATGAGGGTGAGTTGATCGTCGGCTTCAAGAATGAAGTCGTCGTCAGGGTTGAGTACTTTGCCATGGCGGACCACTGCTTCGAAGTGCACGCCGGGCGGATGGTTGAGCTCACCGATCTGATGGCCGATGAGTTGGCCGGTGGGCAGTTCGGGCAGGAGTGGGTATTGCTCGATGGCGAGTTCGGGTAACAGCACGGCCTTGATTTCGCTTTCGAAGCCAGCCGTTGCTAGTGCTTCGCCGTCATCGGCCGTCTGGTGAGCGGCAAGTTCCCCGGCCAACCGCAGCGCTTTACTGGCTTCTTCGGAGCGACCCGCTAAGAAGAACAAGGCGTTGACAGTCTCGCCCCGTCCGCCCCACTCAGGGGGTACCTGGATGCCACCCGGTGATCGGGCAATGATGAGGTGCTCATCGGTCGTATCGAAGAAGGCAATAGGCGTAGCGGTGGGGTGTTTTTCGGACGGCCGAATCCATAGTGAACCGGTCTCTTGAAAAGCCGTGCTGACCACATCGGCAGCAACATCCATACGAGTAGCTAGTACCTGGGCAGCACGTCCCGCGGCATCACTAAATTTGATTCCGTCGGGCAAGTTGATTACCGCGGCGCGGGCGATGAGGCCGGGGTATTCGTCGTCGACACGAAGACCGTGACTCTGTGCCGCGGCACGCAGTTCGCGGTCGAGGGTGCGGTCAGCCGACGCTCCCCATCGTTCGAACACGTGGTAGATGGCCCCCGCCCGTGTGGATCGCTTGCGTCCGTAGGCGAAATACCACGCTAACGAAACGGCAATCGCTCCGCTGACCATAAGCAGCGACAAGGCACCGAGATTGACGATTAGATAGACGGCAATACCGATGCCTACGAATTGCATAAACGGATACATCGGCGAATGGAAACCGGGCGCATAGGACCGGATGTGCGAGGCGCGCAGGACCAGAACTGCCAGGTTGACGAGGGCGAAGGTAAGCAGTACGAAAGCACTAGCCAGCTTGGCAATGGCGTGGACATCGAGCGCCGTAACCACCAGGGCCATTGCTGCGCCGGTGACGACGATGCCCCAGATGGGCGTGCGACTTTTGGTGAGTTTGAGAAACACCGGTGGAAGCAGACCTTCGCGGCTCATGGCTAACGGGTAGCGACCCGCCGCCAAGATGCCAGCGTTGACCGCCGACGAGAACGCCGCAAGTGCTGCAATGGCAACAAGAACCGCACCAGCCGCGGGGAGCACAGCCTTCGCTGCGCTGTGGATTGGGGCCAAGTCATCGTGCAATCGTTCGGCGGGTACGACGGCGACGGCGACGAGCACCGCCAAGGTGTAAAGCACGGTGCTAGCAAGAAGTGACAGGGCCATCCCGAGCGGGATATTGCGGGATGGATCTTCGATTTCTTCGGCCACGCTGGCCACCTTGGTAAGCCCCCCGTAGGAGACAAACACCAGTCCAATGACAGCAACAAGGCCGCCCGCTCCATCGGTGAAGAATGGTTCCAATGAGCCTTCTCCGTCCCCGAAGTTGATACCCCCGGCCACCAAGAAGATCGCCATGACGCCAAGCACGAAGGCAACCAGCATGATCTGGAGAGTGGCACTCGCCTTGGAGCCGGCGATATTGACCGCAGTGAATATCACGATGAGGACCAACGCCAACGGCTTCGTGGGTACGTCGACTACGAGGTTGAGATACGCACTCATGCCAATGAGGGCGAATGAGTCCTTCAGGACCAACGACAGCCAGGTGCCCATACCGGTGATGGTTCCTACAGCCGGACCCAAAGCCCGTTCCAGAAAGTAGTAGGCACCACCGGCACGTGGCATAGCGGTTGATAGCTCCGCAACACTGAGCATGGAGGGAATGACAAGGATGCCGGCGATGGCGTAGGCCAAAATGGCCGAGGGGCCGCCTTCGGCAGCAGCAAGACCCGGAAGAAGGAAAAGGCCAGAGCTAACCATGGCACCGGTACTCAAAGCGAACACATGACGCAATTTCAGCGTTCGGTGCATCGTTTTGGGGTTTTCCGTCGTGCTCATCGACTGACATTAGTCGATTTTGGAGGTCTGTGTCGGCCCGAAAGTCGACGATGAGTGCTGTATGGCCAATAAAACTGTAATTCCCGGTGGTTCAGTGTCTCGGCCCTACGGTGATCCGGCTAGTGTCGAAAAACAATGATTCTGTCTGACCGCACCATCCGCGAACAACTCGATTTGGGCCGAATCTCTATCGACCCCCTCGATCGCTCGTTTATCCAACCTTCGTCGGTCGACCTACGCCTCGACCACCGCTTCTTGGTCTTCAAAAACCACACCATGCCGGTGATCGATGTAAAGAAGGATCTCACCGATCTAACTGCCCCGATCGAGGCGTCCGATGACAAGCCCTTCATCTTGCATCCGGGCGAGTTTGTGCTCGGCTCGACGCTCGAACGCGTGCACCTTCCTGATGATCTTGTCGCCCGGCTCGAGGGCAAAAGCAGTCTGGGGCGCCTTGGTCTGCTGATTCACTCGACCGCCGGATTTATTGATGCCGGATTTGATGGTCAGATCACGTTAGAACTTGCCAATGTGGCCAACTTGCCAATCACGTTGTATCCGGGTATGAAGATCGGTCAGATCTCCTTCATGCAGATGACCACACCGGCCGATAATCCGTACGGGTCAGGCGCCCTCGGCTCGAAGTATCAAGGCCAGGAAGGCCCTAAGCCCAGCCGTTATTGGGAGAATTTCCAAAATGGCTGAACTGCGCTTCTATTTTGGAACGATGGGTTCGGGCAAGAGCACCCAAGCCCTGCAGATCAATCACAATCTTCGATCTCGCGGTCTCAAGACCATGTTGTGCAGCCAACTTGATCGCGAAGACGGCAAGGTCTCAAGCCGCCTCGGTGTATCTGCCGTAGCCGAGCAAGTTACCGATTCCGTCAACGTCTACACCTTGGCCCAGCGGACCGCCGAAGTTCATGGCGGACTCGACGCAGTTGTCGCCGACGAGGCGCAGTTCTACACCGCTCCGCAGATCGAACAACTGGCGCGCATCGTCGATGAAATGCAGGTCGAGGTGTATGCATTCGGACTGCTCACCTCATTCCAAGGCGAGCTTTTCGAGGGCACAAAACGCCTACTCGAACTGGCCGATATACGCTCCGAGGTGCAGGTCGAAGCACGCTGCTGGTGCGGTCGCCGTGCCACCCATAACGCCCGCCTCATCGACGGTTCGCAGGTGTATGACGGTCAACTCAAGGTCGTAGGCGACACCGACGTTACCAACGACGCCGTTGTCAGTTACGAACTTCGGTGCCGCGACCATTGGCACACAGCGTTACGCGAACTCCAAGGTCAACAGAGCGAACTCTTCCAAGACGAGTAACGCTCTGCTGGTAACCATTAAATGGCTACCAGCAGAGCAGGGTCCCGCACGAACTGTCCTAGCTAGGAAGACGGGGCAAGATTCCTCGGTGCAAATGACATCTTGTCGGCCAAGCCACTTGCTCCCAGATTGGTGATCGAACCCTTGCCCATCTTGAAGTTGTAGCGCAGGCTGATTGGTGAGATGGACGAGTCAGCCGATGTCACGTTGTTCGCAGCCGAACCAGGGAACAAGAAGTAGGTGAACGTCACTCCGGGTGGAACGATGTCGCTCACATAGGCCACGGCGGTGAATCCACCAGTGTGCTTATTGCCAAGTTGGTCAAGTACATCGTCGGACTGTCTCGGTCAAGTCACCACCTTCAAGAGCAAGCGGCGTCTGTAACCCGGTCGTGCCGTAGGTCTTCAACAAGTCATGGGCCCGAACAGCGTCGGCCTTGGCCTTCTCGACCAGCGGCGCAAAGTTGCGTCGACCACCGGTGGAGCGCTCCGAGGCAACCTCGAAGATGGCGTTCGTATCGGGCCAATCGAAGCCCTCAAAGCCCATCTTCTGCGCAACCGCAGCGAAAATCTCCCAGTCGGGGCGAGCCTCGCCCCGAGGAACCTATGACATCCACACCATAAAACGACGGGCCAACCGACCCGTCTTATGCCGTGTTCTTGGCAGGTGGTGCGGCTTGTCACGGAGCGATGACACAAATTCCCAGACCATCGCGTCGGACCCGCAGACCGTCGCATCCGACTCCGAGGTGGAGCAAGAAATCGGTGCAGTAGTTGCTTACGAACGTGAAGTGCTTAACTAATCGCCAGCAACCTCATACGTTGCCAAGGTTTCCGCAGCAATGGCATCTTCGGTAAATGCCACGCGACGCCAATCCTTGTCCGAGAAGCGTTGGGTCTGATCCGAAAAGTACTCCGATTCGCTATCGCCCGTGTTGCCATAGGTAAGGAACGCATCAGCCACGGGACCATCGGCGGTGAATTCCAGCGTGTAGATGAAGCTTGTCCCATTGGCAACTGGGTAACCATCTGTGCGTAATCGTGCGGAGCCTCCGATGGCATCACCGCTAGGGCTGTTTGGTTCGGTAGTTGTCCCGTTGGACCCAGAACCAACAACATTGGCGACGCCTTCCGGGCCTAGACCACCATGAATTGGGATCTCAATGTCGCCGCGGTAGGCAAATTGAACGGTCCCCAGGGCAACGTCGATCGGGAACCCAGCGCCCTCGATGATCGAAACAGCCGCGGCCAAGTTGACCAAGACGGCGTCGCCGTCCTCGCTCGCTGGAGCCAAGCCCGACGGGGTGTTCAACAAATCTTCGGCCACGTGGGGGTTCGCCCAGAGCTCACCTTGGTCCTTCAGATCTTCGAAGTCAAACTCGCCCATGAACTCGCGCCACAATACGGCGCCTCGACTTTCGATATCGACTTTGAGGTCCCAGTCGGCTAGTACTTCGCACGCTTTGGTCAGGTCGAACGGTGCATCATCAACCATGATCTCCGGGGTTGCGGTGCAGCGGGCAACGACGTCATCGCGCAGCCACTCGCCGGTAAGCACGCGGTTGGACAGAGCAGTGTCGCGGAGTTCCTCTTGGGTAAAGAGTCCGTCCTCGCCTGCGCCACCGAACTCTTCACTTAACAAGAGGGCACTCATGCGGGTGCGAGAACCGGGGGTAGAAAGTCGACCGTGCAACGGTGACACAATTGGGGTGAGCTCGTCCGGGTTGGCCCAGCGGTAGGAGTCATTTGCATTGAACAAGACGTCGGAGCGTTCGAGTTGAGGCATATCGGCAAAGGCCACAACTCCTGGATCGCGAGCCTCGGGGTTATTAACCCATTCATAAAGTGGATCTGACCCGTCCAACAGCACGACACCGCTGTCGTAGGCAATTCCCGTGAAAAAGTCGGTTTCGACACGGCCTTGCCAGGCCGCTATTGCCTCGTCGGACAGGTTTGGTGTGGATGAGGTGTCGGCGTACCAGATACGGCCGTCGGCAGATGCAGCCAAGGTGTTCACCCACGGGATGCCGGAGTTGTCGGCATGAGCGGCAATGAGTTCGTCCATGCTGGTTGCCCGGTTCATGTCCCAAAACTGCGGGATGATCTCATCGTTTTCGGCGTTGGCATCGCGGATGGTGATGGTTTGCCGTTCGCTCCACCCCACTCCAGGGAAATCGAGTACCGGCCCGTAGTGGGTGGACCACACTGTGCGTTCAACGGACTCGATGGTGCCATCTTCGCTCAACACATCGAGAGTGAAGGTTTTGGCTGTCATTTCCCGTTCTTCGTCACCGTAGTGATAGGAGGTCGGGTCGCCCTCGACCAGGTCGACGGTGTATGCGGTGAAGCGATTACCGGCGGACACGGTGTGGGACCACGCCACATCATTGTTGAAGCCAATGTTGACGACTGGTGATCCCAGTAGCGACGCCCCGTAGACATCAACCGTTCCTGGGATAGTGAGATGCACCTCGTAGAAACGCAGGCTCCCCTGCCACGGGAAATGGGGGTTGCCCACCAGCATGGTTGTTCCGTCAGCGGTCCGGTCCGGACCCACGGCCCAGGCATTGCTGCCGAAGGTTTCAGGGTCGGGCACCAACGTGTCGACAGCTGAGGAAAAGTCGGCTGCTCCTAGCGCTTGCTCATCGTCTGACGAGACCTCTGGGGGAGTAGCTGAGGCAATGAAACCCATCATCGGGTCGATGCTGGCCCGCAACGTAAGCGCTTTGAAGTGAGCGGCCAGGTCGTATTCGTCGATTGGTCGGACCCACTCCTCGCCTTGGCACCAACCGGTGACACCATCAGCGCCTACCGAGTCGAGGTAGGAGTTATAGCCCGCTGCGTAGCCACGAACGGCGGCTTGAAGGTCTGGGTCGGCGTTGTCGAGTTGGATACCGGCATTTTTATAGAGGTCGATGCCCTGGTAGACGACATCGGAGTTGAGGTATTTGTCGTTGGGGCCCGGGCCGTGGAAGGAGGACCGTTCGCTGCGGACCGAGACGATCACATCGGCCAGTGTGCACAGGTGATCTTCGGCCAAGGCGTAGCCGTAACCGAAGCCAAGTGAACCGTTGTCGGCGGCGGTGATATGAGGAACGTTGTTCGTGGTGCGGCGAATAGTGGCGTTGTAGAGATGCTCGGGCGTTTCGGCGGCGACCTCTTCGGCGGCGACCTCTTCGGCCGCTGGCTCGTCGGTGGTTTCGTCCGTCGGCGACTCGGCCGGTTCGGCGGTCTGATCTGATGAGGAACTGCACGCAGCAGCAATCATTACCGCAGTGAGGAACAGAGCAAGGATTCGGCGCGATGTCATGCGACGAAAATAGCAGTTCGTAAAATGTTCACAAAATCAGTGTGTTGAGGTCCGTTGGTTTAGCCGTCAGCCAGCAAAAGCTTGCATTGGTTGATCCAACTGAACTTACGAATGCGGGTAGGAATCTGCATTGCGTGTTCAAGTTCGATGACCTGTTCGGGGGTGAGGGCCACGATCTGGCTGAAATTGGTAATGCCCATGGTATTCAGGCGGGCCGCATCGGCCGGACTCACACTCTTTATGAGCGACAGGTTGTCGGGCTTGTCGCCGGTCGGGGCGAGCGTGAAGCTCAGTGGCGATTCGACAGCCGGCTCCGCCGCTTCAGATTCTGCCGCTTCCGGAGTTTCCTCGACGGGTGCTGGCCCGGTCGTTTCAGCGGTTGCTTCGTTGCCCTCGTCCGTCGGAGTTGCGTCGTCGGGACGGTCAGCATCACCCGGGTCGCCGGCCGGAACGTCACCGTCGGAGGCGTCACCATTGCCAGAGTCCGGGCCGGCATTAATGGCTGGCTGTGGTCGCTGAAGTAGAGCCACAGGGGTGCCCGTGTCAACAGCGGGTGTACCGGAACGTTCGGCGCCACTGCCACCAGTGGCATCGCTAGACCACGAGTTTATTTCAACGGGCGATGAGCGGTCAGCCACATTGCTTGCTTCGCCCGCCTCAATTGCTTCGAGCACAGTGACGGCGATGTCGGCGACCCGAACCTCTTCGTCAGCACCATGACCCTTGACGCCGTCGTCCATCATCACCAGACAGAACGGGCAACCCGTCGCAATGCGATCGGCCTTGGTGTCGATCAGTTGCGAGGAGCGCTCGTCGTTGATCTTGGTGCCAATGGTTTCTTCCATGAACATACGAGCGCCACCGGCGCCACAGCACATTCCGTTGTTGCCGTTGTTGGCAGCTTCGACCAACTTGATGCCGCTAATCGAGCCAAGTACACGACGCGGGGCCATGTAGACATCGTTGTGGCGTCCGAGGTAACAACTGTCGTGGTAGACCACTCGTTCTTCGAGACGGGCCTGGGACATATCGAGTCCGCCGTCTTTGATAAGTGATTCGAGGAACTGGCTGTGGTGGACGACCTCGTATTGGCCGCCCAACTCGGGGTACTCGTTGGCCAAGGTGTTGAAGCAGTGAGGGCATTGCGTGATGATTTTGCGTACACCCATCGAGTTGAGTGTCTCGATGTTTTGTGTGGCGAGCATCTGGAATATGTACTCGTTGCCGGATCGGCGAGCGGGATCGCCGGTGCAGTTTTCTGACGGGCCAAGAATGGCAAAGTTGATGTCGGCCCGCTGCATGAGCTTGGCCATCGACTGGGTGACCTTCTTGTTCTTATCGTCGAAGGAGCCAGCGCAGCCAACCCAGTAGAGGTACTCAGCTTCGAAGGGATCGCCGCCCGCGATGATGTTGATTCCGTCTAGGTCTTTGGCCCAATCGGCCCGCTCGGTTTGGCTGATGCCCCATGGATTCTGGGAGTTTTCCATCGCCCGGTAGGCGTTGCCCAATTCGGTGGGGAAGTCGCTCTCCATAAGTGAGAGGTAGCGGCGCATGTCGAGGATCTTGTCGAGGATTTCGATATGGACAGGGCAGACCTCGTCACAGGCACGACACGTAGTACAAGCCCAGATCTCTTCGGAGCTGATGCGATCGAACAGCCAGTTGGCTTCAACGGTAATTTCGCTGTCGGCGCTCAACGGTGCCGTGACAACGGGTGAACCAGTGGCGGCCATAACTTCGCCCGTTTTGAGCACGATTTCGCGAGGGTCAAGCGGCTTGCCGGTGGCATGAGCGGGGCATACCGCCGTGCAGCGTCCACACATGGTGCACGAGTCGAGGTCGAGTAGTTGTTTCCATGTGAAGTCTTCGATGGTGCTGGCGCCGAAGGATTCGAGTTCGGTTTCCATGAGGTTGGGCATGGGTTTCATGGCGCCCTTGGGACGCTCACGGTCCGACAAGTACATGTTGAGCGGCGAGGTGAACATGTGGCGCAACATGGTGATCGGCAAGATGGCCAAGAAGGCAGCGAAACTCACAACGTGGGCGATCCACCAGATTTGATGCCATCCACTGAGGTGGTCGGACCCGTCGACAAGCTGGGCCAATGGGTAGCCGATGATCGACCACTTCTCGAAGTCCGGGGTGCCGTCGAGGGCAATACGGAAAGCTTCGGTACCGAAACCAGTGACGCTGATGGCAAAGAAGAGACCCAAAATGAGGGCGTGCTCGGGTTTGGACTTAATGCGAATGCGATAGGGGCGCATGGCCGGGGGCCCGTAGCGGCGCAACGCGGCCCAGATAATGCCGATGAGGAAAAGTACGCCCGCAATGTCGCCGACGGCTGAGTAGCCCTTGTAGACCCCACCGTGCAGGAACTTCATTGATTCGGGAACCTGGTGGTCAATTTCCAGGGTGGTGGTTACGCCAAGGAGAACAAGAAACGGGAAATAGATGAGCGAGTGCATGAGCCCGGCGCCTTTTTCGCGCAGCAGGGTTTGCATGTACACACCGGCTCGGAAGTCGGCCATACGGCGAGCGATATTCTTCTTGGTAGTGCGCCGGTTGTCGGCACCGCCACGTTGCCAGTTCTTAACTCGGTTACCAAAGGCAACGGCCGTAATGATTAGCAACACCGGGATTACCGCATAAAACGCCAGTTTTATAGCACCAGGTATGTTGCCGAAAACTTCGCGAGTTGTGGAGGACTCGTCGTGGAATTCGGTGAACAGGGGGACAATTCCCGAGATTACGGTGACAGCGGCAATGCCGACGCCAGCGCTGATAACGAGATGTTGGGGGTTGAGCTTTTTCCGTTCCATAATCGCTCAACACGGTAGTGCCCCGTGACTCATCTTGTGAATCTCACAGGAATTCCTCTAGCAACCTCCTCATTCCTTTGATGCCAGTTCCCGATACCGGAACTGGCATCAAAGGATTGCGGTGTGTGTAGGGGTGTTCATATTCGGGAAACAAACACGAAACGCGCGCTCATTATCTTTCGTAGTCATGAACGTTGAGCTCATTCGCTGGCCCGCTGAGGCGGACAAACGTGAACAACTCCACCAAAGCGATTTACCGCGCCTCCTGCTCGTGGCCGAGACCGCCGAGCCACCTGTCAGCGCTGACTTGCTCGAAGACTGGATCCGAATACCGTCAACGGAGGCCGACCTTGACGCTCGTCTCGCCGGACTCCGCAACCGCATTGCTGGGCAATCGACCTTGATCCCAACCGTGGATGAAGACGGCGTGGTCCGACTCGGAACAAAGTGGGCCGCGCTTCCCCCTCTGGAAGCACGGTTGTGCCGTGTCCTTGTCGACAGGTTTCAAGCTGTTGCCAGTCGCGAGGCGCTCGGTGCTGCCGGATGGCCGGACGGTGCGGATCGAAATGCGCTCGATGTGCACATGCTTCGGCTGCGTCGGCGGATCGAACCTCTTGGCCTGACGATCTCCACCGTGCGCTCGCGTGGGTACCTGCTGGAGGTGCCATAAATCCTCAATGTCAGATTCCGTTCAGGCACGTGTTCGCAACGCGTAACAACCACAACACAAACCAGAAATCCCATCCGCCTACGTTCATTCAGTGTTCAGCAAGTTCTCAGTAGTACCCCGCAATCTCCCCGGATCAGACCAACTCCCCGGTCAACGATCCACTTTCCCGGAAGGAAACTCCTATGAAACGCAAACTTGGTGTAGCAACAGTTGCATCACTCACCACCATTGTGCTGCTGGCCACAGCAGCAGGTGCCCAAGATGCCGCAGAGGTCCAAGCCAATCTGGACAACATCTGGGTCTTCATTGCTGGCATTTTAGTCTTCTTGATGCAGGCCGGTTTCGGCCTGGTTGAGGCCGGACTTACCCGCGCCAAGAACGTAGCCAACATCATGGCTAAGAACCTGGCCGATATGGCCGTGGGCGCCCTCGCCTTTTGGGCCGTTGGTTACGGGGTCGCCTTTAACGGCGGAAATATCTTGTTCGGTACCGGCGACTTCTTTTTGGAAGGATTCGGTGCGGGCGACTTCGACGGCCTCTACTCCGGCTACACGCCGTTCTTTTTCCAGGTCGTATTCGCAGCTACGGCGGTCACCATTGCTTCGGGTGCCATGGCGGAACGAACCAAGATCCAGGGCTACCTGATCTTCTCACTCGCTATGACGGCGGTTATCTACCCCGTTGTTGTCCACTCCTTCTGGAGCGGCAATGGCTTGCTGAACAAGATCACGGTTGGGGAGGCGGCATTCTCTGACTTTGCCGGATCCACCATCGTGCACAGTGCCGGTGGTTGGGCAGCGCTAATGGGTGCCTACATCCTTGGTCCACGTATCGGGAAGTATGACGACAACGGCAAAGCCCGTGCCATACCTGGTCACAACATTGCTTACGTCATCATCGGTGTGTTCATTCTTTGGTTCGGCTGGTTCGGTTTCAACGCGGGCTCCGAACTAGCCGCGGACAGCGTTGTTGTCCGGGCTGGTGTAACGACGCTCCTTGCTGCCTCCGCTGGAGGTCTCACCGCAGGAGGGCTTATCTGGAAAAAGACGGGTGCCCTCGATGTTGGTATGGCTGGTAACGGCATCCTGGCTGGCCTGGTTGGTGTCACCGCTGGCGCCGCAGCGATGACGACCCTTGGAGCGGTAATTACGGGCGGAGTTGCTGGCCTTATTGTGGTCTACTCCGTGTTCTTCTTTGACCGGATCAAGATTGACGATCCAGTCGGTGCCATTTCGGTACACGGTGTTTGTGGTGTGTGGGGAACGTTGGCCGTTGGCCTGTTCGCCAAGTACGACGACGCCTTCCTTGGGCGTGAAGATGCCGGCCTATTCTACGGTGGCGGCGTCGAGCAAATCATTGTGCAGTTGATTGGCGTACTTATCGTTGCCGCTTGGGTAATCCCGACCACCGGCGCAGTGTTCTACGGCTTGAAGAAGGCCGACCTTCTCCGGGTTAGCCCTGAAGAAGAGTTGGCTGGTTTGGATGTCAGTGAACATGGTGGCCCCGGCTACGGCACCGAACTACGGGTCTGAACCGTGTCTCACATGACCAACACGCAAGATCCCACCCAATGAGGTGCAGCTGACCGGTATGGCTAGACGGTCGTCGTCAATGCGTAACCTTCTGCCTAGGAGCGACAGCTTCGCTGTCGCTCCTTACGGCTGATATGCACGGCGTCTATCGCCCTGCAGTTCCGTTCCGGGCTACTGGTGGCTGGCTGACTCGTATACGTCTGGCTCCAGATCGCCTTGGAGCCAGCCTTTGCTTACTAATTCTTGGCCACCTACCGAAAGGGTGCGCTGGCGCAGAGCGGTAGCAAAAATCGGGGCTTCGTCGGTGCCGCCGAAGCCGAGCGTAATAATTCCTGCCACGATAGACGCATCATCGGGGTGACCAATAGAACGGCCGGTTGGGTCATCGACGCGATGACCATGCAGTAGGTTAAGACCCAACGACACCGTTGTGAGGTTGTACCCATCGGTTGTGCCGGAAGCCCCCAGCATGGAACGCACAAGATCCGTGTCGCCATGGCCGCCTTCAATTTCGGCGACATGATTGTTTTGAACCGTGAGGGTTACGGGTGAACGCACGTATTCGCCCAATGTGGTGTGCAAGTCGCCGGGCATGAGCACGATGGTGCCATGCACGGTTTTGGGGCCGGCAACGATGATGCACTGCCCAGAAGGCCAAAGAGCAACCTGGCCTTTTGTGGCGACGCCAGTTTGGCCCGAGATGGATGACCCACCGAGGTCGATGGTTAGTGACGTGCCGTGGTCACATGAAAGGGTGAGCTCAGATCCGTTGGTGCAACGGTCGGTCGCTCGTTTCACTCTGTGGCTGAGTCCGGGGTGGGGACTGTTGCGGTTTATTCGCTCGGTATCGCTGGTTCGCATGACCACGACAGCAGCATGCCCGTTAGCGACAGTCAGGGCGGAGTCAGACGAGTGACCGAAGCCCTTCGTCCGAAAATCAACGACAACGTCTGCAGCCTCGGCGGCAGCGGTCACTACGGGAGACTCTACGAGGGGCCCCATGGGTTGACGGAGGGAAACAACGATAGGGGTTGCTCCGAGACGCAGCACAGCAAGGCGGGCTGCGGCTACAGCGTCTTCTTGAGCATCGGCGTCGGAGAGCAGCGCAACGTGCGCAGTAGAACCGACACCACAAAGATCAAGGTGGCGGGTAAAAACGTCGGTGGTAGTCCAATCAGTGATGGCGTCACAGTATCCGCCCACGACGCCTAGTGGACAGCTAGCTTTCGTCCATGACTGAAAGTGGCAGGTCCGAGGCCTCGATGTACTGCGATCGAGTGAGTTGCGAGAATGTAGCAACAGTGATGTTGCTTTTTCGTCCTTCCGAAACCTCAGCATGGCTGCATGACTACGACCCAACCAGCCGAACGTTGGGCATCACGCTATGTATTGACCATGCCAATCGCGTGACTGTGCCAACCGGTTGGACCATTACCGACGAACGTGCCTCGGGTAATCGTCTGGTCACCGAAACTAGGCATATGCGAGTCGAGCCTTCCGAAGAATCAGATATCGATACAGAAACCGAAGCGTTCGAGGACATGGACGATTTCGATCAGACCCTGGCCGAAGAACTCGTGGCTACACCGGCCGTAGCCGAGGTAGACGAACCTGTGACCGACAAAAACGAAGCCGCTGCCGTTGTCGCACCAATTCATTCGGCCAATACGTCAAGTGATGACGACGGACGACCTACGTTGTGGGACCAAGACGCCGACGGCGCCGATGACGTCGATGCGTCGCACGACGAATCGTTTGATGATCAAGACGATGATGACGAAGGCGATCTTCCCCCGTCGCTTCGGGTAGATAGTTCGTCGCCCCTGCTCAGTCGAGCATTCCGCGCCGCGCATATCGAGTAGTAGGCCCACCATGACTATCGCCAAGCGGGTGGCTGTAGTTCTGGTCATCATTGCGGCGTTGGTTATTGCCCTTGCGGTGTCCGCTGGCGATACCGACGAGCCTGACCAGGCGCAGGCGACACTTATACCTACGGCTGCTGTAGCCACGCCGGTGCCAACGGTCCCTGAGCCGACTACCGAACCAACACTGGTACCGACCCCGACCCCGACGCCCTACGCGTGGTGGGTAGATCCGGCCACCTCCGGTCAGCCGTTCGGTGACACGGTGGAGGGAATCTTGACCTTCCGCGGTTCGCCCACCCGGAGCTACTACGGGGCCGGTCCCGTTCCGGTCGCGCCGCAAATTGTGTGGAGCTTTCCCGACACGTCGATGTGTTCGGAGTCAAGTGTGGGCAGTGAGACCACCACTTGGTGCGGTACCGGTTGGACCGGACAACCTTCGGTGTGGGAACGCGATGGTCAGACCCTGGTGTCATTTGGGGCCTATGACCGGGCCGTCCATCTACTCGACGCCGATACAGGCGATCGGATTGTCGATGATTTTGTGACCGGCGACATTATCAAGGGTTCGGTGTCGGTCGACCCCGACGGCTTCCCGCTCATTTACTCCGGTTCGCGCGACAACTACCTCCACATCTTGTCCTATGACCAAGGCGAATTCGTCGAGCTATGGCGTCTCGATGCCTACGCCGTGAGTCCGACATTGTGGAATGACGATTGGGACGGATCACCCCTCATTATCGATGACTATCTTTTTGAGGGTGGTGAAAATTCCAACATTCACATCGTCAAGCTCAACCGTGGCTATGACGCCAAGGGCAAGGTCACGGTCGATCCCGAACTCGTTTTTCACGCCCCGGGCTGGGACGCAGAACTCACTGCAATCCATGGCAGCAATGTTTCCATCGAAAATTCGGTGGCTATCAGTGGCAATACCTTGTGGTTCGCTAACTCCGGTGGCCTGGTGCAGGGGTGGGATATCACCGGGCTGAAGGACGGCGTGACTCCGGAACGCATCTTTCGATGGTGGTCCGGCGATGACGTAGACGCCTCGTTGGTAATCGACGACGAAGGCTTCATCTATGTGGCAGCCGAGTACGAGAAATCGCGGCAGCGGTCCCTTGATGTTGGCCAACTCATCAAACTCGACCCCACCAAACCCGACGACCCAGTTGTGTGGTCCTTCTTCGATCACGGCACATCCATCGCCGGCATTTGGGCGACCCCAGCGATCTACAAAGACGTCGTCGTCACTTCAACCGACGGCGGCCGGGTCGTTGGTTTGGATCGTGCGACCGGCGAAATCCGATGGGAAAAGCGGCTCCCAGGGCCAGTATGGAGTTCGCAAGTAGTCGTTGATGATGTGCTCATCCAAGGCGACTGTGCCGGGGTTCTGCATGCCTATGACCTCAGCGACACGACAATCGATCCTCCCGAATTGTGGTCGGTGAATATTGGTGGCTGTATTGAATCCACCCCCGCGGTCTGGGATGGCGTGATCTATGTCGGAACTCGGGGCGGCCGGTTCCATGCGATTGCTGATGTGCCGGTAACCTCAGAGCAATGACAGTCATGACCCAGCCATTCAAACGCGGCGACAAAGTGATAAGCACCACCGATCTGGCGCGAGTTCCCGAGGGAACGAACGGCAAGGTCATGGTCGCCAATGGGTTTACCTGGTTGCGTTACTGGGTGCACTTCGACAACGGCGTAGAACTCGGACACATCAACCACGACAACTTGGTTAAGGCCGACCAGTGGGATGCGTTCTTGTTCGAGCGGGAAACTGCCGCTAATGCGGTCGGAGAAGTAGATGAGACCAACGGGGTCGCCGGTGCCGGTGCTATCGCGGCCACCGGAGACGTAGGTGTCGAGGATGTCGTCGTGGGTGACGTAACCGTTCCCGGTTTTTTGTTGCAGCGCAGCGCCGACGCTCGCACTCGCCTCAGCGCGTAGCCCCTTCGCTACTGATCGCGCAGGTATGCCTGTAGTTCGGCGGCAAGTTCGTCGCCGGATGGCAAGTGTTCTTCGGCCACGGCATCAAGCTGTTTTTCGAGGTTGGTGACATACGCGCGCATTTCATCGTCGGTCTCCAGGGCCACGTTGATGCGTTGCTGCCAGTCTTTGGCGTCTTGTTCTAGAGCTTGATGGTTGGTGGCAATACCGGTGATTAGTTCGAGGCGGGCTAGGAGTGATCGGGCTGCTTCGGGGTTAGCGGAGCCGGGAACATAATGAGGAACGCTCACGCGTAGTGAGATTACGGGCATGGTGCTGACGGCGAACCGTGTCTGGATTACACCAGCCACGCCGGTTGGGCCTTTGTACTTCGGTGCTCCGAGGCCAAGACGTTTGGCCAAAATCGGATCAGGCGAAGTGGCGACGACCCCGGGTGACCGCGAGTGGGGGGTGAGACCAAGGCTGGAACCTAAGGTGATGACCAGCCCGGTTGATGCCTGATGAGCGATGTCGAGGAGGTGATCGACGAAGGTGCGCCAACGGAAATGGGGTTCGACCCCAGACAAAATGACTAAATCTCGATCACGACCTTCGACTATTGCACCGAGAATACGGTTCTCGGGCCAGGTCATCATGCGCTTGCCGTCGGACCCAAACGCAACACGGGGGCGCCGTTGCGTGAAATCAAACAGAAAATCAGGATTGATGGCAGCGATTTCGAAGGCCCGATGGTGTTTGGCAAGGTGGCGGGTTGCCAAAGTGGCGGCCTCGCCAGCATCGAACAGGCCCGCGAGGGCGATTACAAAGACCGGATTGCGCAACTGGCCAACGAAAGTGAATTGCATCGCCTCGTCGAGCGGCACCGGTGTGACGGGAACAGATCCGAATAGCGGTGGTGTGTCGAAGGGTTCGGTGGTCATCTTCTTCTGACACTATCGGGTGCCGGGTTGACGACAAGCGTCGGCCAGGTCCGTCTGAGAAAATGGCAGGCGATCTTCTCGCCTGAATCAGCGGTCGGGAACACCGGCGACTAGCCTCTGCGCAATGACGACAACGGATCCATTCAATTGTCCACGCTGCCAGACGGCCGTGGCAGAAGATTTTTACGGACCGTGTGATTCGTGCCGCAGCGAACTACGTGCCACTTTGGGGGGAGAGCAACGCGATATAGCGCCTGCCGAATACGAACCCAAGATGAATGTGACCCCGAATGCGGTGGCACTAAAGGATTAAATTCATGGCTCCCGTCACCGACGATCAACTCCGCGAAATGACCCAAGCGTTGGTGGCCAACCATGACTCCAACGACATGGTGGCATTTCGAGGCGCCCAGTTTGATGCCGGTTTGGCTCTGGTGAACTTTCCCGAAGGCCGGGGCGGCCTTGGGCTAGCTCCTGGCAAACAGATGATTGTCGAAGAAGAGCTTCGCAAGGCATCCAAGTACTGGAACAACCTTGCCCTCAACCCGATTGGGATCGGAATGGGTATGCCAACCGTGCTTACCCATGCCAATGAAGACCTCC
>CAWKZT010000025.1:0-19070 GCA_963854565.1 Acidimicrobiia bacterium
TGATGCCGATGACGGCAAGCAGACCAATGAACGGGGCCCATTCGGCCGCGGCACGGGGCAGAATCGGAATGGCAATACGAACGAAGCCGTAAGTCCCGAGCTTAAGTAACACGGCGGCCAAGATGACCGAGCCCTGCGTAGGAGCTTGCGTATGAGCGTCGGGCAGCCACGTGTGGAACGGGAACATTGGCACCTTGACACCAAAGCCGATGAACATGCCACCGAAGATCCAGAGTTGCGAAGTGGTAGCAATAGCGCCGGCGGCCGCCGGCAGCGCACGCATATCGAAGGTATTTGTGGTCACGCCAGCGAGTTCGCCGTCGGCCAGGAAATACAACGCCACGAAGCTGACCAACATGAGGGCCGAACCAAACAACGTGTACAAGAAGAACTTGAGCGATGCGTACTTGCGATCTTCGCCGCCCCAAACACCGATCATGAAATACATCGGTAGGAGTACAACTTCGAAGAACACGAAGAACAAGATGAGATCTTGCGCCACAAATGTACCGATCATGCCCGTTTCGAGGATGAGCATGAGGGACAAGAATGCTTTGGGGTTATGCGGTTCGGGGAAATGCCCAAACGTGTAAACAATAGTGAGCGGTACCACCAACATCGTGAGCAAAATCAACGGGAAACTAATCCCATCCATGCCCATGATGTAACGACTATTGATGATGTCGATCCAACTCTCGTCGACCACGTACTGCAGGTCGCCTGCCGCGCCGTAGTTGAAATCGATCAACAACATGACACCGATGGCGGCAACAAGCAGGCTCGTGCCAAGGGCGACGAACTTAATTGCTTGCTCCTCCGCCTTCGGAAGGGCCATAACAATGACCGCTCCTACCAGAGGTAGGAATGTGGCGAGGGTGAGTACCCAGGTATCGGAGATGAACATTGTGCTCCTAGACAATTACCGTAAAGATGCCGGCCAAGATTGTGGCGGCGACGAACAAGAATGTGGCGTAGCGCTGGACACGCCCGTTTTGCATAAGGCGAAGCTCTTGGCCCGCGCCTTGGGAAGCCGTTCCAGTGGCGTTGACGGCACCATCAATAACGCCCTGGTCGACCTTGTCATAAATGAACTGACCACCCTTGACCGCTCCACGGCCGACATTGTCGACCGTGCGGTCAATCACATTCTGGTTAAACCAGTATGTGCTCTTGGCCAATGGGCCCTTGGTGAAACCAGTGATGATGCCGGTGTAGAGGTGATCGAGGTAGTACTTGTTCTTCAGCAGCGTGTGCCCGGCCTTAGCCACCTTATTGGTGCTGGTGAGGCCGCTGCTTAGCTCGGTGGCGGTGGGGCTCTGAGCGGCCACTTTCACGAAGTAGTAGTAGTACGCATAGCCAATACCTGCGAAGGCAATTAGCGACGAAACAATAGCCAAGCTGTAACTCGGAATACCGTGACTAATAGCTGGGAAGTAGTCGGCCGTGGGTTCGACATAATGTCCGAAGCGTTCTTGCCAACCGTCGTGGCTGCCGGTAATGAAGCCAGCGGGAAGGTTGAGCAAACCGGCCACAGCCGCCATGCCCGCCAAGATGATAAGCGGCGTAGTTATGCGTTTGCCGGATTCGTGCGGGGTGCCATGACCACGGAATTCGCCGAAGAAGGTGAGGTAGATGACACGAGTCATGTAGGCGCCGGTGAGTGCAGCGCCGACGATACCCATGACCAACATGAGGGTGTAGGCCCCGTTGCCACCGGTACCTCCGAAGAGGCCCCAACCGCCGGTGCCGACCAAAATTTCGTCCTTCGACCAGAAGCCAGCGAGTGGGAAGACACCGGCAAGGGCCAGTGAGCTGACCACAAACGTCTTGTAGGTGGTGGGCATGAATTTGCGCAGGCCGCCCATTTCTTTCTTCATGTCGAAGCTGTGCACGGAGTGACTCACCGAACCGGCGCCAAGGAACAAGCCCGCCTTGAAGAAGGCGTGCGTGAAGAGGTGGAACATGGCGGCGGTCCAGGCCCCAACGCCGAGGGCGAGGATCATGTAGCCAAGCTGGCTAATGGTGGAGTAGGCCAAGACCTTTTTGATGTCGTCTTGAACGAACGCCAGCAGGCCACCGAACACGACAGTGATTGAACCAATTACCGCAAGGGCGTTGATGCTTGAGCCAGAGATGCTCATGCCTTCGTAGAAAACCGGGTAGAGACGAGCCACCATGTAGACGCCCGCCACAACCATGGTGGCGGCGTGAATAAGCGCCGATACTGGCGTAGGGCCAGCCATAGCATCGGGCAGCCAAGTGTGGAGCACGAACTGACCAGATTTGGACATGACTGCGGCAAGCAAACTTAGCGAGGCAATGAGCAGCGTGGTGTGCCCTATCTCGCCATTGTTGATCATGCGGTTGATATCGAGGGTCTCGAAAGTACCCGCCGCCCAGAACAACATGATCATGCCGACGAGCAAGCCGACATCGCCAACGCGGTTAGTGAGGAATGCTTTGAGGGCAGCGTCGGAGTTTTCTTGATCTTCCCACCAGTGGCCGATGAGAACAAACGAGCAAACGCCAACCAGCTCCCAACCGACGATCATTTGGATGATGTTTTCGCTAACCACGAAGAACAACATGGCCGCAGTAAATAGCGACAAGAAAGCAAAGAAGTGGGTGTAGCGGCGATCGCCGGCTACGTAGTCGGTGCTGTAGACGTGCACCAGGAGAGAAATGCTGGTGACCACGAACAACATCATGATGGTGAGGCCATCGACGAGGGTGCCTACCGGGAAATCGATGCCGCCGTTGCTCCACCAGGTGATGGTCCTTACGACAGCATTAATACCAATTTCGGCACCTTCAGTAGCTTCTTCGCCCGCAGCAAGCAGAGCGCCAGCAGCGTGTTCACCACTACCTTCGGCTTCGGGGACTTTGCCTCGTTGGCTAATCCACTGAATGCCGGTGATTACCGCAAGTACCCACGAGATGCCGATGGCAGCGAGTCCGACTTCGGAGCCCTTCTTGGCGAAACGTTTGCCGAAGAACAAGATGATGAGAAACGACACAGCCATGACGGCCGGAATGATCCACACATTTTCGAGGAAGAATCCGGTGGGCTGGTACATCTCGGTGACCAGTGCGTGGCCGGTTTCTGCGCCGTGTTCTTCGACGGGGACTTCAGTCATAGGTGTTGCGAGAGACATACCCATCAGCCCTTCATGAGATCGGCCTGGTTGAGGTCGATGCTGCGTCGGTTGCGGTAGATGAGCAAGACAATGGCTAGGCCAATGCCCACCTCGGCTGCGGCTACTGCAATGATGAATAGGGCAAAGACTTCGCCGGAAAGGTTGCCGTGATAGGCACCAAAGGCGACAAGGTTGATGTTGACCGAGTTGAGAATCAATTCGATCGACATCAGTACAAGAACCGCGTTACGTCGGGCCAAAGCACCGTAGACGCCCAGGCAGAACAAGATGGCGGCGAGGAGGAGGAACTGGTTAAGAATCATGCTCAGTCCTTCCGAGCAATCACTATGGCACCAATAAGTGCGGCCAACAGGAGCACCGAGGTGGCTTCGAAAGCAACGATGTACTGCGAGAAGATGGTGTCGGACACCTGCTGGGTGGTGGTGACGGTTTCGTCAGGCAGTTCGGTGTCTTCGAAGGTACGGATCAACGTGGCGGCGAGAACCGCAAACATCATCGATCCGGTCAGTAATGCGGGCCACCGGTTGGGCTGGTCAAGTTCGGAATCAGCGCCAACTTGGGCTCGGGTAAGCATGATGCCGAAGAGGAACAACACCACAACGGCACCGATGTAAACCAGCACCTGGGTGCTCGCGAGAAACTCAGCGCCAAGCAAAATGAACTGGGCGGCCACACCGGCGAGCACAACAACCAAGAACAACGCGGCGTGCACAATGTTGTCGGTGGTTACGACTTTGAAGGCGGAGAAGACCATGATGATCGCGAAGATATAGAAGAACACATTCTGGGCGATGTTCCAGTCGACGCTGGCTAGGACGAGGCTCATTTGGGCACCGTCAGCTTCTTCGCTTCGGAACCAGCTTCGTAGTCTTCGAAGTCCGGGACGGTTTCCATCCACTGGCCGAGCTTGGCCTTGTCGTGCAAGAGGTCGGCAATTTTGGGTTCGGAATACTCGTACTCGGGGGTCCAGAACAGGGCTTCAAACGGGCACACCTCGACACAAATGCCACAGTACATGCACAGCGAGTAGTCGATATCGAAGCGGTCTAGCGCGTTCTTTTGACGAGGCTTGCCCCCCTCGCGGCGGGGCGGGGCCAGGTACTTGTGACCCTCGATGTAGATGCACCAATCGGGGCATTCACGCGCACACAACATGCACGAAGTGCAGTTCTCTTCGTGCAAAGCAATAACGCCACGGGCACGAGGAGTGGGCTCTTCCTTCACGTTGGGGTATTGCACGGTGTCGGCACCTTGAGTAATGGTGCGAACCATCGTTTTCATGGTGACGCCGAGGCCCTTGATCATTCCGGGCATTGCCATTTAGAACACCACCTTGAGCACTGCAGTGGCAACAATGTTGACGAGTGCAATAGGAATGAGCACCTTCCAGGCCAAACGCTGCAGCTGATCCTCACGCAAGCGTGGGTAGCTGATACGGAACCAGAAGATAAAGAACGAGACCAGCATCATCTTGCCGAACAAGACGGCGGGGCCGAGCAGGTTGAACCAGTCGCTGTTTGGGTCGATACCCGGCACATACCAGCCACCGAGGAACAACACGGCTGCCATGGCGGAGAACACGCCGGCCGTAGCAAATTCGCCGATGAAGAACATCAGGAAACGCATGCCGGAGTACTCGGTGAGGTAACCGGTAACAAGTTCGGATTCGGCTACGGGCATGTCGAACGGTGGTTGTGTGAGTTCGGCCTGAATGGCCACCATGAAGAGGGCGAAACCAATGAACTGGGTGAAGATAAAGGGGTTGCCAATACCGCCCCAACCAAAGATGTCGCCTTCGGCCTGCGCGAACACAATGCCTTGCAAATTGAGCGTTTCAGCTTGAATGACCACGCCGACTACGGCGAGAACCAGAGGAAGCTCATAAGCAATGAGCTGACCGGTAGCGCGGAGCGAGCCCAGCAACGAATACTTGTTAGCTGATGACCAGCCGGCCATCAAGATGCCGATAACCGAGATCGACGAAACGGCGAGGGCTAAGTAGATACCAACGTCGAAGTTGGACATCAACATGTCGGGTCCCGCTGGCAACACGATCACCATAAGGAACGTGCTTACCAGGACCACATAAGGTGCGAGTTTGAACACCATGCGGTCGGCCCGCTCGGGAATCAGGTCTTCCTTCTGGGCAAACTTGCCGACCTCGGCGAGTAGCTGCAAGGAACCGTAGGGGCCGGCTTCCATGGGGCCAAGACGACTCTGCATGAAACTCATCATCTTGAACAGGTACAGATAAACGAACGAGCCAGCCGGGAGAAGCACGGCAACCAGGCCACCAACTACCCGCAGAACGGTCTGTTGCCAGTACGAAAGCTCGTAGGCGAAAGTGGAAATCATCGGTCGATGTCTCCCAAGATGAAGTACAAGCTCGCCAATATGGTGACCACATCAGGGACATAGGTTCCCTGCAGGACCCATGGAGCAATCGACATGTTGGAGAACGACGCCGAACGGATCTTGACCCGGAACGGGGTGAGTTCGCCTTGGCTGACGAGGTAGTAACCCATCTCGCCGAGCGGGTTCTCGGTAGCAATGTACGCTTCGCCGGCCGGGACCTTAATGATGCGAGGCACCTTGGCCATGATGGGGCCCGCGGGCATGGTGTCGAGCAGTTGATCGACAATCTTGGTGGCTTCGCGGGTTTCTTGCAGTCGTACCCAGTAACGGGCGAACGAATCGCCGTCGGGGTGGGTCCAGACCTTCCAGTCGACCTTGTCCCAGGCTAGGCCTACGGGATTGTCGCGGCGAAGATCCCAATCGACGCCTGAGGCCCGAATATTGGCGCCACTGAGGCCGTATTCGAGGCCCACGTCGGCGGGAATAACACCGATGCCGCGGGTACGGGCTTGGAAGATTTCGTTGCCGAGGACAAGATCTTCGATCTCGTCGCAGAATTTGCGCATCTTGACCATGACCGCATGGGTCTCTTCGATCCAGCCAGCCGGCAGATCGTCTTTGATGCCACCAATGCGGTCGAAGTTGGGGTGGAAACGTCCACCGGTAACGGCTTCAATTTGGTTGAGTACATGTTCGCGATCGCGGAAAGCTAAGAACACGGGCGTAACCGCACCAAGTTGCACAGCCATATCACCCAAGAACAGCGCAATATTGGAAATGCGGCTGAGCTCAAACAAGATGGTGCGAATGTGCTGGGCCCTGGGTGGGGCTTCGACATCCATCAGGCGTTCGGCGGCAAGAATGAACGGCACCTCGTTGGCGAAGTTACCCAGCCAGTCGATGCGGTTGATTAGCGCGGTGACCTGTGGGTAGGTACGCACCTCGGTGAGCTTTTCGTAGCCACGGTGCATGTAACCCATGATGGGTTCGGCCTTAATGACCAACTCGCCGTCCAGTTTGGCGACGATTCGTAGAGTGCCGTGGGTGGCGGGGTGCTGGGGTCCGAGGTTGAGGACCATGCCTTCGTCGGTTTCGAGCTCGACATTGACGCGAGCGTCGGCAGCTTGACCGGCGATGTAGGCCAGTTGTTGGGATTGGGTGGGGTCCATTACGACTCGCCTCCCCCATCGTCGCCTGTGTCGGGCATGGGCTCGACATCGACGATGCCAGGCCATGGCTTGACGCGACGAGCCAGTAGTGGGAAGTCCTTGCGCATGGGATTTCCTTCGAAATCGCCGGGCAGGTACAGGTGACGAAGACCAGGGTGGCCGGTAAAGGCGACACCAAACATCTCGTAGGCCTCACGTTCGTGCCAGTTGACACCACCAAAGACGCTGATCCAGGAATCCAAGGTCAGCGTGTCGTCGGGAATGTCGCACTTGATATTGACGCCGATGTTGGTGATGAGCGAATGCACACGGCCAATAGCTTGCATGCGGGTGTCGCCACCGGTGACGCCGTGCTGCATAGCTTCGACATCGGCAACCGCGTTCGGGTCGCGGTCTTGTTCGGTATCCATGTCGCGGCCGTAAGGCGACGGCATCCAGTCGATGACAGAAACAAAGTCGATGTAGCGATAGTTGAGTTCGTGGCGGGCGACCTGGGCTGCTTGCAGCCAACCATCGGTGGCAACGCGGATCCAGCAATCCACGCCAGGGAACACGTGAGTTTCGAGGCAGACATCGCCAAGGGCTTCGGCAAACTCGGCCACAGCGGCTTCGCGAGCGGCGTCGGTTGTGACCCCTTCGGTTTCGGTATCAGCTGACGACAATGGGCTCACCCCTAAACCGTTGGGCTGGATCTTCGTTGAGGATCTTTTGCTGCAGCAAAACAATGCCTTCGAGGAGTGCCTCGGGGCGGGGCGGGCAACCAGGAACGTAGACGTCAACCGGAATCAGCTGATCGACACCCTTGGTGACGGAGTAGGAATCCCAGTAGGGGCCACCGCAATTGGCGCACGAACCCATAGAGATCACATACTTGGGGTCGGGCATCTGCTCGTAGAGACGAAGAATGGATGGGGCCATCTTGTCGGTAACCGTGCCAGAAATAACCACAAGGTCGGCCTGGCGCGGGCTAGCTGGGAAAGGAATAACTCCGAGGCGCATGACGTCGTAGCGAGGCGAAGCGAAAGCCGCACCCATTTCGATGGCACAGCAAGCCAGGCCCCACTGGTATACCCACAAGGAGTACCGGCGGCTGATGTTGAGCAACTTCTTAAGTGATTCCGGCGCACGGCCGCTATCGACAAGGCCCATTAGGGAACCAAGCTTTCGGAAACAGGCCGCATGATTACAGCCATTTGAGCACTCCCTTGCGCCAGGCGTAAATCAACCCAAGCAGCAAGATGAAAATGAAAATAAACATTTCTATAAGGCCGAAATAGCCGTAGGCCTCGAGTCGAGTGGCCCACGGAAAGATAAACACGGCCTCAACATCGAAGAGAACAAAGAGCAAAGCGAACACGTAGTAGCGGATGTTGGCTTGACCCCACCCCGCGCCGACAGGATCGACACCAGATTCGTAGGTGATGGATTTCTGTGCCTGTGGACGGTCGGCGCGCAAGGCTCGACTGAGACCCATAAACACGCCAACGAGCGCGGCCCCGACCAACCCGAAGATGCCGAGCGTTAGATAACTTCGTAGAAATTCGGACACGGTGGCTAAGCCTACCGATTGATCGTGGCCGCGACCAAAGTACAGGCGGGTTTTGTGGGATGTTTTTTACCGGTGTATCCGTACGGGCGATGACGAGGAGGAAAGGTCACTCGATGCCATAGGTGCTTTGAGTAAGACCGGTCGGGTACCCCTCGGTACGGACATGGCGGAGTTCGATCTCCAACGTAGTTTTACCAAACAGGGCAATCCCCTCGCCCAACACCACCGGCACGCGAGTGATCGTCAGGTCATCGACCAGCCCAGCCGCCAAAAACTGTTGAATAACGTTTGCTCCGTCCACGTAGATCCGTTGGTGTCCCTGGGCCCCAAGAGCCTCGGCGATCTCGACAGCAGACCCCGACATCGTGGTAACTGTGGCAGCAGCATCGGCGGGGATATCCACCGGCCGACTCGTGAGCACCACGACGGGCGTCGCACCGTAGGACCACGCACCAAAGCTGACGACCATGTCGAAAGTGTTTCGGCCCATGACCAATACATCGATCGATGCCATGAAGTCGGCGTAGCCGTAGTCGCCGTCGTAGGTCTCGGATCCCGCAACCGGCTCGCCGTCAGCACCCGGCAACCAGTCGAGCGAACCATCTAGGCGCGCAATAAAACCATCAAGACTGGTCGCGATATAAACAGCAGCACGAGCAGAAGTCACGCCGACACCCTAGGTCAAACACCGCAAGGAGCGAGTCGTCAGCACTCTGCTGGCGACGGGCGCCGCCATGCGTATCCACCGTAAGGAGCGACAACGAAGGTGTCGCGAGTAGGTGAAGGAAATCGTTACCCGCGCACAAGCGCAGGTAACGCTTCGTTGGCCCAGTCCACGATTGGTTCGGGCCATACGCCGAAACCGAGGGTGAACACCAGAGCGATTCCCAGCACAACCAAGGTGGTAAGCGGGACTTTGACCGGTTCGTGTTCGCCATCGGACATCCACATGGTCATGACAATGCGAAGGTAGAGGTAGGCCGCAATGGCCGCGGTGATCATGGCAATGACGGCAAGCGTCCACGAGTGTCCGTCGACCGCCGCGGAAATGGCTTGGAACTTAGCGAAGAATCCGGTGGTGAGCGGAACCCCAGCCTGAGCCAAAAGGAAAATAGTGAAGGTGAACGCCAGCCAAGGGCTAGCGGCACCGAGACCCTTGAAATCGTCAACCGCTGTTGCCCCGTCGCCGCGTCCGCTAACCACCGAGATCACGCCGAAGGTACCAATAACCAAGACGCTGTAGGTGGCGAGGTAAAACAACACCGAAGCGGTGCCTTTGCCGCTAGCTGCTTGGACCCCAACCAGCATGAAACCGGCATGACTGATTGACGAGTAAGCCAACATGCGCTTCACGTCGGTCTGTACGACCGCCATTACTGCGCCCAAGATCAGCGTGGCGATAGCCAGCGCATAGATAATCGGTTGCCAGTCGTCGGCGTAAGCACCAAAAGTCGTAACGAAGATTCGCAGTAGGGCGGCGAAGCCGGCCGCTTTGACACCAGAGGCCATAAAAGCAACAACCGGTGTAGGCGCTCCTTCGTAGACATCAGGAGTCCAACTGTGAAATGGAACGGCCGAAACTTTAAAAGCCAACCCAACAAGCAACAGCGCGAAGCCAGCGAGGAGCAAACCGTCTTCGATGAGCACGTTGGTAGCCAGGTACGTCTTAATGTCGACCAGGTTGGTGCTACCGGTGGCTCCGTAGGTAAGTGCGATGCCATAAAGGAAGAAGGCTGACGAAAAGGCGCCGAGTACGAAGTACTTCATGCCTGCTTCTTGGGACTGCACCCGACGAGAGTGGAAAGCAGCCAAAATGTACATCGCTATCGAGAGAATCTCGAGCCCGATGAACAACACCATCAGGTCGTTGGCGGTGGCCATGGTCACGCCACCGGCCGCGGATAACAAAATCAGGACCGGATATTCGGCGCCCAGAAGATCCTCGCGTTTGAGATAGGCAATAGCCAACAAACAACTGAGCGCGGCAGAAGCGGCGATAACAATGGTTAGGAAGACGGAGAAGCCGTCAATTCCGACCGCTCCGGCTACCGCACCAAAAGGTCCGCGTTCGGCATCGGTTACCCGATTCCACAATGGAACTGCGCTGATTGCTGACCCGGTGGCCACGGCAATAGCTACCGCTGACGGGATCCAGTCCGGGAGGTGGCGGCCAACAAGGGACCACACCATAAGTAACAGCAGGGCTCCGACGCCCAAGATCAGGTGAGGTAATACTGCCGACCAGGCGATGTCGGGAGTTTCGATCTGCGCAAGCACTAGTGACATCATTCGTGCTTCTCTCCCTCAGCGCCAGGTTCGGAGGACTCAACTTCGAGGTCCCCGAATCCATTACCGGCACCCTGCTTGGCAACCGGTTCGGTAAAGCCTTCAACGTTTGTTTCTATATGGGCAACAAGTCTCTCGACAGCAGGCTCCATACGTTCAATGACGGGCTTGGGATAGATACCCATAAAGAAGATGGCCACGATAAAAGGAATCATGATGAATCCTTCGGACCATTTGAGATCTTCCATTTCGGCATTCTCGCCCTCGGCGGGACCGTGGAAGACCCGTTGATAAGCCCACAACAGATAGAGCGCAGCAAGGATGACGCCACTGGTAGCAACAACGGCCCACCAGCGATGCGCAGTGAACGTACCGAGCAATATCAAGAACTCACCCACGAAACCGTTGAGTCCAGGCAGACCGATCGACGACAACATCACCAAGGTGAACACGGCTGCCATGATGGGCGCTGACTTTTGCAGGCCGCCAAGTTCGGCGATCTGACGGGTGTGACGGCGTTCGTAGATCCAGCCGACCAACAAGAACAATGCGCCCGTGGAAATACCGTGGTTGACCATCTGCAAGATGCCGCCTTCGATGCCCTGGACATTAAGGGCGAAGGTACCGATGATGATGAAACCGAGGTGGGCGACCGATGAATAGGCCACTAAACGTTTCAGGTCTTTTTGCATCGTGGCGACAACGGCGCCATAGATGATGCCGATCACCCCGAGGGTGATCATGACAGGAGCGAACCACACCGATGCCTCGGGGAAAAGGTACAGACCAAAGCGGATAAAGCCGTAGGTGCCGAGCTTGAGCATGACACCGGCCAAGATGACCGAGCCCGCGGTGGGCGCTTCGGTATGGGCATCAGGCAACCATGTATGCAGCGGGAACATGGGAACCTTGACGGCAAAGGCCAATGCAAAGGTTAAGAAAATAAACCGAGCCGCATTGGTTCCGAGGGCTTGAGTTTCGGCAATGGTAACCAAGTTGAAAGTGAGGTCGCCGCCCGTTTCGCTGGCATGCAACGAGACCAGGCTGACGATGCCCACCAACATGAGGGCCGAGCCGAACATCGTGTACAAGAAGAATTTTGTGGCCGCATACTCGCGGTTGGCGTGGCCCCATTTACCAATGAGGAAGTACATCGGGACCAGAACGATCTCGAAGAATACGAAGAACATGAACAGGTCGAGGGCAACGAAGACCCCCAAGCAGCCGGCTTCGAGGACAAGCAACCAGGCGTAGTACGCCTTGTGGTCGTGACCGGGGTCGACCGCCACAATGGCGAGGGGGAAGAGCAGACCAGACAGCACCACAAGGAATAGCGATATGCCATCGATGCCGGCCAGCCAGGAGATCCCGAGGGAGTCGATCCAGCTTTGTTCGCTGACAAATTGGAAGCCCGCGTCGGCTTGATCGAACTCGAACAGCACCCACAAGGTGATGGCTCCAACCACGGTGGACACCACGAGAGCAAGGTTCTTGGCTTGCTCAAAGTGCCGTTTGGGCAACAGCGCAATAGCCACGGCACCGAGGAGAGGCAACAAAACAAGGGCAGGGGCGACCGGAAAGGTAACGGCGTCTGACGATGCAAGGATGAGCGACATTAGAAGGACGTCCTTGCGAGGAAGTAGACCACGAGGGCGACGGCGCCACCGGCAATACCGACCGCCGACGAGCGAACATAACCGGTCTGTAATTTGGCGAGCAGTGTGCCGCTCTCCTTAACCACAGAACCGGCCCCATTGACCACCCCATCGATGATGGTCTCGTCGAACCGAGTGGTGGCATCGAATGCCTTACGCCCCGAGCCACCCATGAAATTAGACACTGCAGTGTCGTAGCCCCATCCGGCTTCCATGATCGGCTTTTCGACCAGAGAAGCGGGGGCTTTGTGTTTAAGGTAAATCCAGGCTGCACCGGCTACGCCCGACAAGGCGCCGACGACGGCGATGATGGCCAGGCCCCATTTGGTGCCGGCGGCCACGTTGATGTGCTGCTCATTGCCGAACAGTGAAGGTTCGAGCCATATTTCGAGGCGCTTGAGGCTGTGCGTGAAGGGCAGGTTCATGGCCCCGCCAGCGGCGGCGAGTCCGGCCAGAACAACCAGAGGCAACAACATAGTCTTCGGTGATTCGTGGGGGTGTATTTCGTGCTCGGGTACTTCGCCATCGATTTCGGCGTCCCATCGGGCTGGGCCAAAGAAGGTCATGAACACGAGGCGACTCATATAGAACGCAGTCATGACGGCCGCTACGAGAAGCAGAACCCAAGCAACCTTGTTCTCGTTATAGGCGCCAAGGAGGATCTCGTCTTTAGACCAGAAACCGGAGAACGGTGGAACACCTGCGATAGCCAACCAACCAATAATGAAGGTGAATGCGGTGACCGGCATAACTTTGTGCAGGGCCCCGTAGCGACGCATGTCTTGCTCGTCGTGCATGCCATGAATAACCGAGCCGGCTCCGAGGAACAGCAGGGCTTTGAAGAAAGCATGGGTAATCATGTGGAAGATGGCGGCGACATAAACGCCGGAACCGACCGCTACGAACATAAAACCAAGTTGACTTACCGTCGAGAATGCCAGAACCTTCTTGATGTCTTTTTGCGCCACGGCGATAGATGCCGCAAAAAGGGCGGTAAACAGACCGACCCACATGATGATGTCGGGAGCCCAACCGTTGGCCTGGGCAATGATTGGATTGACTCGGGTCAGCAAGTAAATGCCGGAGGTAACCATGGTGGCGGCGTGGATGAGGGCCGACACAGGAGTGGGGCCAGCCATGGCGTCGGGCAACCAGAGGTACAGCGGGAACTGGGCCGACTTGCCCGCTGCGCCAAGGAACAGCAACAGCGTGATGGCCGTTGCGGTGCCAGCGGCCATTCCCGGTGCTCCGGAAAGCATCTCGCCGTAGTTGATTGAGCCGAAGGTGAAGAACGCCAGGAACATTGCAATCATGAAACCGAAGTCGCCAACACGGTTGGTAACAAAGGCTTTCTTGCCCGCAGAGGCATTCGCTTCATCGGTGAACCAGAAAGAAATCAACAAGTAAGAACACGTTCCTACGCCTTCCCAGCCAAGGAACGTGAGCAACAGGTTATTGCCCAACACCAACATGAGCATGGAGAAGGCAAACAGGTTGAGATACAAGAAGAACTTGGAGAAGTTGGCATCGCCGTGCATGTAGCCAATTGAGTACAAGTGAATGAGTGTGGCGATACCGGTGATGAACAACGTCATCGTGATGGCCAACGGATCCGCTAAGAATCCAACGTCGACCGAAAAGTCGCCCGACGGGATCCACTCAAACAGCGTGAGTTCGTAGAAGCGATCGCTTTCGTTGCGATCGACTAGTCCAGCGAAAACAGCAACAGCACTAAGGAATGAGCCACCCATCATGAGCGTGGCGAAGATGCCCGCACCCGGTTCGCCTAGCTTGCGGCCCGCGACAAGAAGCACCAAAAAGCCCAGCAACGGAAAGGCGGGGATGAGCCAAACGAGTTCTACCACGTCAGCCTCGCAACACAGATAAGTCGTCGGCAGTAGCGCCGGGGCGGTGTCGCATGACCGCGACGATGATGGCTAAACCAACCACTACCTCGGCGGCGGCTACGACAAGGACAAAGAACACGTTTACCTGACCACCAACATCGTTGAGATCGCGGCTAAAGGCCACAAACGTGAGGTTGACCGCGTTGAGCATGAGCTCGACACACATGAACATGACCAGCGGATTACGCCGGACCAGGAGTCCGAATGCTCCGATCGAGAACAACATTGCGGCCAAGATCAGGTAGTACGCGGCGTCGACCTCAGGCATCAGCGGCCTCCTCAGTCGCTTCGTCGGCTTGGCTAGCTGCCGCTTCCTTAGCCGCATCCTGGGCGGCAACCTTGGCGGCTACCTCATCCAATATGGCTTGCTCGGCTTCGGCTGTTTCGCGTTGTGTCTTAGCCAGAACCGATTCGGGGGCCGGCTCGAAGTCGCCGCCGGCGGAACGGGACAGCACAACGGCGCCTACCACCGCAATGGTGAGCAAGAGCGCGGTAAGTTCGAAAGCAAAGACGTAGTCGGTAAAGAGGACTTCGGCGATCTGGTTAATGTTGGGCTTGACCTGTTCGGGCAACAATTCGGCTGTGGCGGAACGGGCGCCCGTTGCCCCATCGGTGGTGACCGCAAAGACAACGATGGCCAACACGGCGGAAGCAGCGGCTAGACCGATGGCAATGGGCCGTTGGCCCGCAATAGGTTCGATGTCGAGCTCTTCGGCTTCATCGACACCCAGCAACATGATGACAAACAAGAACAGCACCACAATGGCGCCGGTGTAAACAATGACCTGCACCGCGGCGAGTAAATGGGCCTCTTGCAAGACGAACAATACGGCTACCGAGAACAGTGTGCCTACGAGGCTAAGGGCCGAGTGCACGGGGTGACGAGAGGCAACAACACCAACAGCGCCGGCCAGCACCATGATGGCGGCCACAACAAAGACAACAAATTCCATTAGTGGCCGCCTCCCTGATTGTGATCATCGGCGTCGGCTGCGGGGATCTCTTCGGCTTCTGCGGTTTGGCCGGCTTCGGGGGCGCGTACGCCGTACCCAAGTTCGCCGTCCCAGTGCACCACACCAACCTGGTCAGCAGCGCCTGATGGTGAGGTGGCTCGCATCCAAGCTGAAGTGTGTTCGTCTTCGCCCGGACGCCAGTCCTCCCAAGGAAGATGCTGAGGTTTGCCGTCGTCGTCAACCACAAGTTCGTCTCTGGTGTAGATCGCGTCTTGGCGGTTGGTGAACGAGAACTCGAAAAGCTTGGTTTCGGTGATTGCTTGGGTAGGGCAGGCCTCTACGCAAAGGTCACAATGAATGCAGCGCAAGTAGTTGATTTCGTACACAAACCCGAAGCGCTCTCCGGGGGAGGTGGGATTATCGGGATCGTTGTCTTTGCCGCGCACATAGATGCAGTTAGCCGGACAAACACCGGCGCAGAGCTCGCAGCCGATGCACTTCTCTTGACCATCTTCGTACCGGTTGAGAACATGTCGACCGTGGGTGCGAGGTGCTTTAACCCGCTTCTCTTCGGGGTACTCGGTGGTGACCCGCTCATCGAATAGTTTGCCGAAAGTGAGGCCGAAGCCTTGTAAGAAACCCATTAGATAGAGCCCTCCAGGTCGGCATCAGCAAGTCGTTTGTGGCGTGCCGCGTTAATGGCCGCGGACAGCAACCCGCCAGCAACCATCATGGCGCCTACGGCGACAACGACGATGACCACTTTGGGCCAACCCTCATCGGCGCCAACATCAAGAGCAGCAACGAACAACAACCAGACCAGCGACAAAGGAATCAGCAGTTTCCAGCCCAGATCCATGAGTTGGTCGTAGCGCAGGCGGGGCAAGGTGGCCCGGAACCAGACAAACATCGACAAGAACACCAGCACCTTCAGAACGAACCAAAGCATGCCCCACAACCAGGCCGGTCCGACAAAAGCGGGGCCAGCGGGACCACCAAAGAAAAGGGTGACCATGATGCCGGAGAACGTCACGACGTTCATGAACTCGGCCAAGAAGAACAATGCGAACCGAATCGAGCTGTACTCGGTGTGGTAGCCGCCCACGATCTCTTGCTCAGCTTCGACGAGATCGAAAGGTGGGCGGTTAAGTTCAGCTGTCCCGGCGATGAGGAACACGATGAACGGGACGAATCCGGTGGCCGCTACGTTCCAGTCGGCGATGCCGCCAACTTGTCCGAGCGCAATTCCGTGCGTTGATAACGTGCCCGACTTCAACAAGACCGCGGCCAGCGAAAGTCCGAGGGCCGCCTCGTAAGAGATCATCTGAGCGGTGGCACGAACCGAACCAAGCAGTGGGTACTTGGAGCCCGATGACCAGCCGGCCAACATGACGCCGTACACCGCTATAGAAGACATAGCCAAGAAGAACATGATGCCGATAGGTAGGTCGGCGACCTGGAGGTAGGTCTCGTGACCAAACCAGGTCACGGTTCCGTCGCCATCGCTCGTGAAATCGCCGCCAATGGGAACGATAGCGAACACCATGAACGCTGGTACCAGTGACAAGTACGGGGCAAGGCGGAATGCAAAACGGTCGGCATTCTTCGGGATGATGTCCTCTTTGAAGAACAACTTGAGGCCGTCAGCCAATGTCTGTAGCAGACCCCACGGGCCAGCAACGTTAGGACCAATACGGTTTTGCATGTCGGAAATGAACTTGCGTTCGAACCAGACCATCCACATGACCACGACGAGGAGGAGTACAAAAGCAACAACAACCTTGACCAACACCAACAAGACGACCTCGAGGCCAACCTGGGTGATGAGCATGGGATCAAGAGCAAAGACGTTCATCATGGCGTCGCTACCCGTACATCGGTAACCACAGCACCGTGATCGATAAGCTGACGAGGATCGGCGCCGTTGCGGTTAAGCGCAATAGCGACGACCCCACGAGGTATGCGACTGTTCACGCTCACGGGTAATTGCACTGTGCTCTGCGACGAAGTGACCGCCACATACTCGCCATCGCTGACGCCTAACGCCGCCGCGTCGAGTGGGTGTAACGAAGCCACCGCATCATCACCAAGATGCGCCATCGACGCGCAGTGTTGGGTGGTGGTGGCGTTGTCATAGAGGCGACGTTCGGTGACGAGTCGCATCGAATAGCTATCGAGCACGAGGACTTCAGTGACATCGGGGGTTTGGAATGCGGTTACATCGATTGGCTGGAGCGGTATTACGAGTCCGTCGCCCTCGGCGATCAGTTGCCGCGACGCTCCGGCGTACAGCGGGATGGTGGCGACGATCTCATCCCAAATGGACTCCACCGAGTCGAAGCCAAGATCAGCATCGAGTTCGAGGGCGAGTTCCGCGGCGATCATCCAGTCGGGACGAGCCGTGCCGGGTGAACCCACTTGCCCGACGATGGGACTTAGGCGACCTTCGAAGTTGGTGTGGGTTCCATCGCGCTCGGTGAACGCCGCCGCGGGTAACACAATGTCGGCCACCCGCACCGATGCAGTAGGCAGTGTGTCCACAGCAATTATGGTGTCGACGGCGGCAAGTGCACGTGCGGCAAGGCCGGAGTCAGGGAAATCATCGAGTGGGTCGGCGCCCAACAAGATCAGTGTCTTAATGGTGCCCGCCGCGGCTGCTTCGAGCATGGCTCGGGTGTCGTGGCCACCGGTGGCGGGGACATTGCCCCAGGCCGCGGAGAATCGGGCGGTGCCTTCGGCCAGGCCAACCCGGCCAGGCAGTACGCCTGGAGCCAAGCCCATGTCGATGGCCCCTGCCAAGTTGGCTCGCCGTCCGGCGAACAAGAAGGCAACATTGGGGAGTGTGGCCAATGCCGCAACAGCGTCGATGGTGGGAGCCGCCGATTCAGCCAGCGATGAGCGCCCCGCGATGACGGTGACTTCACGTCCGTCGAGCGCAGCGACCGCGGCGGCCAACGTATCGGGCTGTACTCCCCCGACAGCTTGGTCGATCGTCCCGGAGACAATCGCGGCGGCTACCGATCCAACCTGACCTGATACTGGCTGCGCGTGCACGGTGGAAAGCTTGGCCAATCCCGATTTGGTGGGGCCAAGCTCAACCAAGGTGATGTCGCCGTTGCGCAATGCATGACGCAGACGAAGATAGAGGGTGCCGAATTGTTCTTTGGGATCGTCGGCGAGCAGCACGACCGCGGAACCCTTGGCGGTGGCACCATCGACGGTTCCTCGGGGCAAACTCGAAATCAAACCGGCGGGCAACCCGTCGTCGAGTTGGGCATCGACATTGTCGGTGCCGATGACAGCCTTGGCCAACTTGGCCCAGGCATATTGGTCTTCGGTCGCAAGACGTGCCCCACCGATGACACCAATGGAATTGGGCTCACCCGAGCGCAGAGCGGCGGCGGCCAACTCGAGGGCGACGGCCCAACTAGTGGCTACCAACTCCTCGCCGGTCTCGTCAGTATTTCCTAGTGAATCGCCCCGCACAAGTGGGCTACGCAAGCGATCTTCGTGGTTGAGCGCCTCAAAGGAGAAACGGTCACGGTCGCTGAGCCAACCCCAGTTTGTGGCGTCGGAATCCACGCCCATTAGACGTAATACCTGATCGCGTGACGAGTGGACTTCGATGCGATCGCCCATGGTGTTGGGGAAGGTGGAATCGGTCTTTTGCAAGTCCCAAGGACGGGCCTTGAAGCGGTACGGCTTGGCCGTGAGGGCACCAACCGGGCAAATCTGCACGGTATTGCCGCTGAAGTAAGAAGAAAATGGTTCACCCGGGAAGGTGTTGACCTGGGTGTGATTGCCGCGTCCCTGGAATTGGATGAGTGCGTCGCCGGCAACTTCGTCGGCAAAACGGGTGCAACGATCACACAAAATGCAGCGTTCACGGTCAAGGTACACAATGTCGCTGATTGCGATCGGCTTCTCGTAGGTGCGTTTGATTTCGAGGAACTGGCTCTCGCCCGGACCAAACTCCATGGTCTGATCCTGCAGAGGGCATTCGCCGCCCTTGTCACAGATGGGACAATCGAGCGGGTG
>CAWKZT010000026.1:0-18693 GCA_963854565.1 Acidimicrobiia bacterium
CGACACGTTGTAAGACTCGGTGTGCATTATGTGCTCATCAAGACTCGCGGCGCTGAGCGGTCGGAACGTGTCGAGACCCACGACGAGTTCGACTCGAGCCAACTCGATGTTCTTGGCTGCTAATTGACCCAGTACCTCGTCGGTGAGGTGGAGGCCAGCTGTTGGCGCTGCGGCCGATGCCGGACGCTCGGAGTACACGGTCTGGTAGCGCTCAGGATCGTCGAGGACGGTGTTGAGGTACGGCGGGAGTGGCATTTGTCCGTGCGCGTCAAGCGCGACCAAGAGATCGTGATCGGTTTCGAATTGGATGAGCCGTCGGCCCTCCCCCAAATCTTCACCGACCACAGCCGCGAAATCGTCACCCGCACGAACCCATGTACCCGGAGGCGTGCGCTTGCTAGGCCGAACAAGACACTCCCATTGGCCATCGTCTCGAGCATCAAGCAACAAAATCTCGACCTTGCCACCCGTGTCTTTTTGGAAGATGACGCGAGCGGGCAATACCCGCGTGTCGTTCACCACTAACAGGTCTCCGTCCTGCAGCAGATCAGGCAGATCGGTGATGTGTTGGTGCAACACGGTCCCAGAGGCAGGGGCGACAAGGAGTCGAGCAGCATCGCGGGGTTCGATCGGTTGATGGGCGATGCGATCAGCCGGAAGTTCGTAGTCAAAGTCGTCGGGGCCAAGCCCGGCGCGCTTTGTTCGTTGATCAGGACCCATAGGTCGATCAGTCTTGCGTGAATAGATCCGTTTGCGACGCCGGCGTGACCGGTGAGGGGGGTGTAATTTGCATGTGCTCCCAGGCCGCCGGTGTGGCCACCCTGCCGCGAGGCGTGCGCATCAGCATTCCCTGCTGGATTAGGAATGGCTCGTAGACGTCTTCGAGGGTCTCGGTTGGTTCGCTCACACTGATCGCCAGCGTGGACAAGCCGACTGGCCCACCACCGAAACGACCACACAAGGCCTGCAATATCCCTCGGTCGATTTTGTCGAAACCCCGGTCGTCGACACCAAAGATAGCCAAGCCGTCGTGGGCAATGTCGGCGGTAATTTTACCGTCGAACTTCACCTCGGCATAGTCGCGAACCCGACGCAAAAGACGATTGGCGATACGCGGCGTGCCTCGGGCCCGCCGAGCGATTTCATAGCTGCCGGTCCGATCAATGTCGACATCGAGAATGGTTGCGGCACGGGTGACAATGGCATCAAGATCTTCGACTTCGTAAAACTCGAGGCGCGAGACGAGACCAAAACGATCGCGCAGTGGCTTGGCGATGAGACCAGTACGGGTCGTGGCACCAATCAAAGTGAAGTTCGGCAGTTCCAAGCGGATCGACCGGGCCGCGGGACCTTTGCCCAACACAATGTCGAGCTCGAAATCCTCCATGGCCGGATACAGGACTTCTTCAACGGTGCGAGGCAAGCGATGGATTTCGTCAATGAACAACACATCGCCGTCGCCCAGTTTGGTGAGAATGGCGGCAAGATCGCCGGCCCGTTCGAGCGCCGGACCAGAAGTGGTGTGACACTCGACGCCCATTTCGAAGGCAACGATGTGCGCCAGCGTCGTCTTTCCAAGGCCCGGCGGACCGGCAAACAACAAATGATCAGCCGTCTGTTCACGTTGGCGCGCCGCACCCAACAAGATGTTGAGGTGTTCCTTTAGCTCGGCCTGGCCGACAAAGTCTTCGAGCGTCGTTGGCCGTAGTCCGACCTCGTCGCGCAAGTTGGGTTCGTCGAGGCGTGCGGTGTCGCCCAACGCCGTTTGGAGATCGGCATCGGTTTCCTCGGACCTCAATAATTCTTCGCGTGCCATGTCAGCGAGACGCTAGCGCTCGCAGCGCGTGTTTGAGAAGTTGCGAGGAGTCAACATCAGCGGGAATATCACTTAATGCCGACCGAATTTCGTCGGGGGTGTAACCCAATTCACTCAGGGCCTGTTGCACATCGGCGGTGGCTGAATGTGGTGCGTTAGCCACTCCGGGGTTGCTTACGACGGTGGTGATATCGCCCGCGTCGAGCTTCGACTTGAGTTCGACCAACAGACGGGCCGCGGTCTTCTTGCCGACACCCGGCACAAGACACAGAGCCGCAACGTCGTCGTCGGCCAGAATCCGAACCAACGAAACTGGTTCGTGTACCGACAATATGGCCAGACCCAGCGACGGGCCGACCCCATGGGCACTAATCAGTGCCTCGAACGTCTGGCGCTCGTCACGACTAAGAAAACCAAACAATGACTGGGCGTCGTCGCGAATGTGGTGATGTACCTGAACAAAAACCTCTTGGCCAAGTTCGCCCAACTTCACGACGGTGGACGGCGACACCGTCACCCGATAACCGACACCCGCAACCTCGATGATGATGCTGGCCTCGTTGCGTTCGGTGAGTGTGCCTCGAAGTGATGCGATAATCATCGGCGGCCAGCCACAACAATAGGCATCTGCGCTAAGTGACACAGGGCAACAGCGACAGCATCGGCAGCATCGACTGGTCGGAGGGGCTTATCGATCCCGATGAGTTGTTGCACCATGCGCTCCACTTGTTGCTTATCGGCCGCGCCGTACCCTGTAACCGCGCTCTTGACTTCGTTGGGTGAGTATTCGACTACCTCGCACCCACGAGCAGCGCCCTCGGCCATAACAATGCCACTGACTTGACCCACACTCATTGCCGTGCTGACGTTGACCTGAAACAACACCCGCTCGATCGCTATAACGGACGGCGAATATTCGGCGATAAGCGCTCGGATCTCGGCTTGCATCTCGGCCAACCGCGTTGGCACGGCATCATGTTTACTCGTAGTGATTACACCAGCAGCAACGGCACGGGGTTGGCGGCCTGGTTGATGCACAACGCCATAACCACAGCGGGTCAGGCCCGGATCAATACCAAGTACGAACATACGTACGTAACCCTATCGCGCGTATCGCTTCCATGCAGGGACGAACCGAAACTACTCTTCGTCGGCGAGTTGTTCCAAGATTTCGTCGGAAATGTCGAAATTACCGAAGACATCCTGGACGTCGTCGTGATCGTCAAGAAGATCGACCATACGCAGAACAGATCTGGCATCAGCTAAGTCGAGATTGATGGTTTCGCTGGGGACCATGGAGGCTTCTGCTGACTCATATTTAACGTCTGCTTCGTCGAGAGCATCCCGTAAGCCCGGCAAATCGGTGGGATCGCACGTGAGATTCCAGAACTGGCCATCGAGTGTCATGTCTTCGGCTCCTGCTTCAAGAGCCACCATCATGATCTCGTCTTCATCGAGGTCACTGGATAACAACACGATGCCTCGCCGGCTGAACTGCCACGAAACGGCGCCGGGTTTCGCCAAACCACCGCCGTTCTTCGTAAACAGAGCCCGCATTTCGGCGCCGGTGCGATTGCGATTGTCCGACAGGGTGTCGACCAGCAATGCCACACCCGCGGGGGCGTACCCCTCGTAAGTAATGTCCTCGTAATTGACGCCTTCTAGCTCGCCAGTACCGCGCTTGATGGCGCGTTCGATCGTGTCCAGTGGGACCGACGCGTCACGCGCCTTTTGGAACATGGTTCGCAACGTGGGATTACCGTCGGGGTCGCCACCGCCTTGGCGGGCCGCAACCTCGACCTGCTTGATGATCTTGGCAAACAACTTTCCACGTTTGGCGTCGGTAGCGCCCTTCTTGTGCTTAATTGTTGCCCATTTGGAATGCCCTGACATGACGCAACCCCCTTAGTAGTCGATTTCAAATTCGTTGACGAACCATCGGTGAATTCGGGTGTCGTCGGTGAGCTCAGGATGAAAACTAGTCGCGATCGCATTGGCTTGACGTACGGCGATCGCTTCGCCATCAATTGTGGCCAGAACCTCGACATCGACTCCGATGCGTTCGATCCGCGGTGCGCGAATGAACACCGCATGAAATGGGTCACCAATCATGGGCATCTCGATGTCGCCCTCGAAAGAGTCGAGTTGTCGTCCCCAGCCGTTTCGCCGCACCGAAACATCAATGGCACCAAAGGACCGCTGATCGATTCGACCATCAAACACATCGGTGGCCAACAAGATCATGCCGGCGCAGGTACCCAGGACGGGCATACCGCCGGCAATACGTTGCGCTATTGGCATCCGAAGACCGTTGAACTCCAGCAACTTCGAAATGGTAGTGGACTCACCACCGGGGATGATCAGACGATCTACAGCCGCCAAATCGTCCGGGTGTTTGACCGGCATAGCGTCGACATTAATCGAAGCCAGAGTCTCAAGATGAAGCCGCGAAGCTCCTTGCAGCGCTAGAACGCCAACCTTGACACCCACCGGGGGGCTCTCCATTGGGCACAAGAATTACCAGCCGCGATCAGCAAAGGTGGTTTCGAGGCCAGAAATTTCGAGACCCGGCATGGCCTCGCCCAATCCGGTGCTGACACGAACAAGCACATCGGGGTCATTGAAGTTGGTCGTTGCCTCAACAATGGCCTTCGCCCGAATCGCGGGATCGGAACTTTTGAAGATGCCCGAACCAACGAATACCGAGGTGGCACCAAGCTGCATCACTAGGGCAGCGTCGGCAGGGGTAGCCAAGCCACCGGCACAGAACAATGGCACAGGGAGCTTTCCGGTCTCAGCGACTTCCTGAACAAGTGGAAGTGGGGCTTGCAACTGCTTGGCCCACTCGAAGAGTTCGGCAGAGTCCGCCAGCGTGAGCTTGCGAACGTCACCCAGGATCGAACGAAGATGACGAACAGCTTCGACAACGTTGCCCGTGCCTGCCTCGCCCTTCGACCGGATAAGCGATGCTCCCTCGCTAATGCGACGCAAGGCCTCGCCCAGGTTGCACGCACCGCAGACAAACGGAATATCAAAGGCAAATTTGTCGATGTGGTGGGTCTCGTCGGCGGGAGTAAGAACTTCGCTCTCATCGATGTAGTCGACATCCATCGCCTGCAACATTTGTGCCTCGGCGAAATGACCAATGCGAACCTTAGCCATCACCGGAATACTGACCGACTCCTGGATTTCTTTGATCATGCGGGGGTCACTCATGCGAGCTACCCCGCCATCGCGGCGAATATCGGACGGCACGCGTTCGAGGGCCATTACGGCTACTGCTCCCGCGTCTTCGGCGATGCGAGCTTGGTCAGCGTTGACGACGTCCATGATGACGCCACCTTCGAGCATTTCGGCCAGACCCCGCTTTACGCGAAAGGTTCCGGTGGCACGGGAGAGATCTTGATCAGTCATAGTTTTATTGTAGAAGTCCTTATTGGACGAGAGCCAACAAATTATCGGCCTCGTCTTGGGTGAGAATTCGAACATCATCAGTTTCGTGCATGGCAACCCACGTACGCCCGGGCGTGAGGCCAATATCCTCGCCCGATACATCGACGATATCCCAAGGCGAATTGGCGGTATCGCGAGACCACGTGCCGGTAATTTGTGAGCCCATCGTAAGAGCCACGGCCGCTCCGGATCCGACCGACAGAGCCTGAGGCGACAACGGCGATGCCGCGGAAGTTCCGTAAGGGGTGGTCAGTAGATACACGTTGGGTGGAGATACAACGACGCCTGCTGCGTCGCGATGGGGCGTTCCTCTTTGGAACCGACTCCATCCGCCCACGTCTTCGTTCCAGACGTAGTGCACATTGACGCCGCCGCGCCAACTAATTTTTACGCCAGGGATAGCTTCTGCCGCCGCAGGCAAGTTGTCACCCTCGGCCCGGTAGTCAAAGATGACCGGGGGCGGGCCGAGATTTTCGGGAGCCAGAGCGTAAAGGTTCTCAGTGCTAGTCATCAAGTTATGTGGGGCTAAGCGCGGCGCGCCTGCCCGCCAGTAACTCGAAGGCGACTGGTCGACACCCACGTCGTAGAGTTTGCCGGCAAGTTCACCGTTGCGAACCTCGCCGCGAACAGTGTTGTTTCCTCCAGACCAAGCAAACAGTGGGGTCCCGAATACTCCCGCCAAGTCAGGATCACTGCTACGTCCCGAACGAACCGGCCCCACGGTCTCCGCACCGTCGGAATGAAAAACCAAAGCCAGTCTGGTGATTCCCTCGACCAGAAGCTCGATACCTACATCGGCATTATTAAGACCCTCTTGGGGCCGAGCATCGGGCGAGTTGTCGATCTTGACCATCAACGGCGGACGATCCGGAGAAAGTCCAGCATCAGCAACAGGCAGTCCGGTGAGTGGACTTAGTGGCCCCACGGGTTCAGCTGTTGGTGTTGGAGTCTCATCGGACTCTCCGGCCGAGGTGTCTGTTTCGACCGTCGGTTCAACCGTGGATTCTGTTGGAGGAATGACCTCGTCAGAAAATTCGGGACCATCACCGCCGCTACACGCGGCCGCAAAAAAGACAACAGTGACCGCGCACACGGCCATAATACGACGATTCACGAAAAGGTTCAGAGCTCCTGAAGGACTTCGATTCGATCAGCCAGAGCGATCGATTGAGGATGATAGATCGCATCAGTGCCGCCGAAACGATCGTCGATCCACAAATGAGAAATTGATGGACTGGCGGACTCTATCGCGGTCTCACCGCGGAAGAGTATCTGCAAACCGCCAATGAGACCGGGTGGAAAACGCGTCAGACTTACCGCATCCATGTCGACATCGACGATGTGTTGCGACTCACCAACAAGCCACGGGCCGATGGGCAACAAGCGCCAAGGTGTTCGGGTGGTAAGTGCCGCCGCTCGTGTTCCCTCAGCAATATCATCTTTGCCTAAACGCACAAGCAGGTGAGCTACCAAGCCTTCGAGTTGCAATCGATCAACCTCGGCCAAAAGACCTTTGGTAAACACCAAGTGTGAACCGGACCGATCTACCACCGCCATGGCATTGCGGGAGTGCGTAGGAATGATCCACAACCGGGGCTCGGCTATGCCGTGAGACAGGCAGAGACCATGCACCACGTGCGCCAAGCGTTCGTTCTGGACAAGGTCCACTGGCTCGGCGCGAACTCGCTCGATGAGTTGTCCCGCTGGGTTGCGAGTTCCCCACCACCAAATGAGCACGGCCACGACGAGGCCAGCCAATAAAGCGATGACTGAGGGTAGTGATAGCCCATTCGCGATTGCTATAACCAACGCCGCCCCCAGAGCCGCGGTACTGCCAACCGTAAGACGGGTACGTGTCACGATTAGAACTGAACCTGAACAGGTTCGGCAGCGTCGCCGACCGTCTCGAAGTACTCGCGGGGACCAAAGTTGAACATGCCTGCCACGATATTGGACGGGAAGGTTTCGCGTTTGTTGTTGTACTTGAGTGTTGCGTCGTTGTAATACTGCCGGCTATAGGCAATGCGATCTTCGGTGGCCGTGAGCTCTTCTTGCAACTTAAGGAAGTTCTCGTTGGCCTTCAGTTCGGGGTAGTCCTCACGAAGGGCAAATAACTTACCCAAGGTGGCCGTAAGCATATTTTCTGCTTCGGCCTGATCGGCCGGGTTAGCGGCGGCGACCGCTCCATTACGGGCCGCTATGACCGCTTCGAACGTGTCCTTTTCGTGGGCCGCGTAGCCCTTGACTGTTTCGATCAGGTTGGGGATGAGGTCGTAACGACGGCGCAACTGCACATCGATCTGGGCCCAGGCTGCTTCGACACGGTTACGAAGTCGAACAAGCGCGTTGTATTGCGTTCCTAGGAACAAAAGAAGCACAGCAACGACAACTAAAATGATGATCACGATGATCATGTGGTTTCCTTCCGACGAGCAAGACGAGACAATACCGCTACCAGTGTAACGGGGTGGTAACAAACCATTAGGTCGTCACGTTAGCGAGCATTGCCTGATATTTGTCCACGTAAAGACCAGCAAGATTAGCCATCGACAATTCGTGGCACCGTTCTTGGCCCGATGCGATCACTCGATTGCGCTCAACGTCATCGAACAACGCCGTCCGTAGGGCCTGTGCCAGGGCCCCCGCCTCACCCGGCGGCACTAAAATGGCATCCTTTCCATCACGAACGACGGCCCGATACCCATCGATGTTCGACGCAACCACCGGGGTCGATGCAGCCATAGCTTCAAGTAACACAATGCCGAATGACTCGCCACCTAACGCTGGGGCACAAAAAACAGAAGCGGCACGCATCCGGCGCAATTTCTCGGCCTCGGTGATTCGACCAAGCCAATGGGTGCGCCCGTCATCACCAAAATGGGAACGCAACTCTTCAGTCTCGGGCCCTACACCAGCAATCCATAGGTGCACATTGCTGGGCAGTTCGCTCCGCGCCTCCAACAACGTACGGAGGCCTTTGCGGGGCTCATGTCGTCCAAGGAAAAGGATTGTTGGGCCCTCGGTAGGGCTCCGTTGCGCGTTCGCAAAACGCGCAACTTCGACACCGTTAAACACAATGTCGACCACGATGTCGGACTTCATATGGGCACCACGCGCCATGAGCCGAGCTTGTTCAGACACCGCACAGGCACCGTCGATACGAGACGACAAGGATCGAACGATCGGTTGCATGTATTTGTAGGCCGCTGATTCTCCCGCCGCGTGGAACGTCGCAAGAATAGGTGCCGGGTGCATGACCAGCGCAGTGTGGGTGGGCCCGGGAGAAAGTGGTTCGTGAAGATGCAACAGATCAAATCGTTCTTCACGCAGGGCCCGAACGGTGCGTAACTGAGCTGGACCGTCAGGCGCGATAGGAGCTATAGACCCGTTAGCCGAGGTAGGAATACTGTTTCCAAGTGGGGTAACCGCGGCATCGGGTGGCGCTCCATCACAGGGCCCCAAAACACGTGCATCAATCCCCCGGTTGCGTAGGGCGCGCCCTAAACCCAGAACCTGATCTTGTACACCGCCCGGCAACGTAAGGCTATACGGACAGATAATGCCGATCTTGAGTGTGTCACGGCCGTCCGGTCGTTTGGTGCGCCAGCGCAGGTCAACCATCAGCGCCGTCTTCAACAACATCTGACGGCCAGTTGGGTTGCATCAGATGCCATTGTTCGGGCGCACGACGAATGAGTCCCTCAAGTTCGTGCGTTACCTTCTGGGTGTAAGCGGTGATGTCTTGACGCAACCGTTTATCGGTTCGCTCAAAGGTCACGGGCGGACGGACCACTCCATGAACGCCATATTCGGTGTGATAGACGGCTGTGGGCAGCAAACGACACCCCGTGCGCAACGAGATCGCTGCGGGACCCATCGGAAGCTTCGTTACCTCGCCAAAGAACTCGACTTCAGTGGCCGCTCCCTCCCCTACCGAGCGATCACTTAACAAACAAACAACGTGCCCAGCCTTAATTGCACGCAAGATCGCCTTGCCTGCGTCGGGACCCAGCGGCACAACATTCATGCCGATGGCCTCACGGAACTTGACAAACCAATCGTGTAGTTCGGGGGGCTGCAGTGGTTCTACTACCACCGTCACCTCGACCCGCGGAACCAGACTCAACCAAAAGCCGGCCCATTCCCACCCACCAAGGTGGGGCAAGACCAGGATCGGACCCGTCCCCGTCGCAACTGCTTCGACAACATGCTCGACGCCCTCACAAGTAAACCCCGCGTCGATCTCTTCGGCTGACATGTCCGGTAACCGAAACGACTCCGAGTAATAGCGCGCGTAGTCGGCAAACGACAACCGCACCAAACGATCCACTTCACGCTGTGGTGCCTCGGCACCAACCACCCGCCGAATGTTCTTTTCAACGAGCGCCTTCTTGGCCGGGCTTGCGTTGACCGCGGCGCGTCCGCCCAACTCTGCGAAAGCGTCAGCCAGGGGCCCGGGAACCGTCCGAGCCGCCAGTGACCCCGCCCGGTAAAGCGCATAGGACCGATCGACCATAATGAATGCTGCTCCGTTTTAACGGCGGCGAGCGTTGCGGGTTTCGGTGCGACGACTACGCATTGCTTCGAGACGTTCGGCGCGCCGGGCACGGGGGCGACGGTCAGCACGAGGACTACGACCCAAACGAACCGATGGCGCTGGCTGAAGCACGGTGGCCTGCTTCCACACCTTGGCAAAACGCTGTACCGCAGTAATTAACGTGAGTATCAACATGGCCCAAAGAATAGGAATCAAGAACTGGTTGAACACCAGCGCAATGCACATCACAATGAACCGTTCGGCGCGTTCCATGATGCCGCCTTTAGCATCAAAACCAAGCGACTCGGCCTTAGCGCGCTGGTAAGAAATCAGCATCGCCGCACCCATCACGGCGACAGGAAGCAAAGAGATTCGGCCCGGCTCGTTCGAAGCCAGATACCAACTAACTCCGCCAAAGGTAAGGGCGTCGGCGATGCGGTCCGAGGTCGAATCGTAAAACGCCCCGCGGACCGACGAGGTGCCCGAAGCCTTCGCGACCGCACCGTCGAGGAGGTCAGGAAGACCAGTAAGAATCATCAAGAAAAAGCCCAGGCCAAGATGATTGTCACCAATGGCCCATGCCGCCGCACCGGCGGTCACGATGCCGAGGGTGGTCAGCATGTCAGCGGAAACACCCAGACGGCTCAAGCCTCGCCCCACAGGGTCAGTGACTTTGGCAACAGGGTCGCGCCAGTTTCCATCAAACATAGGACAACTCTAGCTCTATATTTCTTGCTCTTCGCCGGTTGGGCGCTACAGGTCGAACTTGGACCAGTCTTCGGGATTTGCTTCGTTGATTACATTGAGCACATCGCCTTTTACGGCATCGACCCAAACCAACCCACGACGCTCGGGTTGATCCTCAGGCGAATACACCAGAACACGCCAGGTAGGACGCACTGTCCATCCCCTCCATGCCAATTGCGCCGAGGCATGCCCGATGACGAAACCAAGCTCTTGGCCGGCGATGGCTAGGGCATCCGCTTCGTCGACCGTCAGGTCCCAGGCACCAACCCAGCTGTAGATCCCAAAGGCCACCAGACCGAGACCGGCAACAAGCATTCCCACATTGACCAATGCATTTGAATCGGCGAAGGCCCACAGGGCAATAAACACAGCGGCGGTCGCGAAATACAACGCGGCAGGAATCTTTCGCCGCGTGTTGTTCGCGAAGAAGTACGGCAATTCGAGTGTGCTCAAGTCAAGATCGTCCGGGAGTTGATCGACAGGTTCTTCGATCAACTCGTCTTCATTTGCTTCGTTTACTGACTGTTCGTCCACCATTACAGGCTAATCCTCCGTTGGCGAAGGCCACGCGGTACAGAGACGTTCGTAGGTCACATCGAGTGCTTCGGCCAGGACCTTCGTTTCGGCGATTGCAACCGTGAAGTTGGTGTCACCGAGCCAACGAGGCAAAACGTGAACGTGGAGATGGTCAGGCACTCCCGCACCAGCACCTTTGCCCAGGTTGAGACCAAGGTTGACACCATCAGGCGAATAAACGGCTTTTATTACACGCACTGCTGTATTCACAGTGGCCCAAAGCTCAGTGAATTCGTCGGCGGTGAGATCGTCGAGATCGGCCACGCCGCGCTGCGGTAGCACTAGCAAATGGCCCGAGGAGTAGGGGTAGCGGTTCAGAATGGTAAAGCAGGTCGCGCCACGTGAAACGATATAGGTCTCGTCGTCGGGAATGCCCGAGTCCAAGATGGCCTCGAACAAGGTGTGCTCTTCGGGCGCCTTCATGACGCGAGCAGTGTCGGTCACGTACGCATTACGCCAACCTGCCCACATGCGTTCGATAGGCATATTTAGCTGTGGTCGTCGACTTCGGAACGAAGCCGGGCTATGAAATCGGCTACCACTACATCTCGGTCGACTTCTCCGCCACGAGGGTTCACCCCGACGGTTCCATGGGCAACATCATCGTCGCCCACAACCAATATGTAAGGGAGTTTCTGCATCTTGGCGTTACGGATCCGCTTACCCAGGGGATCTTCGGCGGGCACCTGATCGACACGAAACCCCGCCTCGCGAAGTTGCGCAGTAACCGAATCAGCGTAATCGTCGTGATCGGAACCAACGCCAAGTACACGCACCTGGGTTGGAGCAAGCCACGCGGGGAAATTGCCCGCGAAATGCTCCAGCAGGACGCCAAAGAAACGTTCGACCGAACCCATAAGCGCTCGGTGAATCATGACGGGTTGTTTGCGGGTGCCGTCGTTTGCTACGTATTCGAGTTCGAAACGCTCAGGAAGGTTGAAGTCGACCTGAATAGTGCTCAATTGCCATGAACGGCCGATGGCATCACGGACATCGACATCGATCTTCGGACCGTAGAACGCGCCACCACCTTCTTCGACCACATAGTCGATCCCCGCCGTCTCGAGGGCAGCTCGCAAACCATCGGTAGCTTGGTCCCAAAGCGCATCCTCGCCTACTGATTTCTCGGGTGGACGAGTAGAAAGCTTGGCCTGAAACTCGTCGAAGCCAAACGCCCGAAGAACCGACAAGACAAACTCAAGCAGCGACGCAAGCTCGTCTTGGATGTCTTCTTGGGTACAGAAGATATGGGAATCGTCCTGCGTGAAACCGCGAGCGCGTAGCAACCCATGTACGGCGCCGGATAACTCGTAGCGATAGACCGTTCCTAGCTCGAACAATCGCATCGGCAGTTCGCGGTAGGACCGTTGTTGTGACTTGAAAATCATCACATGGAACGGGCAATTCATGGGCTTGGGGTAGTAGTTCGCCCCATCCATTTCCATCGGCGGATACATGCCGTCGGCGTAGAAGTCCAGGTGGCCGCTGGTCTCCCAGAGCACCGACTTCGCTATGTGGGGGGTGAAAGCAAACTCGTAACCACCGTGTTCGTGACGGTCGCGGCTGTAGTCCTCCATGATGCGACGGACCATGGCGCCCTTGGGGTGCCAAACCGCCAGGCCCGGTCCAAGTTCTTCGGGCCATGACACCAGATCGAGTTCGGTCGCGAGCCGACGATGATCACGCTTTTCGGCTTCGATCAGCATGGCCAGGTGTTGCCGCAACTGCTTTTTGGTAGCCCAGGCAGTGCCATAAACTCGCTGCAACATCGGTCGGTCGACATCACCGCGCCAGTAGGCACCCGCTACCTTTTGCAGCTTGAAGTGTTGGAGGCGTGCCGTGGACGGCACATGTGGACCAGCACACATATCGAGGAAGGCTTCGGTGTTGGCGTAGTAACTGATGATCTCACCGTTGACTTCGCCCGAGTCTTCGTCGGCACCAGTGCCCGCCGCAATACGTTCGATCATCTCGTGCTTGTACAAGTGATCTGAGAACTTGTCGAGCCCCTCGGCAATGGACAATTCGTGGCGTTCGAAGGGTTGATCTGCCGCAATGATCTCTCGCATTTTGGCATCGATAGCATCGAGGTCGTCTTCGGAAAGCGTTTTTTCGCCTGGCAATTCGACGTCGTAGTAGAAACCGTGTTCGATGGGCGGACCAATGGCCAACTGTGTGCCGGGCCAGATCTCCTGAATTGCTTGGGCCATCACATGGGCCGTCGAATGACGAATTGTGTGCATGCCTTGGTCGGAGTCGGCAACGACGATACTTACGGTCTGACCGTCGCACAATGGCGCCATCAGGTCGCGTTCTTCACCGTCGACCACGATGATTACCGCAGCCTTGGCTAGGCCAGGTCCAATTTCGGCGGCCAGATCGGTTCCGGTGGCACCAGCGGGAAGGGCGCGCGTGGAACCATCAGGAAGCGTGACCGTAATCTCAGACATGGGGTAATTCTAGCGGTGCTCCGGATGGCCAGTGGGCGTTTTTCTTCGCATTATTCTGAAGCAGTCCCGGTTGCCAATACGGCCACCGGCAAGCGGGTACTGTTCTTTGTTACATGACGACGTTTGCAATTGCGGGAGCCGGCTTTTCGGGAGCTGTCCTTGCTCGCCAATTGGCCGAAGCTGGCCACCGCTGCACGGTCTTTGATTCGCGCCCCCACGTAGCCGGAAACTGCTACACCGAACGCGACGACGAGACGCAGGTCATGGTTCATACCTACGGTCCCCACATTTTTCATACCGCCAACGAACGCGTGTGGGAGTACATCAATCGATTCGGCGATTTGGTTCCCTACGACCACCACGTCAAAACGACCGTCGGAGATGAAATTTTCGCGCTGCCGATCAACTTGCTCACCATCAACCAGTTGTTCGGTACCGATTTCGACACCCAACAAGCCGAAGAGTTTGTTGATGGGTTGGGCGACCACTCCATAAGTGACCCGCAGAACTTTGAAGAACAGGCGCTTCGGTTTGTGGGTCGCCGAATGTACGAGGCGTTCTTCTACGGATACACCCGCAAGCAGTGGGGTGTTGAGCCGGCCGAACTACCTGCGTCAATTCTTGAGCGATTGCCGGTCCGTTTCGATACCAATCAGTCCTATTTCAATCATCCACACCAGGCCATTCCTCGCCATGGGTACACACCGATAGTTGAGGCGATTCTTAATCATCCCGGCATTACCGTCCACCTTTCTACTCCGCTAACCCAGGCTCGGAGAGTTGGATTCGACCACACAATCTGGACCGGACCTCTTGATGCTTACTTCGAACATGGCCACGGGCGGTTGGGGTACCGCACGCTGGATTTTGAGGCCAGCCGAAGCCACGGCGATGCCCAGGGAATCGCGGTAATGAACTACGGCGATTTCGATGTGCCCTACACCCGCGTTAGCGAGCATAAGCACTTTGCTCCATGGGAATCACACGAACGTACGATCACATTCAAAGAGTATTCGCGGTACTGCGAACCCGACGACACGCCGTATTACCCGATCCGCTTGAACGACGATCATGCGCTACTCGACACGTATCTCGATGCCGCTGAACAAGTCGCGAACGTCACCTTTGCTGGCCGCTTAGGTACCTACCGGTACCTCGACATGGATGTCACGATTGCCGAGGCCCTCGACACTGCTGACGCCATGTTGGCTTGTATAGACGCCAACCAGGTAATCCCATCGTTCTTTATTGATCCTCGTTAATCACCGCACCGGCGCCTAGGTGGCCCCAGCAAGGACATCGGCAGAACTTCGGCGCGGAGTAAGGGGCGCTTCGCCATCGGCCGAAGTGGACTGCTTCTTGTTGGCATACTCGTTGACATATGTTTGTCCCGACAACTGGGAGATTTCGTACATCAGGCGATCGGCAAAAGCCCGATGAACTCGTGGATCGTCGCCATCAGCGTGGGGCCCGTGTCTAAGGGGGTTTCCCAGGTTAATACCCACGGTCATGAAGGGGTTCGGCAACGGTTGATCGGGAGGCTGAACCTCGCGGATTCCGACGAGGCCTACAGGAATTACGGGTGCTCCCGTACGCATCGACAACCGAGATACACCCGTGTGTCCCTTGTGGAGATTACCGGAACGAGATCGGGTGCCTTCGGGGTAAATGCCAAATAGTTCGCCGTCATCAAGAACGCCGGCGGCGGCATCTAGCGCCGCGGCGGCAGCGTTGCCGCCTTTGCGGTCTACCGGGATCATGCCCAACGCCGGAAAAAGGTGCTTCGTCTTCCAGCTGTCGAGGTACTCGGCCTTACCGATGTAGGTGATACGACGCGGTAGTACCACTGGCAAGAAGAACGAATCGATGACCGACGTGTGGTTCGGAGCCATGATGGCGCCACCATTTTGCGGCAAATTCTCTATACCTGTGACGTCGTACCGCCAGGCAAAATTGAAGGCAGGGCGCATTACGGCCATAGCAACGGGATACAGCTGTCCATAATCTCTGCTCACTGCGTCGACCTTTTCACGTGCACGCGCCCATTGTTACAGATTTACGCCCAGCAATGCAGCCGCTTTGTGAACCGACTGGCCGAGCGCTGCTGCCTGATCGATAGCGGCGACAGCTACCGGCGTTTGCAGGTCGTTGTCCAGTGCTGCACGTACTTCGTGCAAGGCTCCGCCGCCATCGCCATCGGTCGCAGCCAACCAGGCTGCCAGGCGTTTATCGGCGCGAGGCATAATGGTTTCGTCCCATTCCCACGCCGTGCGGTAGTGATTCTCGATGACCGCCAGGCGAATAGCGCGCGTGTCGTGGGTCTTGCGCAATTCACTGACAAACACCAGGTTGCCCAACGACTTGGACATCTTCTCTCCGGCCATGTGCACCATGGCCTGATGCATCCAATGGCGGACGAATGGCTCGCCGGTGGCTGCCTCAGACTGCGCCGCCTCGCATTCGTGATGGGGGAAGATGAGATCGGCGCCTCCGCCATGCAAATCAATAGTCGTGTCGAGGTCGCGCATCGCCAACGCCGAGCATTCGATGTGCCATCCGGGTCGACCCGGGCCCCACACCGAATCCCAGGCAGGTTCATCCGACTTTGAGGGTTGCCACAGAACGAAGTCCAACGGATCGCGTTTGTTGGGATCCTCGGGGTGTCCGCCATGAATCACCGCTAAGCGCAGCATCTCGGTGCGGTCGAAACCTGAGATCTTGCCAAAGTTCTCTACGGAGGAGACATCGAAGTACACCCCACCACCCGCGGTGTAGGCGTGGCCGCTGTCGACGACCATGCCGATGAAGCCGCGAATATCGGCAATTGCCGATGTGGCACGTGGTTCGCTCCACGAAGGAAGCATCTCGAGCGCTTCCATGTCGCTGTCAAATCGGGCGGTCTCAGCCGCCGCAAGATCGAGATAGTGCACACCCAGTTCGCGGGCTTTCTGCAGTATTGAGTCGTCGACGTCGGTGATGTTGCGGACGCATCGTGTCTCGTGTCCGAGATCACGCAGACGCCGTTGTAAGACGTCGTAGGTGAGGTAGGTGGCCGCATGGCCTAGGTGGGTTGCGTCGTAGGGGGTGATCCCGCACGTATATATCAGAACAATTTCTCCCGGAGTAAATGGAACTATTTCCCGCTTCGCGGTGTCATAGAGGTGCATTGGTCCGTCGGTAATTTGTTCGATCACGTCGCCACCCTACCGACGTTCGCTAATGTGACCTGAATCCAATAGGAAGGACCCACTTGTGGGCATCGTCGAAGGCAAGAAACTGCTCATCACTGGTGTGCTCACCGATTCGTCATTGGCGTTCGGTGTAGCGAAGCTGGCACAAGAACAAGGCGCCGAGATTGTGCTAACCGGTGCGGGCCGAGGGCTACGCCTCACCCAGCGAACAGCTCGCAAGTTGCCGGTAGAGCCAACCGTTCTTGAACTTGATGTCACCAACCCCGAGCATGTCGACTCCGTTCGAGAGTATTTGCGTACCGAATATGGTCAAGTAGACGGTGCTCTCCACGCCATTGGCTTCATGCCCGAAATGGGCCTTGGCGAAGATTTCATGAGTCCTACGTGGGACGAGATTTCCGTTGGCTTTGAGATTTCGGCCTTCTCTTTGAAAACCGTCGCTCAAATCGTCGCCCCACTTATGCCCAACGGCGGGTCGGTCGTTGGACTCGATTTCGATGCAACGATCGCTTGGCCTGCGTACAACTGGATGGGTGTCGCCAAGGCCGGACTCGAATCAGCCAATCGTTATCTCGCCCGCGCCTTGGGCGAGCAACAGATCCGCGTCAACCTGGTGGCCGCTGGACCAATCAAGTCCATCGCCGCAAAATCCATTCCGGGTTTCCAACAATTTGAGGACGCTTGGGCAGCAAGAGCACCTCTGGGTTGGGACGTTACCGATACCGAGGGAGTTGCCAAAGCGTGTGTTGCCCTGCTTTCAGACTGGTTCCCGCAAACGACTGGTTCGATGGTTTACGTCGACGGCGGCTTCCATGCCATGGGCGCCTGAAAAAACCGCTTCGGATTGACCGCCTCCGACGCGGTACTAGCAGGTAGCGATCAGCGTCGGATACGGATTGATTGGGTCACCGTTGCCGGGGTGAAATTCAAAATGCAGGTGCGGGACCGGTGCGTTACCCGTCATGCCGACGTACCCAATTACGGTTCCTTGGGCGACCCAGCCGGCCCCGACATTCTCATACCCATCGAGGTGGGTGTAGTAGTAACGGTCGCCAGTATCGCTCATGAGGTGTGCGCTTAGGCCACCAACACTGTTGCCTCGGTGTTCGACTGTGCCACTCACCACGGCGACTACTGGCGTGCCAGTGTTTGCCATCATGTCGGTGCCTTTGTGCCAGCGACCCGAAACTCGTGGTGCCCCCCATGAGTCGATGAAACTCGTTGGACCGGCAACGGGGCAAACCCAACCGGTAGCTGCAACCGGTGGCGATGTTGGTACAGGTGTTGAAGTTTCTTGCGGCTCAGTAGTCGGTTGGCCAGGGGTCTTTGTTGGTTGCACTACCGGCACCGGCGTGGGCGGATTGGCAGCTTGTTCAGCGGCGATGCGTGCGGCCTCGGCTTGGCGTTGCACCTCTTGCTCGGCGGCAATTCGCGCCGCCTCTTCGGCTGCTTTACGAGCTTCTTCTTCGAGACGTAACCGTTCGGCTTCTTCGGCGCGGTCGAGTTCTGTTTGCAGCGTGGCCGTCAACTCGGTGAGGAGTTCGAGGTTGTCGTTGGCTTCAATTTGGCTGGCATCCAACTCGGCAACGAGCGACTCTTGCTCGCCGCGAAGCTGCGATTGGCGTTGTTCAAGATCGGTCAATATGTCGCGCGCTGCTCGGTAAATATCGACGGAGTCGGCGTACACGTTGGCGGCAATCCGTGTGAGTGCTCGGCCACGGGCGTGGCGGTTGATGTTATCGAGGTCGACGGACTGCGGGCCCTTCATCGTGTCGACGTACTGCGAGACAACCAAGTCTCGAACCGAGCTCGTGGCGTCGGCAACAACCGCTGAGGCCGACGCGATCTCGGTTTCGATCTCGGCTATTTCGACGTTGATGAACTCCAGTTGATCGATAGCGGCAAAGTACCGTTCGGCGGCCA
>CAWKZT010000027.1:0-18440 GCA_963854565.1 Acidimicrobiia bacterium
TGAAGTCCAAGGGTGGGGCGGTCGTCAACGTGGCATCGGTCGGCGGCTTTTTGACCAGTAAGCACATCGGCAGCTACAACATCACAAAAACGGCGCTTATGCAGCTCACTCGTCAGCTTGCCGCCGAGCTCTCACCGCACGTGCGGGTCAACGCAGTGGCCCCCGGGATTGTCAAAACCGATTTCGCCAAATTCCTGTGGGAAGGCGATAAGGAAATTAAGGCGGCGGCAAATTATCCCCTGAATCGACTCGGCGAAGTCGATGACATAGCACTCGCAATCTTGTTCCTCGCATCCGATGCGTCGAGCTGGATCACTGGACAGACACATGTTCTCGACGGTGGCGGAATGATCAAATTTGGAGAGGAACTCTAATGGCAGCACATCCACTGAACATCGACGATTTCGACGGGGAGATGTACCAACTCGCTATGAGCGAGGAGGCTCGACCGTTGCTGGCGAAGGTCAAGGCTTTCATCGCTGATGAAGTAGAACCCGTAACCGAGGAGTACTTCCGTCTTGGCGAGGGTCGTGCTGAGCGATTTAGTCATGGTGAAGGTCAACTCGACCTTCTCGATGGGCTCAAAGGTAAGGCCCGAGAGGCCGGACTTTGGAACTTCTTCCTCCCCGATGCCGAAACCGGCGAGGGTTTGTCGAACCTCGATTATGCCTATATCGCACAGGAACTCGGGAAGAACCTCATTGCATCTGAGGTACTCAACTGCGCGGCACCTGACACCGGCAACATGGAGGTTCTCGAACGGGTTGGGACCCCGGAGCAAAAGAAGCAATGGCTTGAACCGTTGCTTAACGGCGAGATTCGCTCGGCCTTTGCCATGACTGAGCCGAACATGGCTAGCTCTGATGCCAAGAACATTTCGACTACCGCGGTGCTCGATGGCGACGAATGGATTATCAACGGAGAAAAGTTCTACGCATCCGGTGCTGGCGACCCACGATGCAAGATCATGATTGTCATGGTCCGCACAAATCCGGACGCGGCGCCGCATCTTCAGCAGTCACAAATCCTGGTTCCTATGGACACACCCGGAGTTGACGTTGCCGGGGCAATGCATGTGTTCGGTGAGGACGATGCGCCCCATGGCCACATGCACATCAAGTTCGAAGATGTCCATGTGCCGGCAGCTAACATGTTGCTCGGTGCCGGTCGCGGCTTCGAAATCTCCCAGCTTCGTTTGGGCCCAGGCCGAATTCACCATTGCATGCGTTCGATTGGAGCAGCTGAAAAGGCGCTCGACATGATGGTGCAGCGTGGTTTGTCACGCGAAGCCTTTGGCCGTCCGCTGGTCAAGCTGGGCAAGAACGCCGAAGTCATTTCTCGGGCACGGATTGAAATAGAAGCCATGCGACTCATGGTCCTACGAGCGGCTCGGGCTATGGACCTTCTTGGCAATGCCGATGCTCGTGTTTGGGTAAGCGCAGTGAAAGCAATGGTGCCCGAGCGCGTGTGCGTCATCATCGACCAGGCCATTCAAATGCATGGTGCTACCGGTGTATCCCAGTGGACGCCACTGGCTCGTATGTATTGCAATATTCGTACGCTTCGTATTGCCGATGGCCCCGACGAGGTGCATCACATGGTCGTTGGTCGGGCCGAAATTGCTCGCCACAGTGCCACGCAGGACGGCGGGCTCATCGACGCTCCTCGCAACTAGCGACGCTCTATCGGCGGGGTTAGCTAGCCGCGTTGATTGCGTTCCATACGGTCATTGGTGTCAATGGCATGTCGATGTGTTTTACACCAAGGTGCGACACGGCATCAATGACCGCATTTTGGATGGCGGGAGTTGAACCGATAGTGCCGGACTCGCCAATTCCCTTCGCCCCAATGGGGTTACGGAATGTTGGTGTCTCGGTGTTGCTGGTTTCAAATGAGCACAACTCGGCCGCGGATGGAATTGCGTAGTCGGCCAGATTGGCCGTGATGGGGTTGCCCAACTCGTCGTGTTTCACGACCTCGTATAAGGCCTGAGCAGCTCCTTGGGCAATGCCGCCGTGCTGTTGGCCTTGGACCAACATTGGGTTGAGAATTTGTCCGCAGTCGTCCACAGCAACGTGACGTAACATTTTTACCTGACCGGTTTCGGTGTCGACTTCGACTACGGAGATGTGAGCTCCAAAGGGGAAGGTGGCGTCGGTTCCGTCGAAGTCAAGTTCGTGGTCGAGACCCGCTTCCATGCCATCGGGAAGATTGGGTCCTTCGGCTGCGGTGGCAAGTGCGCCCCAGCTCAACACGTTGGACGGCACACCTGCGACGTGGAGACCACCTTCGCCTTTGACGATGTCGTCGGCGCTGGCTTCGAGTAGGTGCGCAGCAAGCTGCTTGGCCTTATCGAGTACGGTCTCGCTGGCTACGTGAACGGCTGAGCCAGCGGTCTGTAACGAACGGGAGCCGAGTGTTCCGGTTCCTCGAGGGATCTCGTCGGTGTCGGACTGGACAAGAGTGATGTCCTCCATAGGAATGCCGAGCATGTCCGACACAATCATGGTGAATGCGGTTTCGTGACCCTGGCCGTGAGAACTGGTTCCGACGTAGGCGTTAGCTTTGCCGTCGGCGAGCACTTCGACCCTGCCGTACTCGACGTGCAGGCCGGCCGGGGCAGTTACCTCAACATAAGCCGACACGCCAATACCAATCTGGCTGACATCGCCCGAAGCGCGGCGTTCGGCTTGCATGGCAAGTAGGCCTTCGTAGTCGGCGGCCGTAACCACAGCGTCGAGAGATGCTTCGTATTCGCCGGTGTCGTAGTTGGCGCCACCTGCGGTGGTAAGCGGGAATGCCTCGGGCTGAAGGAAGTTCTTGCGACGTATCGCCACCGGGTCTATGCCCAATTCGTCGGCAGCGAGATCGAGGATGCGCTCGACGACCTGAGTGGCTTCGGGCCGGCCGGCGCCGCGATATGCGCCGATTGGGGTGGTGTTTGTTACGGCGCAGACGGCGTTGAATTTCACAACCGGCATGTCGTAGACGGCCTGGATCATGGTCTGCGTGAACAAGGTCAAGATGCCGCCAATGCCAGGGTAGGCTCCGGCATCAGCGAGTACATCGACGTCGATGCCTACGATGGTTCCGTCGCTCTTAAGTCCGAGCTTGGCGGTAAGCGTCATCGCTCGCCCTTGCACCATTGCGACCATATTTTCGCTGCGGGCCTCGGTCCACTTAACCGGCTGGGATAGCGAACGGGCCGCGGCGCATGTTATGAGGTACTCGGCGTAAAGTCCGGCCTTGGGGCCGAACCCGCCGCCCACTGCGGGAGCGATGATGCGGACGTCGGCAATGTCCATTCCCAGGAGGCCGGCGATTGGTTCGCGCAACGCAATTGGCGTCTGGCTGGAGACATAAACAGTGATTGAGTCGCCGTCGGGGAGAACAAGCGCACCGTTGGGTTCAATAGGAACACCGGCCAAGCGCTGGCTCTCCATGGTGAGTTCGGTGATGTGGTCGGCCCCCGCCATTGGGTCGGGGTCGCCGTCTTCGTGGCCAATGGCTGTGGCGAAGCACACGTTGGAGCCATGTTCGGCAAAGAGCAGAGGGGCGCCGTCGGCGATGGCCGCGGCTGGTCCGATGACAGGCTGGGTTGGTTCGATGTCGGCAAAAACAAGCTCGGCTCCATCGGCGGCTTGCTCAGCGGTCTCGGCGACCACAGCGGCGACGATGTCGCCGACGAATCGGACTTGACCCACGGCCAATGGCGGCCGACCCAGTGTGTCGGGGATTAAAGGAAAACCAGCAAAGGACGGAATGCTCAATGAGTCAGCAGTGAAGACGGCAATGACGCCAGGAGAGCGCTGGGCATCCTCGATGTCGATCGATGTGATTGTGCCGGCGGCAATCGTTGAACGAACAAAGTGCACGTGTCCGACACCTGTTATGTCGAGATCGTCGGTGTACCTGTCGATGCCTTGCAACAAGCTGTTGTCTTCGCGTCGCAGTACGGCATTGCCAAGAATCGAACCCTCTACAGCCATGGATAGCTCCCCTGAAATTTTATTGGACTACGAGGATTGTGACACGAAATACCTTGCGAGGTCAGATCGATCGGCCAAATTTTGTGCAGCGGCTCGTCGTTATGGGTTTGTTGGCCAGTTTTGTGGCTTCTATAACGCGCCAACCCAGGTCCGAAGTTTGATCCTGGTCAATTGGAACTTGGTCGAGTCGCCGTTGACCGGGTGCGTGGGTGCGTGGAGCGGGTGACGAGAATCGAACTCGCATAGCCAGCTTGGAAGGCTGGGGTTCTAGCCATTGAACTACACCCGCTAGAAGCAACATCGTAGCGGTGCGACCGCGATAACCAGTGTGGGAATTCGCGCAAGTTCGAGGACGGGCACCGACTAATGTGGCGTTACACTTCGCCGGGTGAATAGCTCCGTTATTGAAGTAGAAGAAAACATAGTCAAGGTCACCGTCGAGGTGCCCGAGACCGATCTGGCAGGCGCCATTGAGGTGGCCTTCAAGAAGATCGCCAAAGAAGTCAATCTTCCTGGGTTCCGCCCGGGCAAGGTGCCACGTCGGGTACTCGAAGCGCGTTTTGGCACATCATTCGCTCGCGGTGAGGCGCTCAACGATGCGCTGCCAGAGTTCTATGTTCAGGCCGTACGGGACAACGAGATCGATGTCATTGGCGCTCCTGATTTCGAAATTGTCGAAGGTGAAGAAGAAGGCGACATCGTCTTCGAGGCACTTGTAGAGACCCGGCCGCTTACTGTGGTTGAGGGGTACCAAGCCCTCGAGGTCGAAATATCTAGTCCGTTGGTTTCCGACGCCGACGTGCAAGAGCACATCGATTCTATGCGAGGCCAGTACGGCGAACTAGCCACAGTCGAGCGCGCTGCTATCAAGGGCGACCACGTCACGATCGATATCTCCGCTGTTCAAGGCGAAGAGGACGTCAGCGGCTTAACCGCCGAGGACTACACCTACGAACTCGGTTCCGGTGGCATCGTTCCTGAGATCGACGAGGCCCTCACGGGGTCCAGCGCAGGCGACGATCTCACCTTCGACGCCGAACATCCGGACCCAGAGCAAGACGAGGGCCTTACCTTCACGGTCAAGGTCAAAGAGGTCCAAGAAAAGGTTCTGCCTGACCTTGACGACGAGTTCGTCGCTGAAGCGTCCGAATTCGAAACCGTCGCTGAACTCACCAAAGATGTCACGAGCCGTCTGGAATCCGGCAAGCGCAACCAGGCCGTTTCTCTGGCCAGCGAACGTACCAGCCGGGCACTCGCTGCTCTCGTCGATGGTGATGTACCCCAGCCTCTTATCGATCACGAGGTGCAAAACCGTTTGCAAAACCTCGTGATGCAACTTGCTCAACAGGGTGTAGAGATCGAGAAGTACTTCGAAGCCACTGGCCAAAGTGTCGAGGGTCTCCGCGAAGGCCTCCGAGAACCAGCCGAAAGTGATGTACGCGTCGACCTAGCGTTGCGTCACATTGCCAAGGCCGAAGAACTCGTCGCGTCCGACGCAGACGTCGAGGAAGAGTACGGAACCATCGCCGAGCAAATGGGACTCGATGTCGAAGGCGTCCGAGAAGAGTTTGCCAAGCACGGAACCGTGTTCGAACTCAAGGCCGATATCGGAAAACGCAAAGCGATGGAATGGTTAGAGGCACGCGTGACGTTGACAGATGAGGATGGCAACGTTGTTGACCGCTCGCTGCTCGATGAGCCTGAGGTCGAAGAACCAGAAGCGCCACCCGAAACCACCAACGATGCCGATGAGGCAGGGGACGACGAAGCATGATCTGGACCACACCACCGCAGAACTACATGGTGCCTTCCGTGGTCGAACAGACCAACCGAGGCGAACGAAGCTACGACCTGTATTCCAAGTTGCTCAAGGAGAACATCGTTTTCTTGGGAACGCCAATTGATGATGTCATAGCCAACATTGTGTGTGCCCAATTGTTGCATCTCGAATCCGAGAATCCCGACAAAGACATCAGCTTGTACATCAACTCACCGGGCGGCGATATCAACGCATTGTTCGCCATCTACGACACGATGCAGTACATCAAGCCAGACATCGCCACCATTTGTTTTGGTCAAGCTGCCTCCGCTGCTGCTGTACTTCTTGCGGCGGGTACACCTGGCAAGCGTCTGGCTCTGCCACACTCTCGGGTACTTATTCATCAGCCGTATTCCGGTGCCCAAGGCCAAGTTTCCGACCTCGTACTAGCGTCGCAGGAGATTCAGCGTCTCAAGAAGTCTCTTGAGATGTTGTTGGCTGAACACACTGGTCAAGATGTCGAGAAAATTAGTGCTGATACCGAGCGCGACTTTGTGATGACTGCCCTTGAAGCCAAGGAATACGGTCTGATCGACGAAGTAATCGATATCCGCAATAAAGTCGACACTAGCGGGCCAATTACTGCCGTATAGGCAGTCAAGATCGACGAAGGAGAGCTGGGGGAGTGGCAAAGTTCGGAGAAGGTGGCGAGTTACTTAAGTGCTCGTTCTGTGGCAAGTCCCAAAAGCAGGTCAAGAAGCTAATCGCTGGACCTGGTGTCTACATTTGCGATGAGTGCATCGACCTCTGTAACGAGATCATCGAAGAAGAACTCGCCGAAACTCCCGAGTTGGGCTTTGAAGAACTTCCTAAGCCCCGCGAGATTTACTCGTTCCTCGACGATTATATTATTGGCCAAGATCACGCCAAGCGCATCTTGTCGGTAGCGGTTTATAACCATTACAAGCGTGTCAAGATGGGCTCCACCGAAGGTGTAGAGCTAGCCAAGTCCAATATCTTGCTCGTCGGCCCGACCGGCTGCGGCAAGACGCTTATGGCGCAAACGTTGGCGCGCATGTTGAACGTGCCGTTCGCCATAGCTGACGCCACGGCACTTACCGAAGCGGGTTATGTTGGCGAGGATGTCGAGAACATCTTGCTCAAGTTGCTGCAGGCCGCCGACTTCGATGTGAAGAAGGCCGAGACGGGCATAATCTACATCGATGAGATCGACAAGATCGCCCGCAAAAGCGAGAATCCGTCGATTACTCGCGATGTTTCGGGTGAGGGTGTCCAACAAGCATTGCTGAAGATTCTCGAAGGCACTCAGGCATCGGTGCCACCGCAGGGTGGACGTAAGCACCCGCACCAAGAATTCATCCAGATTGATACCAGCAACGTGTTGTTTATTGTTGGTGGAGCATTCGCAGGTATCGAACAAATCATCGAAAGTCGTCTCGGCGGAAATAGTGTTGGCTTCGGCGCCGACATCCGGGCGGCGGCGGACAAAGATGTTGCCAAACTTTACGAGCAAATGCTGCCCGAGGATCTACTCAAGTTTGGGCTGATTCCAGAATTCGTTGGTCGTTTGCCTGTTCTTGGGGCGGTAGCACACCTTGATCATGAGGCGCTCATTTCGATTCTGACCAAGCCCAAGAATGCGCTGGTGAAGCAGTACAAGAAGTTCTTCTCCTACGAGGATGTCGAGCTCGAATTCACCGACGAGGCATTGCATGCTGTTGCAACTTTGGCGTTAAATCGAGGGACTGGTGCTCGTGGTTTACGGGCCATTCTCGAGGAGACGCTACTGCAGGTCATGTATGACCTCCCCAGCGCCGACGATGTGAGCCGTTGCGTTATCACCGAAGATGTTGTTCTCGGCGTGTCTGAGCCCACGTTAGTGAAGGGCAAGAAACCCGTCAGCGACCAACCTCGTCGCGCTGCGAGCTGACCCTATGGTCACCGAGCCCACGCTGGCTGCCGGCCTGGCGTTTCTCGACAGGCATATTAATCTTGAGGCCACTAAGGGAATTGCCGCAGGCCACAGCGATGGCCTAAGTCTCGATTCGATGCGATCGCTAATGGTGTTGCTAGGCGATCCCCAGACAGATATCTCGGCGGTGCACCTCACCGGCACGAATGGCAAGGGTTCCACCGGGGCGATGATAAGTCAGCTCCTGCATGTGTACGGGTTGACCGTCGGCACATATTCCAGCCCTCACCTATCATCGATTAACGAACGTATCCGCCTCAATGGCGAGTCGATCGCGGATGACGACTTCGCCGAACTGCTCGCTGTCCTCGAAGTGGTCGGCGGCCATCTATACAATCCCCCTAGTTACTTCGAACTGCTTACCGCTGCGGCATTTCGCTACTTCGCCGACGTTGCCGTTGACGCCGCCGTTGTCGAAGTCGGAATGCTGGGTCGCACTGATGCAACCAATGTGGTCGATGCCCGGGTCGCTGTCGTCACCAACATCGGATACGACCACACCGACGGTGCTCCAGGATGGCGCGAGGCAATTGCCCAAGAAAAGGCCGGCATCATTAAACCTGGGGCGACCGCGATTTTGGGTATGCAGTCGATAGATGTGCGACCGTTTTTCTTTAACGAGGGCGCGAGCGAAGTTCTGGTCCTGGGGGAAGACTTCGCGATCGAACAAAACAAACTTGCGGTCGATGGACGTTTGGTGTCAGTTCGCACGCCGCGTTCGAACTTCGAAGATGTATTCGTTTCACTCCATGGGCACCATCAGGGGGCAAACACTGCGTTGGCACTGGCAGCCACCGAGGCCTATCTCGATGCCCCCTTGCCTGACGATGTTGTCGAGGCGGCGCTTGGGTCGATGATGCTTCCTGGTCGTTTCGAGCGGGTGCATGCCAAGCCACTCATCGTGGTCGATGGGGCGCATAACACTGATGGAGCCGAGGCGGCGGCCCGCACCATCGGCGAGGACTTTGTCCACGGGGGGCGGCATTTTCTCATTGTTGGTCTTCTCGATGGCCGCGATCCGGTAGCTATGTTGCAAGCGCTGCACGCCCCGGAAGCCGATCTGGTGATCGCGTGTACTCCTCCATCTTCGCGTGGACTCGACGCCGAAGTTTTGGCGGACGCGGCACGATCCCTTGGAGCCCGCGTCGAAGTCGCCGATAGCCCAGAGGATGCGGTTGATCGAGCGCTGTTGGTGGCCGATGAGGGCGACGCAATCTTTGTGGTCGGTAGCATGTACCTCGCTGGTGCTGTCCGAGATTTCCTGATCAACAACGACTAACACCTCCGCGGTTTCACTAACCTAGAACACGTGAATCAGACCCTCGTACTTTGCAAGCCCGATGCCGTAGAACGTGGCCTAGTCGGCGAAATTCTTGGCCGCTTCGAGAGCAAGGGCCTCAAGATTGCCCAGTTGCGTATGCTCACGATCGATGCCGGTTTGGCGTCGCAGCACTATGCCGAGCATCTTGGCAAGCCGTTCTATGACAGTCTCGTAGAGTTCATCGGCCGGTCACCAGCTGTCGCCCTCGTCGTTGAAGGCCCCGAAGACACATGGCAGATCGTTCGGACCATGATGGGCGCAACCAATGCTGCCGAGGCTGCACCCGGAACCATTCGTGGTGATCTGAGCGCTCTTTTCACAGAGAACTTGGTGCATGGGTCCGACTCCGCTGATTCGGCTGCGCGAGAAATTGGCATCTTCTTCGGCTAACGCACTTCTGTAAAAAGGGCGAGGGTCCACCCCCCGTCTCCAAATTATTGGTATTGCATTTCTGTTACAACTTCTTCTAGACTGCTGTTTACGTGCATTAGGGGTTTTTCCTATTTCCCACTCCCGCGCATGTTTCTTCTGATGGCAAAATTCCTCCACTCATTTTCGGGCATGGTCAGCCGCGACATGGCGGTTGATTTGGGTACCGCCAACACGCTGGTCTACGTCCGTGGCGAGGGCATCGTTTTGGACGAACCCTCGGTAGTTGCTATCAACACCCGTAGCGGCGAACTGTTGGCCGTGGGCCACGAAGCCAAACGCATGATTGGGCGTACGCCTAGTCATATCCAAGCTATTCGTCCGCTCAAAGATGGTGTTATAGCCGATTTCGATGTGTGCGAAAAAATGCTCCGGTACTTTATTCAAAAGGTACACACCAGCCGGTTTGTGAAGCCTCGCATGGTTATTTGTGTGCCGTCAGGCATTACGAGTGTCGAGCAACGCGCGGTGCAAGAAGCGGCCGAATTTGCCGGCGCTGCGAAACCTACCTACATCATCGAAGAGCCTATGGCGGCCGCTATTGGTGCGGGACTACCGGTTCAGCACCCTGCCGGCAACATGATCGTTGACATTGGCGGCGGCACTACCGAGGTAGCGGTTATTTCCTTGGGTGGCGTGGTCGCGAGCCAGTCCGCACGCGTGGGCGGCGACGAACTCGACGATGCGGTCGCCCAATTTGTCAAGAAGGAGTACAGCCTCGCTTTAGGCGAACGTACCTCCGAACAAATTAAGCTTCGCATGGGTTCGGCCTGGCCGCTCGAAGAAGAGCTTTACGCCGAAATTCGTGGACGCGATCTCGTGTCCGGCTTACCCAAAACCATCACGATCACCACGGAAGAAATACGCGAGGCCCTTTCCGAGCCCGTAGCTGCCATTGTGGATGCCGTGAAGGTAACTCTCGATAAGACCCCGCCCGAACTTGCGGCCGACATCATGGAGCGAGGAATTGTTCTAGCTGGTGGTGGTGCCCTACTCAGTGGCTTGCGGGAACGCATGGCCCACGAAACGGGCATGCCGATTCGCATTGCTGAAGATCCGTTGTACGCGGTGGTGCGTGGATCCGGTCAATCACTGGAAGAGTTTGAGGCGCTTGAAGGCGTCTTGTTCTCCTCGCCCGATCACTAGGTCGTAGTGCATCGTCCGCACGAGGCGGGAATTTCTAGCCCTCGTTTGCTTCTCCTGCTGGTGATCGCATCGGTCACCTTGATGACCCTTGACATTCGTGACGTGGGGCCATTCGCCGATATGCAACAAACCACACGCAATATTGTGGAGCCGTTCCGGTCAGCAGGTGACACCATCTTTGATCCCGTCGGTAACGTTTGGGACGACGTATTTTCCGGCGGCGGCAATCAAGACGAACTTGCTGCCCTTCGAGAAGCTAACGCCAAACTGCGTAACGATTTTATCCAGCAGGCCAACGCAGCTGACCTCCTTGAGTCGGTCATGTTGCAACTCGACATTTCTTATGTTGGCAACATTGCATCAACCATCGCCACGGTGGTGGACGGATCGATCGGAAATTTTGATGACTTTCACATCGACATCGACCGGGGCACTAACGATGGGGTTCGCGTCGGGATGCCGGTTATCTCTGGGGGCGGACTAATCGGGCGTATCGACGAAGCCGATGCCACCCGGTCACGGGTGATACTGATTGTCGATCCCACCTTTAACGTGGGTATCCGAGTTGTGGGGTCCCGAGAAGATCTGGCAATCGTCCATGGAGGCAGGTGGGACAACCCCTTGCGTGTCGATGAGGACATCAATCCATTGGCCGCGATCGAGGTAGGCGCTGCTGTGGTCACAAGTGGCTTGGATGGCAGCCTGTATCCGGCTGATATTCCGGTGGGATTCATCTTGTCAGCCCAAGTCGACGAAGGTGCGTTGACCCAAATTCTCGAAGTAGAGCCATCCGGTGAACTCAGCAGTCTGCGTCATGTCACGGTTTTGTTGTACGACCCCGACGCAGAGGTTGAGCCATGAAGCTCTTCATCCGCATACCGCTAGTACTAATTTCTGTTGTGTTACTGCAGATCACGCTGTTCGACGAGCTACGAATTGCCGGGGTTGCTGCCGAATGTGCGATGGGTCTGGCCGTTGCCGCTGGCTTAGCCGGCGGCTCTGACAAAGGCGCAATGGTCGGCTTCTTACTGGGCCTGTTCTTGGATCTCTATATTGCAACGCCCTACGCCTTGAGTGCTCTTACGTTCGCTGTGGTGGCGTTCATTGCTGGGTTCTTCGACAACAGTATGGCGAACACGTCGTGGCTTGTAGCGGGTCCCATGATCGGTATCGGTACTGCTTCGGGCGTAGCAATGTATGTCTTGTTTGGTGAAATTCTGGGCGAAGATCACTTTTATACCGACCGATTCTGGGTACTGCTGATCGTCACCGGCTTTGCGGGTTTTTTGCTCGGCGGGCCCTTGATGACGACGATGCGGTGGTGCTTCTCAGATGGTTCACGACAGGGACCGACGCCTATCCGACGCTTCGGCGTGGTGAACTAGGTTCCGATGGCGTCCGTTCGAGACTCACAGGCCTTTCGCCTCAATCTGGTTGGCATCGTTGCCCTCTCGTTGTTCGTTGCGCTGTTTGCCCGGTTGTATTCATTGCAAGTGCTGCACGAGGAGCAGTTTCAGGCTGCTGCGGTAAGTAACACCAATCGGACGCTGAGTACCGAAGCCCCCCGTGGGCGCATTCTCGATTCTGAGGGTCGAATTTTGGTTGACAACAAGTCGACATTGGTCGTGTTTGTCGACAATTTTGTGTTGGCTGATCAATTGAACTCACGGCAAGAACGTGAACAGTTGGCCCTGCGGTTGGCCACATCGCTGAGCGACAACGGAGTCCTCACCAAAGTATCCAGCATTCTTCGCGAGTTAGAGGATGCCAAATATGGCCCGTTTGACAAGATCCCTGTTGCCTCGGGAGTTACCGAAGAATTCAAGGTTTGGTTAAAGGAACGCGATTTTCAGTTTCCTGGAGTTGAAATTGAGACTGAATCGATCCGATTTTATCCGTATGGTGCGGCCGCTTCGCATGTTCTGGGTTACATCGGTCCTATCAATCAAGACGAACTTGAACTGCGCGCCACGTCGGCCAAGGCCTACCAGCCAGCCGACGAGATTGGTAAGGCAGGTGTTGAGGCGGCTTTCGAGGAGGTCCTGCGTGGGGTCCCTGGAAGTCAGGAAATCATCGTCGATGCCAGGAACCAAATTGTCGGGTATGGCGACATTTTGTCGCCCCAACCAGGCAGCGACGTTCAGCTGACTATCGACATCGATTTGCAGATCGAAGTAGAGGAGGAACTCAAGAGTCAACTTGAAGCGCGACGCCTCGTACGCGAGGACAACAAGCTCACCGGTGATAACAGCTTTTTTGTGGCGCCGGCCGGCGCCGCGGTAGTGCTCAACCCCAATGGGTCTCAAATTTTGGCTATGGCTTCCTATCCCGCCTATGACCAGCGAGAATTCATCGGCGGCATCTCAGCCGCACAGTTTGATGCGCTAACGAACGAAGACGCCCACGCTCCTTTGAGTAACCGGGCGATCCAGGGCCTCTACGCGCCAGGCTCAACGTTCAAGCCGTTCACCGCGTTCGCGGCAATGAACTCTGGCTTGATGAGTGACCGTGGAGCGCTCACCCAATATTCAGAGTTGTTCGATCCCGGCTTCTTCACGCTTCCCGGTTGCGATGGTGGCAAGTGCGAGTTTCAGAACGCGCAGCGCACCGAGTACGGACTGGTCGACCTGCGACGGGCCCTGACGGTTTCCTCGGATGTGTACTTTTATCGGCTGGCCTGGTTCTTTGAGATTTCTCCTTCGGTGCGCTCGACGGCACTCCAAGACGGTGTCCGGGCGTTCGGATTCGGTCGAAGGACAGGTGTTCCTTTGGCCTATGAGGTAGCCGGTTTGGTCCCTGATGAGGATCTAAAAGCTGCCCGGCATGAGGACCTTCCGGAGGTGTTCACCGAAGGCAATTGGTTTGCTGGTGACACCCTAAACACCGCCATTGGGCAGGGAGATATGGGTGTTACGCCGCTCCAACTTGCCAACGCTTACGCGACATTGGCCAATGGCGGGACCTTGTATTCACCTAACATCGCTAAGACAGCTATCGACCCGGCGACGCGCGAGATCGAGATCGATTACCAACCGCGGGCATTGGGCGAAATTTACCTTCCTCCCGAAATTCGCGATCCACTGATCGACGGCCTGGCTGGGGTTACGACCCAAGAGGATGGCACCGGCTTCTTTGCCTTCGAAACCTACCCGCAAGACCTATTGGCAGTCGCCGGAAAGACGGGCACATCGGAAAAGTTCGGTAAACAGGACTTCGCGTTGTTCGCCGGGTTCGGCCCGGTCGAAAATCCCGAATATGTCATCGTCATGGTGCTGGAGGAGGCTGGTTTCGGTAGTGAAAGCGCGGCCCCGGGCGTGCGGAACATATTTGAGGCACTGGCAACAAATAGTATTCCGATCAGCGAACCGCTCGATCTCGACTATCTGAATGCCCCGGTAATTGTGGGCATCAAAGCGCCGGGCGATGAGTTGGCCCTCAACGAGGAACCCCCATCATGAGTCGCACTCTTAACGGCACCCGCGACCCAAATGCACCGTGGTATCACGTTGACCCCCTCGTAGCGCTGGCAGCCGTGGCGCTAGCGGGCCTCGGAATCGCCTCAATTTACAGTGCCACCCGTGGGACGGATCCTCTCGCCTACAACACCTTTTACCTCGAGCGTCAGACGATGTTCGTCGTTATCGGCATGGGAATGGGAACCGTGGCGGCCCTTGTCGACTACCAGCGACTACGACTGCTTAGCCCGCTTCTTTATGCGTTTAGCATTGTTTTACTCCTTGCAGTGTTGTCACCGTTGGGGTCAGAGGTCAACGGGGCCCAGGCATGGTTCAACTTTGCGGGCTTTGGCATACAACCATCGGAATTTGCCAAGTTGGCCGTCATTGTGATGCTGGCCAACTATTTGTCCCGATTTGATGGCGACTTGAACCTCCGACAACTAGCGGTAGCACTTACCATTCCCGCGTTTCCAATGCTGCTGATTCTGCAGCAACCCGACGTGGGGACCCTTTTGGTATTCATCGCCATCATCATGGGCATGTTGTGGATAGGCGGGGCCCGCCTCAGCCACATCGCAGTTATGACCGTCACTGGTGTTGGAATGCTGGTGGCGGTGCTTAGTTCGCCGCTCCTTGCTGATTACCAACGAGACCGTCTCACGGTGTTTTACGATGGCGACATTACTGACGCCGGCGCTGGTTTCAACCAGGGGCAAGCCCAGATCGCCATAGGAAACGGCGGCTTTTCCGGCAAGGGCTATGGCCTTGGTGATCAGACCAGATCGGGCCTGGTACCGGAGCAAGAAACCGACTTCATTTTTACCGTCATTGGCGAAGAACTCGGATTCATTGGCAGCATGCTCGTTCTGGGTCTCTTTGGCCTGCTCATATGGCGAATCTGGCGAGCGGCACAACTGGCCAAGGATTCCTTCGGCACCTTAATTTGTGTCGGCATCTTGGCCATGATCATCTTCCAAATGTTCGAATCCATAGGCATGACCGCAGGCATGATGCCCGTCACCGGCATTCCACTCCCGTTCATCAGTTTCGGTGGTTCTTCAAGCCTTGTCTCATTCATAGCCATCGGGTTGGTCATGAACGTTCGCATGCGCCGCTGGCAATAATCTTTTGCGCTGCGGTAATCCGCAGCGCTGCTTTCGCATCTGCGGGGCGAAGAAACGATTTCATGGGAATTAAACGGTTCTGTGGCAGATTGCGGTCCCGGAAACTCTGAATCGTTTGGTCCCTGTAGGATGAATGCATCATGAAATCGCTGTGGCCGGAACTTGAGCGCAAGCTCAGTCGGGTCCAAAAGCCAGCTCGCTACATCGGTTGCGAAGATGGCTCTATCGTGCCGGAACATGCGCCACACAAGGTGGCGTGGCTTCTGACATACCCCGACACTTACGAAATCGGGCTCCCTAATCAGGGCCTGCAGATACTCGCCGAAATTATTAACGAGCGAGACGATGCGGTAGCCGAACGCGCCTATGCGCCATGGACCGACCTCGAAACCATTCTGCGGGCCGATGGTTTACCGCTGTTTTCTATCGAATCACACCTTCCTGCTCAAGCATTCGATGTCCTTGCGTTCAACCTCAGCGCCGAACTCATTTACACCAACGTGCTCAATCTCATTGATCTGGCGGGTATTCCGCTACGAGCTGACGAGCGAAGCGAAACCGATCTTCTCGTTGCCGCAGGCGGACACTGCACTTACAACCCCGAGCCGCTCGCCGATTTTGTCGACTTCTATGTAATCGGCGACGGCGAAGAAGTGGTCTCTGAGATCACTGAGGTATTACGCGAATGGAAGGCAACACCGCGCTCTAGCGGTGCTCGCCACCATGTGTTGCGTGAACTTTCTAAGATTCCGGGCGTCTATGTGCCATCCATGTACGACGTCGAGTACGACGGCGCCAAATTAGTAGGTACGTTCCCAAAGTACGCCGACGTACCCGAGGTCGTCGAAAAGCGGACCATCGCTGACCTTGCCGAATGGCCGTATCCCAAGAATCAGCTGGTTCCGCTCACCGAAGTAGTGCACGATCGCTTAAGTGTCGAGATTTTTAGGGGCTGTACCCGAGGCTGTCGATTCTGCCAAGCTGGCATGATCACCCGTCCTGTGCGCGAACGGCCCGCCGAACAGGTCCGGCAAATGATTCAGGAAGGCCTCGCTCGTACTGGTTACGACGAAGTAGCGCTTACCTCACTCTCGACCGCCGATTTCAGCGGCATCGAAAACATCGTGCGCGACACCGTCCATGATCCGGTCAACTGCGGCAACGTGACTGTTGCTCTGCCCAGTCTTCGTGTTGATGCCTTTACCGTCGGCGTCGCGGCCGACATCGGGTCTGCCCGTCGAACTGGCCTCACCTTTGCCCCCGAAGCCGGCACCTGGCGCATGCGGCAAGTCATCAACAAACTCATTACCGAAGAAGACCTCTACGGGGCCGTCGAATCCGCCTACAGCGAAGGCTGGCGTCGGATGAAGCTCTACTTCCTCACCGGCTTGCCCAGCGAGACCGACGAAGACACGCTTGGCATCGCCGAAATGGCTCGCAACTGTGTCGAGCTTGGCAAGAAGTACCACAACAGCGCTTCGGTAACCGTGTCCCTTGGTGGGTTCGTGCCCAAGCCATTCACGCCGTTTCAGTGGTTTGGTCAAAACACCGAAAAAGAACTTTCCCGCAAGATCTTTTTACTCAAAGACGAAGTCAATACGGCGCGTGGCGTGCAGATGAAATGGCACGACTCGCGGGCATCAATGGCCGAAGGTATTGCTAGTCGCGGCGACCGACGTATCGGCAAGGTCGTCGAAATGGTGTGGCGACGTGGGGGAGTGTTCCAAGAGTGGGGTGAGCACTTCAACTATGATCTCTGGACCGAATGCATGGCCGAAGCTGGCCTGTCAATTGACTGGTATGTCCATCGCCATCGCGAAGAAGACGAGGTCCTTCCGTGGGATCACATCTCGGCCGGATTGCACAAAGACTTCCTTTGGCAAGAGTGGCGTGACGCATTGGCAATGGTGGGCCTCCCTGATTGTCGGTGGACTCCGTGCTATGACTGCGGTGCGTGCACAGGTTACGGAATCGAACACATCGTGGCATCAGCCACCGCTCCGGCCGGAGGCAGTCAAGGAACGGGTCAAGACATTATTGGCGCCAAGACGGGCGTGCCCGTCAAATTGCTGAGGTCCAAGCCGGAGACGTTAACGATCTAATGATGCTCCGATTGCGCTACTCCAAACTTGGTAAAATTCGGTTTGTAAGCCACCGAGATATGGCGCGTATTTGGGAGCGTGTTCTCCGCAAAGCCAGATTTCCCATGGCCTACTCCGAGGGTTTTCACCCTCGCCCCAAGCTCTCCTTTGGACTCGCCTTGCCTACGTGCGGCGAGTCTGATTGCGAATACCTCGATATCACTGCGGCCCCCGATTGGGACGCCGCAGAGATCGATGGCCTGCCCGAACGATTTACCGCAGCGATGCCCGATGGCGTCATTGTGGAAGATGTGGTCGAATTACCGGCCGGTATGGATTCACTGCAGGCCGCAGTAACAAGTTGTACCTGGAACATCGAGATCATCAACACGACCGAAATCGACGCAGCCGACTATGTCGCCCGCGTCTTGGCCGCCGAAGTTCTCGAAGTCACCCGAGTGCGAAAGGGTAAACCAGTAACCGATGATATTCGGCCGCTGATCTACTCGCTCGCACTTACCCAGACTGCCGATGGCAATCTGGCCCTAGCTGCCGAACTGGGCACTCAACCACGGGCCTTGCGCCCTAGTGAAGTTGTCCTGGCTGTCGAGCCTCACCTTGAGACTGGACGAATACGGCGAACTAAACAATGGATCACTGTCGATGGCGCCCGCTGCGAGCCTCTCGCTGCGGTTGCAGCCGTCGACGCCCACACCACAGTTGGTGTGGGATGAGAAGGGACTTTCACAATGACCGAACCTCTGGCCTCAGGCCAGTCAAACACTGGAGATAATCGTAAATCCGCGCCGCGGATTGGCGATTCTCGCCCAGCTCCAACTAGTAACCAACAAAATAGTACCGACGATTCGCAGCCCAAAGGCAGCGAAGGTGGCGGTCGAAATCGACGCCGCCGTGGACGGGACAACAAGGGTGACGATAACTCGTCATCAAAAGATGCTGCGCCCAAGAAGGCCGAGTCGTCTTCAGGTGATCAGGGGAATGATGATCAAGGAGGACGTCGCAAACGTCGTCGCGGTGGTCGCGGCCGTGGTCGCAGTGGCGATAGCCACAGCCCCGTGCAGGCTGTTACCGCTGACGGTCCGGCCATAGAACTCGACGAAGAAGCTCTAGCGCGCCGTA